>NZ_LZKP01000183.1 GCF_001672895.1 Mycobacterium sp. E740
CCGGGCAATGCTCGTCGAGAACGCACGCTGACGGAAGCGCCGGCGTGCGCGAAATGCTGCTACTGAGCGGCGTGTCGCGCACCGACACGCACGCTCGCGCCGAAGCGACGGGTTACGACGCGTCGAAGGCGCGGGCGCGTAGTGCCCGCTCGACGCCGGCGCGGCCTTCGACGACCAGCCGCCGCAGCGGAGGCGGTACCTCCGGGTCTGCCAGGTACCGGTCGGCGGCGGCCAAGCCGTCCTCGCTGACGTCCCACGACGGGTACAGCCCGATGACGACGGTCTGCGCCACCTCGCTGGACCGCCGCTGCCACACACCTGAGATCGCCTCGAAGTACTTGGCGCGGAACGGCTCCAGCAGCTCATGCTGGCCCGGCTGGACGAACCCGCCGATGATCGAGCGCGCGGTGATGTTGGCCAACGTGTCTTCCTCGATGACCTGCTCCCACGCACCGTCCTTGACTGCGCGCTGCGGACGCGCCGCCGACGCGGCCGCTGCGTGTCGCCTGCCCGCGGCGGTCGGGTCGCGCTCGGCCTCAGCGTCGATGAACGGGGTGTCCGGACCGTCCGAGTCGACGACGCCCGCGGCGGCCAGGGCGGTCACGATGCGCCAACGCAGGTCCGTGTCCACCGCCAGGCCCGCCAGCCCGGCCTCGGCCGGATCCGCGTCGAGCACCGCCTGCAGCACAGCGGTATGCCGGTCCGACAACACCGACCCGCACAGCGCATTGACGTACGCCAGTTGATGATCCGAACCGCCGTCGGAGCCGCGCGCCAGTTCGAGCAGTCGGTCGGCGAACCCAGGCCAGCCCTGCGACAGCGCCCAGCCCGGTTCCGCATAGGAGTTCAGCGCGGTCTGCGCCTGCAGCAGGAGTCGCTGCAGCACACCGACTTCCGTCTCGGCGTGCACTCCCGCGGTCACGAGGGAGACGAAGTCACGGGCCTTGAGTTCGGCCTCTCGCGTCATCTCCCACGCCGCCGACCACGCCAGCGTGCGCGGCAGCGGCTCGGCGATGTCGGCGATCCGAGTCAGCACGGTCTGCAGCGAATCGGGGTCCAGTCGCAGCGAGCAGTACGTCAGGTCGTCATCGTTGACCAGAATCAGCCTTCCGCGGGAAACCCCTTGCAAGGCAGGCACTTCGGTTACCGGACCATCGACGTCGAGTTCCTCGCGGTGCACCCGGACCAGCTTGCCGGTGCCGTCGTCGTCATAGACGCCGACCGCCAATCGGTGCACCCTCGTCTCGCCTGCGCCCGGGGCAGCACCGCTCTGGTCGATCGCGAACCGCGTGAAGCGTCCCTCGGCATCGAGGTCGAATGCGGGCCGCAGCGTGTTGAGGCCGGTCGTCTTGAGCCATTGTCGGCCCCAGCCCGAAAGGTCGCGTCCCGACGCCTTCTCCAAGGCGCCGAGCAGATCACCGAAGGTGGCGTTGGCGAAGGCGTGGTCGCGGAAGTAGTCGCGCAGCCCGGACAGGAACTCCTCCAGTCCGACGTAGGCGACCAACTGCTTGAGCACGCTGGCGCCCTTGGCGTAGGTGATGCCGTCGAAGTTCACCTCGACGGCCGCCAGATCCGGGATGTCGGCGGCCACCGGGTGCGTCGAGGGCAGCTGATCCTGCCGGTACGCCCACGACTTCTCGACGTTCGCGAACGTCGTCCACGCTTCGGTGTACTCGGTGGCTTCGGCCTGGCACAGCACCGACGCGAACGTCGCGAAAGACTCGTTGAGCCACAGGTCATCCCACCACTGCATGGTGACGAGGTCGCCGAACCACATGTGCGCCATCTCGTGCAGCACGGTCTCGGCGCGCCGCTCGTAGGACGCCCGTGTCACCTTGCTGCGAAACACGTAGTCCTCGAGGAACGTCACCGCGCCCGCGTTCTCCATCGCCCCTGCGTTGAACTCGGGAACGAACAACTGGTCGTACTTGCCAAACGCATATGGGACGCCGAAGTTGTTGTGGTAGAAGCCGAATCCCTGCTTGGTCTCGGTGAACAGCCGGTCGGCGTCCATGTACTGGGCCAGGGAGCTGCGGCAGAACAGGCCCAGCGGGATGTCACCGTGATCGTCGCTGTAGACGTCGTCCCAACGCGCGTACGGTCCCGCGATCAGCGCCACCAGATACGTGCTCATCCTGGGCGTGGCGGCGAACGTGTGATGCTTGCCCGCCCCGTGGTCGGAGACCTCGAAGGTGGCGCCGTTGGACACCACTTCCCAGTGCGACGGCGCGGTCACCGAGACGTCGAAGGCGGCTTTGAGGTCGGGTTGGTCGAAGCACGCGAACATCCGCTTGGCGTCGGCGGTTTCGAACTGCGAGTACAGGTACACCTCGCCGTCCACCGGATCGACGAAGCGGTGCAGGCCCTCGCCGGTGTTGGAGTAGCGGCAGTCGGCGTCGACCACGACGACGTTGTGCGCGGCCAAGCCGGTCAGCGGGATACCGGTGGACTCGTCGTAACCCGACACGTCGATGTCGCGCCCGTTGAGAGTGGCGCTGTGGACGGTGTCGGCGGCGATGTCGATGTACGTGTCGGCGCCGGGAAGCGCGTCGAACTCGACGGTCGTCGTCGACCGGAAGGTGCGCTCGCCCGGCTTGCCGCTGCCGTCGGTCAGGTCAAGGATGATGCGGTAACTGTCGACGGTGACGAGCGCGGCGCGTTCGACGGCCTGGTCACGGGTCAGGTTGGGAAGTGCCACGCACCCAACCTATCGCCCGCGTGCGCTACAGGCCGGGGATGGCCCGTGCCGCGGGCAGCCAGTCCAGCACCGTGCCGTTGCCGATCGACGAGACGGCTTGCGGGCAGTACATCGAGATCGCGATGCCGGTGAAGAAGGCGGCGATGTCGGGCGAGACGCCGTTGTCGGTCACCCGCGAGTACACGCGGGCGACGTTCTTGCCGGGCTCGACGAGCATCGGGCACACGGACCGGCCCAGGGCCACGGTGTCCATCGGACTGCTGACAGGCACCCCGGCGTCGGTGAGCGCGGACAGGAACGAGTCGTCGACCGGATCGGCCTGGGCCGGCGCCGCAACCGTCGTGGCGAGCGCCGCCGCGCCGACGGCAACCACGAGCCCTCGCCGAAGATCAAAGTGTTTGTTCACTTCGGTAACGATTCTTCACTTTGGTCACAGCAGCAACTCGGTTGCGTCACCGTTTGCACTCTTAGGCGTTTCTCATCGGAAGGCCGGCAGGGGTAGCCGCTATGGGCCGGGAACACCTGGCACGACACCCCGGTTGTCAGAATTGATCGTCTGCCACCCGCCCGGAAGGATCCGCCATGCCCGAGAACCCGCAGTCTGATGTCGCCGGCCGTCCGGCTTCGGTCGCCGATCTCTGGTTCGATCCGCTGTGCCCGTGGTGCTGGATCACGTCGCGCTGGATCCTCGAGGTCGAGAAGGTGCGCGACATCGAGGTGCACTTCCGGGTGATGAGCCTCGCGGTGCTCAACGAGGGCCGCGATCTGCCCGAGCAGTATCGGGAGGCGATGAAGAGGGCGTGGGGCCCGGTGCGTGTGGCCATCGCCGCCGAGCAGGCCAACGGCCGCGACATCCTCGGGCCGCTGTACACCGCGATGGGAACCCGTATCCACAACCAGGGCATCCAGGACTTCGATGTGGTCATCGCCGAATCGTTGGCCGAGGTGGGACTACCGGCCGAGCTCGCCGAGGCCGCAGGCACGGACAGGTACGACGAGGCGCTGCGGAAGAGCCACCACGAGGGCATGGACGCCGTGGGCGAAGACGTCGGCACGCCCACCATCCACGTCAACGGCGTCGCATTCTTCGGGCCTGTGCTGTCGAAGATTCCGCGCGGTGAGGAGGCGGGCAAGCTCTGGGATGCGTCGGTGACGTTCGCGTCCTATCCGCACTTCTGGGAGCTCAAGCGCACCCGCACGGAGCCGCCGCAGTTCGACTGACCGGGCTCACGGCGCCGTCTGCCACAATGGCCGCCATGCGTGTCTACCTGGGAGCCGACCACGCCGGCTTCGACCTCAAGCAGGCCATCATCGAGCACCTGCGCAGCGCCGGGCATGAACCGATCGACTGCGGCGCCTTCGTAAACGACCCCGACGACGATTACCCGGCGTTCTGCATCGCCGCCGCGGAGAAGACGGTGGCCGACCCGGGCAGCCTCGGCATCGTGCTCGGCGGTTCGGGAAACGGTGAGCAGATCGCGGCCAACAAGGTGCCCGGCGCGAGGTGTGCGTTGGCGTGGAGCGTCGAGACCGCACAATTGGCGCGCGAACACAACAACGCACAGCTGATCGGCATCGGGGGACGGATGCACAGTGAGGCCGAGGCATTGGCGATCGTCGACGCGTTCTTGAGCGCCGAATGGTCGAAAGCCGAACGGCACCAACGCCGGATCGACATTCTCGCCGAGTACGAGCGCACGCACGTCGCGCCCCACGTACCCGGCGCTTAGGGATGCCCGAAGGGCACACGCTGCACCGGCTGGCCCGGTTGCACCAGCGCCGCTTCGCCCGCGCGCCGGTGATCGTGTCCAGCCCGCAGGGCAGGTTCGCCGACGGCGCCGCGGCGGTCGACGGTCGTGTGCTCAAGAAGGCCACCGCCTGGGGCAAGCATCTCTTCCACCACTACGAGGGCGGCCGGGTGGTGCACGTCCATCTCGGTTTGTACGGCACCTTCACCGAGTTGGCGGTCCCGATGCCGCTGCCGGTCGGGCAGGTGCGGATGCGGATGGTCGGCGCCGACTACGGCACGGACCTCCGGGGGCCGACGGTCTGTGAGGTGCTCGCCGAGCCGGAGATCATCGACGTGATCGAGCGACTCGGTCCCGACCCGCTGCGCCGGGACGCCGACGCGTCGCTGGCGTGGGCGCGAATCCGCAAGTCCCGCAGGCCGATCGGGGCGCTGCTGATGGACCAGTCGGTGATCGCGGGGGTAGGCAACGTGTACCGCAACGAGCTGCTCTTCCGGCACCGCATCGACCCGCACCGGCCGGGGACGCGCATCGACGAAGACGAGTTCGACGCGATGTGGGCCGACCTCGTCGCCCTCATGCGAATCGGCTTGCGGCGCGGCAGGATTCACACCATCCGCGCCGAAGACGACCACGGGCTGCCGTCGTACCTGCCGGGGCGTCCCCGCACTTATGTCTATCGGCGCGCGGGCGAGCCGTGCCGGCTATGCGGGACCGAGATCCGCACCGAGGTGATGGAGGGCCGCAACTTGTTCTGGTGCCCGACGGACCAGACGTAGCAATCGACCCTGCGGCCAGGGCGCAGAAATGCGGGTGCGTGCCGCACTCGCCGCAGAGTCGACGAGATCAGAAGCCGCCGAAGTCCCCGCCGAAATCGCCGCCGCCCCAGTCGCCGCCGCCGTCCCAGCCGCCGCCGTCCCAACCGCCGCTGTCGCCGCCGAAATCGCCGCCGCCGTCCTGGCCTTGGTCGAAGCCCTGGTCGTAACCCTGCGCGAAGCCCTGTTCGTAGCCGGTCCCGTGCATGCCCGAGAACAGCGCGTCGAACAGCAGCACCGAGCCGAGTCCCCACGCGCCTGCGACCAGCGCGGGCTTCCACCACGGCTCGGAGTACCAGCCCGCCGGCACGGGCCGCCCGGCGACGCGGCCGCCGGGGTAGTAGTTCGGGGTGCGTTCGGACGGTGACGGCGACGCTTCGATCTCGCGGCCCTCGAAGTTGACCTTGCGATCCTCGGTCACCGTGCCTGCGCCCCGCTGCCCCGCCAGCGTCTCGAGTTCAGGTCCGGGGTCCATGCCCATCGCGATGCGCGCGGCGCGCACGTAGTACAGCCCTTCGACAGCGCTCTCCTTGGCCAGCAGCGCCTGCTTGGCGGTATTGGCCTGCTCGATCTGGGACCCCGCGGCGGTGTAACGCTCCGACGCGTCGGCCAGCGCCTGCTTGGAGGCGTCGTCGGTTCCGGTCAGGTTGATCACCTGACCGCCGAGGCGCTCGATGACGCGGCGCGCGTCGGCCTTGGCATCCTCCAGTGAGGCGGCATTACGACGGTCCGAAGCCCGCATCGCCGCATACGCCACTACGCCCAGAGCGACGATGACCAGGACCACGAGGACGAGCAGTACGCCGTTCATGGCGTCCAGCCTACTGACAGGAAAAGCCGCGGACCGGGTCGGCGAACGCGTGCCCGGTGCCAGTGGCAGCCGGGGGTTACGCGAGCGAAAATAATGCGACATGCGTACCGTTACCCGCGTGATGGAGTGGGTGCACGGTTTCGACGATTTCCTCAACCGCCTGCTCGAGGAGTGCGCACGCGACGCCGACGAGGACGTCGAGACCTTCGTCGCCCGCGCCGTCGCAACGCAGATGGTCGCCCAACTCAGGTTCTCCGAAAGCCCCGTCCTCGACGAACTGATCACCCACCTCTCGGAAGCAGGGGTGTTCGCAAAGACCGGCATGCCCGATGTGTCCGCGGTCATCCGCGATCCCGGCCGACTGGCGGCCCTGCGACAGACCGGCCTGCTCGATTCCCCGCCGGACGCGAACTACGACCGGATCACCCGCGCAGCGGCCGACGCGCTCGACGCCCCGTTCGCCGCACTGTCCCTCGTCGACGTCGATCGGCAGTTCTTCAAGAGTGCGGTCGGGATGGGGGGCAATTCACCGGGCGAAAGGCAGACACCACTCGAACGATCCGTATGTCAGTACGCCGTCGCCAATGGCATGACGCTGGTCCTGGAGGACGCCCGCGCCGACCCCACGTTCAGGAATCACCCGGCTGTGCAGGACGGCACGCTGGTCGCATATCTCGGGGCGCCGCTGATCAACCAGACGGGCGACGCCATCGGCACGCTGTGCGTCTACGACACCAAGCCCCGCTCCTGGAGCGCCGGGCACATCCAGGTGCTGACCGACTTTGCCGCGCTCGCGGCGGAACGGATCTTCGGGGCCGGTGCGGCCTGGCAGCAATGAGAGCGTCAGTTACCGGACCCAATTTTTTCTGCCATTTTGTTCGGTCCCACCTTAGACTGGCAATTATTCCACTCCGGCACACCGGGTTGAGGCGCTGAAAGTCCGAGGGAGACGAGCATGCAGCCGGACGCCAACGCGTCGACTCATGCTTCTCCCGTCGGCCTCGACCGGACGGTGCCGCGGCTGAAGGCGGTGCCGTCGCCGTCCCCCCAGGAGCCCGCCGGCCGACGCTGGGTCGAGAACCTCCGCGCCGAACGCGGTTATGTGTCTTTGACAGTCGCGCTTGACATCTACGCGGCAATTCTGTCGGTCGCGCTGGCGCTGTGGTGGACCCCCGGCCCGGTAGGCGATCGCCACATCGCCGCCTACTCGTGGCTCTTCGTGCCGATCCTGGTGGTGGTCATCTACACCCGTTCGCTGTACCGGCGCAAGCTCAGCCTCGGCTTCCTCGACGACCTCGAACCGGTCGAAACGTCCGTCGCGGTGTCGGCGCTGGCGACGCTGACCATCTTGATGTTGGTCGTGCCGCCCTTCGCGCCGGGAGTGGTGATCGGAGACTACGTCCGGCCGAGCGAGGTGATCGTTCGGCTCTGGGTGAGTGCGGCGGTCCTGCTGCCCGCCGTCCGGCTGGCTCGATCGCTGGCTCAGCGCTACCTGAGGCGCAAACACCGCTTCGGCACCTCGGCGCTGATCATCGGCTCCGGACCGATCCTCAGCCAGGTCATCACGCGGATGCATCAGGTGCCGGAATATGGTCTGCATCCCGTCGGCGTGTTGAACGATGTGCGGCCCGGGACGGAACTGCACGGGGTGCCGTACTTCGGCTCCACGAAGAACCTCGAACTGGCCGTGCAGGCGACCGGCGCCGAAGAGCTCATCGTGGCGCCGTCGTCGGCCGCCGACGAGGAACTGGTCCACACCGCTCAAGCGGCGCGCAAACTCGGTATGCGGGTCCGCGTAGTGCCTCGGATGATGGACGTCGTCGGCGGTCGCGCGACTGTCGAACACATCGGCGGCATACCGTTGTTGGTGCTGTGGCACGTGGACCCGAAAGGTTGGCAGTTCGCGGTCAAGCACGCCTTGGGGCGCGCGCTCGCGGCGATCGGCCTGCTGATCATCTCACCGGTGTTTCTGACGCTCGCAGCCCTGGTCCGGTTGAGTTCGCCGGGACCAGTGTTCTTCCGTCAAGACCGAATCGGTCGCGACGGCAAGGTCTTCGAATGTCTGAAGTTTCGCAGCATGCGCCCCGTCGGCCCCGCGAAGGAGGCGTTCGAACTCAAGGCGGGTTCCGCGCCCGGAGGGGTCGAGGGCGACGACCGACGCACTGCGGTCGGCAAGTTCATGCGAAGGACGTCGCTGGACGAGCTACCACAGCTGATCAACGTCCTGCGCGGCGATATGACTCTGATCGGTCCGCGCCCCGAGCGGCCGGAGTTCGTCGATCTGTTCGAGATGCAGGTGCGGCGCTACGGTGAGCGGCACCGGGTGAAGGCGGGCATCACGGGGTGGGCGCAGGTGCACGGACTGCGGGGGCAGACCTCCATCGCCGACCGGGCCGAGTTCGACAACTACTACATCGAGAACTGGTCGCTTCTCCTCGACTTCAAGATTCTGCTACTCACGGTGCTGGCAGTGTTGCGACCTTCGGAGAACTGACAGTCGACGAAAGTCACTGCGCCCGTTGATGTTCAGCGCCGTCTGTGCGCGCCGAGACGGGTAGCGTTGAGCAGTCCGGATTCGTGGTAGCGGCGGTCCGTGTTGACCCGCCAGGGGTCGACCCCCTCGCCGAAGTACCGCTTGACGCTGTGCATGGCGCTCAGCATCGCGTGGTCCTGGTTGTCGTAGCGGTGCATGCCGTTACGCCCGATCGGGTGCAGCGACGGGTGATGTTGCCGGAGGTAGTCCCGGATCCGGGCGACGCTTTCTTCCATCGCCGGCTCGTAGATCGGATAGGCGAACTGAGAGCGGACGACCGCCACATGTTCGATCGTGGCCGGGTCGAGACCCAGTGCGTGCAAGTCGCTTTCGACAATGGTCCGCCAGCGTTCGTCGCCGGCGATGCACAAGTCTGAGCCGGCACTGACGAAGTACTCGAAACCCAGATACGTTCCGTCCCAGTCCGGCGGCGTGAGGTCGTCGGACCAGAGGCGGTAGTTCTGGATCCTCCCCACCCGCAGAGCATCGCCGGGCGTGTAGACCCAGTTGAACGGCAGGGCCCAGCGCTTGCCGAGAGCGACGGCGACGGTGACCAGCCCGCGGTGTTTCAACTGTGCGGCTGCAGCCCGAATATGCTGCGGCGGAACGGGTTCCAGGGCACCTATCAAGTTCTGCAGCGGCATACTGGAGAAGACGGCGTTTCCGGTCGCAGTGGACCCGTCGCTCAGTTCCAACGTCCATCTTCTGCCGTCGAACCTCACCTTGACCACCGGTGAGTCGACGGCCACCGAGACTCCGGCATCGGCCAGCTTCGCCGCCGCGGCGTCCCAGAGTTGACCCGGTCCGCGCCGAGGATAGAGAAACGCATCCGCACCGGCGGCGTCCGAGCCTCTCCAGACAATCGGTTTGATGCGCTGTTGCGCCCAATCACTGGTGAGCTGGCCCGGATCGGCGAGCCACGTCTTTCGCACGTATCCGTCGAAGAACAAGCCATACCAGTAGTCGCCGAACTGGTGTCTGCCCCATTCGCGGAAACTGGCCGAATCGTCGCGGCAATGTCCAACGCTCCCAAGCCTGGACCGCAGGAAACTGGCCAAGCCCCGGACTCCACGCCGATAACCGAGTTGCGTCAAGAGATTTCGGCCCACAAGCGGGTACGCCACATAGTGGCCATCGACGAGCATCGCCGAGCGCCTCGACACCGAGAGCCACTCCTCGGCCGGAAGCAGAGAACGCCAGAGTTCGAGGATCGCGTCGCATTTGGTGAAGAAGCGGTGACCGCCGGGATCGATGCGGAAGCCGTGCTGGGCTGGCGTGCGCGCCAGGCCTCCGACGTCGCCCGAGGCTTCGTAAACCCCGACCGTCACACCGTGTCTCGCCAGTTCCAGTGCGGCGGTTAGTCCCGCGGGACCCGCCCCGATGATCAACGCCTGCCGGTGCGATCCCATCGGAGACCTACCGTCCTCGACGCTGCGGGCAACGCCGGAAGTCGTCGATGAATTCGTCGATCTGGCGGTCCTCCAGGTCGTTGAGCGGTGTCGTCAGGAACCGCAGCTGTGCGTACTGCGTCTGCATCGGCAAGAAGCCACTCAGCAGCGGCTCGGGGGAGGTGCGGATAACCAGGTCGACGTTGTCGATGTCGTATGCCTTGCGTATGTCACCGCCTTCTCGCAGTGCTCGCAGATGAGCTGCGCGCAGTTCGTCGTCCGCGTCGTAGGCCGAAAGAATGTTGATGCGAAATTCGTCACCGCGCATGACGGATTCCGTGTGTCGTGCGGCCGCCGCATACTTTTCGGGAAGCACTTCGAGATCGCCGTGCACTCGGACACTGCAGACATCCGGGTCGAAATGCGACGGAAGTGCGGTCAGAAAGTGAATTGAGGCGTTGTATACCGGCTCCAATTCGGCGTCGCTGCGTGCGAGGTTGGCTCGGCTCAAGTTGTAGACCGACACGGTGCGCACGTCGTTGCGCCGCAGCGCTCGGAGAATATCGATCACCTTCTCCGCCCCGCGCAGATACGAGTCGGCCAGCGGCACGCCATGGCGTTTCGCCCACCGCCGCAACCCGTCCGGAATCAGCCCGACATGGGCAGGCTCCCGACCTGCCAGGAATTCCAACCGCTCACCCCCATAAGTACACTTATGCCCCCAATGCAGAGCCTACTGAATGATTTCCCCGGCCGCACGATCAATCGTAAATAGGCAAATCAGCGCGATTTAAACAGTGAAATTGCGTGGGATCGCGATGACTTCTGCCCTTCGGTGCAGTCTGATGTGCATGGGCAGACTCATCTATGGCTTCAACGTCTCGCTGGACGGGTACATCGCCGATGCACACGGCAACATCGACTGGTCCGAACCGAGTGAAGAACTGCACCGGTACTGGAACGACTTCGAGCGGGAGACCGCCTTGTCGTTCTACGGGCGCCGGCTCTATGGACTGATGTCCGCGTACTGGCCGACTGCCGACGAGGCCCCGGACGCCACCCCTGTGATCGTCGACTTCGCCCGCATCTGGCGCGACATGCCCAAGGTCGTGTTCTCGCGCACCCTGGAGTCCGTCGACTGGAACTCCCGCCTCGAACGCGGCGACCCGGTCGAAGTTGTCACGAAGCTGAAAGCCGAGACCGACGGCAACCTGGAGGTGGCCGGCGCGACGCTGGCCGCACCGATCGTGCAGGCCGGACTGGTGGACGAATACCGGCTCGTGGTCGCACCAACCGCGGTGGGCGGTGGCACTCCGTTCTTCCCGGCATTGCCGTCATGGATCTCGCTGCGGCTGTTGGAGAGCCGCACCTTCCCGGGTGGCATTGTGCTGCTGCGCTACGAGGCGAAACACGACTGACCGGCTTCGGCAACATGGCGCTATGTTGCACCGGCCGCGACGACCTTGGAGCGGGCGACGGGAATCGAACCCGCGTAGCTAGTTTGGAAGACTAGGGCTCTACCATTGAGCTACGCCCGCGTGTACAGCAAGAGCAGATCGTACCGGCGGCACCCGTATCAAATCCAATTAAAGGCCGCCTGTGTCCAGCCCGTAGTATCTCGCGTGGTCGTCCCGTGTTTTCGCGGGCCGCCCGCGGAAGACGGGGTGTAGCGCAGCTTGGTAGCGCATCCGCTTTGGGAGCGGAAGGCCGCAGGTTCAAATCCTGTCACCCCGACTGCAACGCCGACCAACCTGAACCCAAGGAGCAGAACGTGAAGAGCACCGTCGAGAAGTTGAGCCCGACCCGGGTTCGCATCAACGTGGAGGTGCCCTTCACAGAGCTCGAACCGGACTTCGATCGCGCGTTCGCGCAACTGGCCAAGCAGGTCCGGCTGCCCGGTTTCCGTCCCGGCAAGGCCCCGCGCAAGCTGCTCGAGGCGCGCGTCGGCCGCGAGGCGATGCTCGACCAGGTGGTCAGCGAGGCGCTGCCCGGCCGCTACAGCGAAGCGGTGACGAGCTCCGAGGTGCAGCCGCTCGGCCAGCCCGAGATCGAGATCACCAAGAAGGAGTACGGCGAGGACCTGACCTTCACCGCGGAGGTCGACATCCGCCCGGAGATCGAGCTTCCCGACCTGTCGGAGCTCCAGATCACGGTCGACGCGATCGAGGTCGGCGACGACGAGGTCGATGCCGAACTGCAGTCGTTGCGCGCCCGCTTCGGCACGCTCACCGGTGTCGACCGCCCCGCCCAGACGGGTGACTTCGTCTCCATCGACCTCGCCGCGGCCGTCGACGGCGAGGAACTGCCCGACGCCGCGACCGAGGGCCTGTCCCACGAGGTCGGCTCCGGCCAGTTGATCGAGGGTCTCGACGAGGCGATCGTCGGCCTCAAGGAGGGCGAAGGCCGCGTCTTCACCACCAAGCTGGCCGCCGGCGAGCACGCAGGCCAGGACGCGCAGGTGACCGTCACCGTCAGGTCGGTCAAGGAACGCGAGCTGCCCGAGCCCGACGACGAATTCGCCCAACTGGCAAGCGAATTCGACACCATCGAAGAACTCAAGGACTCGCTCACCGAGCAGGTGCGCCGGACCAAGCGAGTGAATCAGGCCGAGCAGATCCGCGACAAGGTTCTGGAGACGCTGCTCGAGCAGGTCGACGTGCCGCTGCCCGAGAAGGTGGTGCAGTCGCAGGTCGACGACACGCTGCACAACGCGATCCACAGCCTCGACCACGACGAAGCGCGCTTCGCCGAACTCCTCGAGGCACAGGGCACCACCCGTGAGGAGTTCGACGCCGACACCCGCACCAACGCGGAGAAGGCCGTCAAGACCCAGCTTCTCGTCGACGCGATTGCCGACAAGCTGAACGTGCAGGTCGGCCAGAACGACATCACCGAGCGGCTGGTGCTGATGTCCCAGCAGTACGGCCTGCAACCCCAGCAGCTGCTGCAGTCGCTGCAGCAGAACAACCAGTTGCCCGCCTTGTTCGCCGATGTGCGCCGCGGCGTCGCGGTCGCCGCCGTCGTCGAGGGCGCGACCGTGACCGACAGCGACGGCAACGTGGTCGACACCACCGAGTTCTTCGGGCGGCCGGACGCGCAGCCCGAGGAAGCTGTCGAAGAGCCGTCGGAAACCGCCGAAGAGGCCGGCGAGAACGCAGCAGAAGAAGCCGACGCGAAGTGACGCTGTGAGCGAACGCAGCCCGTCGAGGGCGTGCATGCCCTTGCAGGTTGGTTAGTGTCGGTGAGTATCAAGCTCTTCAAGAAAGCAGGTATCCAGTCGTGACCCACATGCGCGGCGCCTCACAAGGCCTCAACCTTGTCGACTCGGTCTATGAGCGGTTGCTGGCAGAGCGGATCATCTTCTTGGGCTCACAAGTCGATGACGACATCGCGAACAAGCTGTGCGCGCAGATTCTGCTGCTGTCGGCCGAGGACCCCACCAAGGACATCCACCTCTACATCAACTCGCCCGGCGGCTCGATCAGCGCCGGCATGGCCGTCTACGACACCATGGTCCTGGCGCCGTGCGACGTGGCCACGTACGCGATGGGCATGGCGGCCTCGATGGGTGAGTTCCTGCTCGCCGCGGGCACGAAGGGCAAGCGCTACGCGTTGCCGCACGCCCGGATCCTGATGCACCAGCCGCTCGGCGGCATCACCGGCGGTGCGGCCGACATCGCCATCCAGGCCGAGCAGTTCGCGGTGATCAAGAAGGAGATGTTCCGGTTGAACGCCGAGTTCACCGGGCAACCCATCGAGCGGATCGAAGCGGACTCCGACCGCGACCGCTGGTTCACCGCGCAGGAAGCCCTCGAGTACGGGTTCGTCGACCACATCATCACCAGCGCGAGCATCAACGGCTCAGGACCAGGAGCAGGACTAGACAAATGACCGACCAGTTGCAGCCCCACGGCGGTGCCGTGATCCAGCCCCAGGCCCGCTACATCCTGCCGTCGTTCATCGAGCACTCGAGCTTCGGCGTCAAGGAGTCCAACCCCTACAACAAGCTGTTCGAGGAACGCATCATCTTCCTCGGCGTGCAGGTCGACGACGCCTCGGCGAACGACATCATGGCGCAGCTGCTGGTGCTCGAGTCGTTGGATCCCGACCGCGACATCACGATGTACATCAACTCGCCGGGCGGCTCGTTCACCTCGCTGATGGCCATCTACGACACCATGCAGTACGTGCGCGCCGACATCCAGACGGTGTGCCTCGGCCAGGCCGCGTCGGCCGCAGCCGTGCTGCTCGCGGCCGGCACCCCGGGTAAGCGCCTCGCGCTGCCGAACGCCCGTGTGCTGATCCATCAGCCCGCGCTGTCCGGCGTCATCCAGGGCCAGTTCTCCGACCTGGAGATCCAAGCCAAGGAGATCGAACGGATGCGCACGCTGATGGAGGTGACGCTGGCCAACCACACCGGCAAGTCGCCCGAGCAGATCCGCAAGGACACCGATCGCGACAAGATCCTCACCGCCGACGAGGCCAAGGAGTACGGCGTCATCGACACCGTTTTGGAGTATCGCAAGCTGTCGGCGCAGACCGCCTGATCAGGCCGGGCTTCACCCGACGCCGGGCGCCTGACGGAGAAATCGTGGCGAAAGGCCGCGCGGCCGCGGCGGTGCTGTCACGCTGTGTATTCACGTAATCGTGCGTGCTGGCAGCAAGGGGATGCGATGTCGACAAATCGTGATCTGGCAGTCGTTGCGTTGTCCTCGGCGGCGATCGCGTTCGCCTGGCAGTTGATCGGGCCCGCGGTGGGACACGCTCAGGACTCGATCTGTCCGCGTGGCAGCTACTTGAATGTCGAGACGGGGGTGTGCGTCCCCTTCCACGTCAATCCGCCGAACCCCGTCGTCGGGCCCGCCGGGCCGGCCGGGGTCGGGGGAGTCGTCGGTCCGGTCGGTCCCGGTCCGGTGGGGCCCCGAGGCTGACACCCGAAGGGTTGATTCAGCCCGCCGGCCGACAAACGTCACATCGCGGTCGGCGCCGGCGTGGGTACTCTCGATCAGGTAACACCGGCGACACGCCAAAGGCACGGTGGCGCGTTCGGCAGGGTCCGCGGGTTTTCAAGCGATATGTTGACGCGAACACAGATGAATACCACCAACGCGATTCGGCTTTTTGGGTCGCCTCGCGCGGGAACGAACGGGTAGCGTCGGGTTCACCACCCGAGGCCGACCAACCAAGTAATGAAGCACCACCGGCCGCGACGAAAGTAGGACACCAGCACCATGGCGCGCATTGGAGACGGCGGTGACCTGCTGAAGTGCTCGTTCTGCGGGAAGAGTCAGAAGCAGGTCAAGAAACTCATCGCCGGCCCCGGCGTGTACATCTGTGACGAGTGCATCGACCTCTGCAACGAGATCATCGAAGAGGAACTGGCAGACGCCGACGACGTCAAGCTCGACGAGCTGCCCAAGCCGGCGGAGATCCGGGAGTTCCTCGAGGGCTACGTCATCGGACAGGACACCGCCAAGCGCACGCTCGCGGTCGCGGTCTACAACCACTACAAGCGCATCCAGGCGGGGGAGAAGACCCGCGACTCTCGCTCCGAACCCGTCGAGCTGGCCAAGTCCAACATCCTGATGCTCGGGCCCACCGGCTGCGGTAAGACCTACCTCGCGCAGACGCTGGCCAAGATGCTCAACGTGCCGTTCGCGATCGCCGACGCCACCGCGCTGACCGAGGCCGGCTACGTCGGTGAGGACGTCGAGAACATTCTGCTCAAGCTGATCCAGGCTGCAGACTACGACGTCAAGCGCGCCGAGACCGGCATCATCTACATCGACGAGGTCGACAAGATCGCCCGTAAGAGCGAGAACCCGTCGATCACCCGCGACGTCTCCGGTGAGGGCGTCCAGCAGGCACTGCTGAAGATCCTCGAAGGCACACAGGCGTCGGTGCCCCCGCAGGGCGGCCGCAAGCATCCGCATCAGGAGTTCATCCAGATCGACACCACCAACGTGTTGTTCATCGTCGCGGGCGCGTTCGCTGGTTTGGAGAAGATCGTCTCGGACCGCGTGGGCAAGCGCGGACTGGGCTTCGGCGCCGAGGTGCACTCCAAGGCCGACATCGACACCCAGGACCACTTCGCCGAGGTGATGCCCGAAGACCTGATCAAGTTCGGGCTGATCCCGGAGTTCATCGGCCGCCTGCCCGTTGTGGCGTCGGTGACGAACCTCGACAAGGACTCGCTCGTGCAGATCCTGTCGAAGCCGAAGAACGCGTTGGTGAAGCAGTACACGCGGCTGTTCGAAATGGACGGCGTGGAGCTGGAGTTCACCGACGAGGCGCTCGAGGCCATCGCCGATCAGGCGATCCACCGCGGCACCGGCGCCCGCGGCCTGCGCGCCATCATGGAGGAAGTCCTGCTGCCGGTGATGTACGACATCCCGAGCCGCGACGACGTCGCCAAGGTCGTCGTCACCAAGGAGACTGTGCAGGACAACGTGCTGCCGACCATCGTGCCGCGCAAACCGCAGCGCAACGAGCGCCGCGACAAGTCCGCCTAGCCTTTCTGCGTCGAGACCGACGTTATGGCTGCATCGCGAGCCGGATTCCGACCATTTCGTCGGTTTCGCGGCTGGACCGCAGTCAGCGAATGATGCGGTCCGGCCGGCTGTAGACGTTCATCGAGGCGCCGCGCAGAAACGCGACCAGCGTGAGGCCGGACTGACCGGCCAGGTCGACCGCGAGCGAGGACGGCGCCGACACCGCCGCCATCACCGGGATGCCGGCCATCACCGCCTTCTGCGTGAGTTCGAACGACGCGCGGCCGCTGACCAGCAGCACAGTGCCCGTCAGTGGGATCCGGCCCCGCTCGACCGCCCATCCGATGACCTTGTCGACGGCGTTGTGTCTGCCGATGTCCTCTCGTACGGCGAGCGTGGTGCCGTCGGCGTCGAACAGGGCAGCGCCGTGCAGGCCGCCGGTGCTCGCGAACACCTTCTGCGCCTTGCGCAACCGGGCCGGCAGTGCCGAGAGCGTGTCGGCTGCGACCGTGGTCGGATCGTCACCCGGGCTGTGGCGGCTGCTCAGCCGGACCGCGTCCAGCGAAGCCTTTCCGCAGACCCCGCACGATGACGTGGTGTAGAAGTTGCGGGTGACATCGACCTCGGGCGCCGGGACGTGTGGCGCGAGCGTCACGTCCAGCACGTTGTAGGTGTTCAGGTCATCAGCGCCGGCGCCTTTGCAGTAGCGCGCGGTCACCACGTCGTCGCGGCCGCCGATGATTCCCTCGGTGAGCAGGAAGCCCTGTGCGAGTTCGACATCGGAGCCGGGCGTCCGCATGGTCACCGTGATCGGCGCACCGTTGACGCGAATTTCCAGCGGCTCTTCGACGACCAGGGTTTCGGGCCGATCCACCGCATTATCAGAGGTCAGGTGCTGTACCCGCCGCCTGGCTGTGACCCGACCCATGAACCCACCCTAAGCGTGGTCGATCATTCCCTGACCGTTCATGTGTGAGGACGTGCGTCCGGGCGGCGTGACCGCCGAGCAGACGGCACAATGTAGGCGTGCACGACGATTTCGAACCGAAGCGCCGCTCGCCGGTCTGGCGTGACCCGTTGTCGGCCGGCTTCCGCGCGCACCAGCACCTGCTGTTGCTCAAGCTGCGCTGGCATGAGCGACGCGTGGAGGCCCCGGCCGGCCGGCGCCGCTGAGGCCGCTTCGTACTGCTAGCTGCCCGCTACTGATCGGTAACCATTTCCTTAAAAAAGTTTGTCTTGCCGACGTGACGAACAACACAGTTTTGTCTCACGGACGCCACGAACACCGGCGTTGAGCTGCGCGTTCCTCATCATGAAACCGGCGCTTCCCCCGCGAGTCCGGTGAAGGGCTGCCTAAGAGAAGTGCAATAATCGGTACTGCCAGTGACATAAAACTTTGGTGGGTGTTTCCCCGACTGCGCGTGGTCCGGCTGCGACTCGGAGGACACCGCCGGACAGGGTGGAAGGCAGGCTCGTGGCAGCGCAGGACAACGCCGTCAGTCCGGGGAGCGCGGGTCCTCGGCAGAAGCTCGAGAAGGTCGTCATCCGATTCGCCGGCGACTCCGGCGACGGTATGCAGCTCACCGGCGACCGGTTCACCTCCGAAGCCGCGCTGTTCGGCAACGACCTGGCCACGCAGCCGAACTACCCCGCCGAGATCCGCGCGCCGCAGGGCACGCTGCCCGGGGTGTCCTCGTTCCAGATCCAGATCGCCGACTACGACATCCTCACCGCAGGCGACCGCCCCGACGTCCTCGTCGCGATGAACCCCGCGGCGCTGAAGGCCAACGTCTCGGACCTGCCCCGAGGCGGCTTGATCATCGCCAACTCCGACGAGTTCACCAAGCGCAACCTCGCCAAGGTCGGCTACGACGCCAACCCCCTGGAGACCGAGGAACTGTCCGACTACGTCGTGCAGGCAGTACCGATGACCACGCTGACGCTGGGCGCGGTCGAGGCGATCGGCGCCTCCAAGAAGGACGGCCAGCGCGCGAAGAACATGTTCGCCCTGGGCCTGCTGTCGTGGATGTACGGCCGGGAACTCACGCACAGCGAAGCCTTCATCCGCGAGAAGTTCGCCCGCAAGGCCGACGTCGCCGAGGCGAACGTGCTGGCGCTGAAGGCCGGCTGGAACTACGGCGAGACCACCGAAGCGTTCGCCAGCACGTACGAGGTGGCACCCGCCAAGCTCAAAACCGGTGACTACCGGCAGATCTCGGGCAACACGGCGCTGGCCTACGGCATCGTCACCGCCGGCCAGTTGGCCGATCTCCAGGTGGTGCTCGGCACGTATCCGATCACTCCGGCATCCGACATCCTGCACGAGCTGTCCAAGCACAAGAACTTCAACGTGCTGACCTTCCAGGCCGAGGACGAGATCGCCGGTATCGGCGCGGCGATCGGCGCCTCCTACGGCGGGGCGCTGGGCGTGACGAGCACGTCGGGCCCTGGCATCTCGCTGAAGTCCGAGGCGATCGGCCTCGCGGTGATGACCGAACTGCCGTTGATCATCATCGACGTCCAGCGCGGTGGCCCGTCGACCGGCCTGCCCACCAAGACCGAACAGGCCGACCTGCTTCAGGTGATGTACGGCCGCAACGGCGAGTCACCCGTGGCGGTGCTCGCGCCGCGGTCTCCGTCGGACTGCTTCGACGTGGCCGTGGAAGCAGCTCGCATCGCCGTGAACTACCACACGCCGGTGATCATCCTGTCGGACGGCGCGATCGCCAACGGGTCCGAGCCGTGGCGCATTCCGGACGTCACCAGCTACGAGCCCATCGCGCACAACTTCGCCCGCCCCGACGAGCCGTTCCAGCCCTACGCCCGCGACCCGGAGACACTGGCCCGGCAGTTCGCCGTGCCGGGCACGCCCGGCCTCGAGCACCGGATCGGCGGGCTGGAGGCGGCCAACGGTTCGGGCAACATCTCCTACGAGCCGAAGAACCACGACCTGATGGTCCGCTTGCGCCAGGCCAAGATCGACGGCATCACCGTGCCTGATCTGGAGGTCGACGACCCCACTGGTGACGCGGAGTTGCTGATGCTCGGCTGGGGCAGCAGCTTCGGACCCATCGGTGAGGCCTGCCGGCGGGCGCGTCGCAACGGCGTGAAGGTAGCCCAGGCGCATCTGCGCAACCTCAACCCGTTCCCGCCCAACCTCGGTGAGGTGCTGCGGCGTTATCCGAAGGTCGTGTGCCCGGAGATGAACCTGGGCCAACTCGCGCTGCTGCTGCGCGGCAAGTACTTGGTCGACGTGCAGTCGGTGACCAAGGTGGAAGGTATGGCGTTCCTTGCCGACGAGGTCGAGGGCATCATCGACGCCGCGCTGGACGGAACGCTCAATGAGAAGGAAATCGACAAGGCCAAGTTCGCACGGCTCGCGGCGGCGACCGTCGAAACTGGTGTGGGAGCGAAGGCATGACTGACCTGATCGGAGCCGACCTCGGGTTGACCGCGGGCACCAGCCGGGTGCCGACGACCGACCAGCCGCAGAAGTCCAAGGACTTCACCAGCGACCAGGAGGTGCGCTGGTGCCCCGGTTGCGGGGACTACGTCATCCTCAACACCATCCGCAACTTCCTGCCCGAGCTGGGACTGCGTCGCGAGAACATCGCGTTCGTCAGCGGCATCGGCTGCTCGAGTCGCTTCCCGTACTACCTGGAGACCTACGGGTTCCACTCGATCCACGGCCGGGCCCCGACGATCGCGACCGGGCTGGCGCTGGCGCGCGAGGACCTGTCGGTGTGGGTGGTCACCGGCGACGGCGACTCGCTGTCGATCGGCGGCAACCATCTGATCCACGCCCTTCGCCGCAACATCAACATCACGATCCTGCTGTTCAACAACCGCATCTACGGGCTCACCAAGGGCCAGTACTCGCCGACCTCGGAGGTCGGCAAGGTCACCAAGTCCACCCCGATGGGTTCGCTGGACTACCCGTTCAACCCCGTCTCGCTGGCACTCGGCGCCGACGCGACGTTCGTCGGCCGCGCGCTGGACTCCGACCGCAAGGGACTCTCAGAGGTGCTGCGCGCCGCCGCCGCACATCGCGGCGCCGCGCTCGTCGAGATCCTGCAGGACTGCCCGATCTTCAACGACGGCTCGTTCGACGCGTTGCGCAAGGAAGGCGCCGAGGAGCGGCTGATCAACCTCACCCACGGCGAGCCGATCACCTTCGGCGCCGACGGCGGTTACTGCGTGGTCAAGTCCGGCTACGGCCTCGAGATCGCCAAGACCGCCGATGTGTCGGCCGAGGAGATCGTCGTCCACGACGCCAACCTCGAGGACCCGTCCTACGCGTTCGCGCTCTCGCGGCTCTCCGAGCAGAACCTCGAGCACATGGTGATGGGCATCTTCCGCCAGGTGAGCAAGCCGACCTACGACGACGCCGCCCGCCGGCAGATCGCCGCCGCGCGCACCGAGAAGGCACACGACACGGCGGCGCTCCAGTCGCTGCTTCGGGGCAAGGACACCTGGACCGTCGACTAACGTCTCGGTCATGACGACCACCATTCCGCTGGCCGCAGTGATCCTGGCAGGCGGGGCTTCCCGCCGCATGGGCCGCGACAAGGCCACCCTGCCGTACGAAGGTTCCACGCTCGTGGAGCGGATGGTGGACATCCTCAAGCCGCGCTGTGCGCCGATCTTCGTCATCGCGGCGCCCGGTCAGGCGCTGCCCACGCTCGATGCCGAGGTATTGCGGGACGAGGTGCGCGGCGTAGGGCCGCTGCTGGCCACCGGACGTGGTCTGCGAGCCGCCGCCGAGGCCGGCGCGGAGCTGGCGTTCGTCGCCGCCGTGGACATGCCGCTGCTGACCGCCGATCTGCTCGACGAGCTGGCGGGGCCGGCGGTGCGCCTGGGCGCCGACGTGGTGCTGCCGTGGGACGGCCGCGACCACTATCTGGCGGGGATCTACCGCACGGCCCTGGCCGGTCGCGCCGCCGAGCTGGTCGCTTCCGGTGAGCGCAGCATGCGAGCGCTCGTCGAGCGGGTCGACACGCAGCGCATCGTCATGCCCGAACAGCCGGGGCTGACGAACGTGAACACCGCGGCCGATCTCGCCGCCGTGCGCGCACCGAAAATCGCCTAGCAAATTCGCGGAATATAAACCGCACGATCAATCGAATTCTGTCGTCCTAATTCGGAACGGGTAATTGTTCGGTTACCGCCATAACAGTGGGGCGATAGTCTTGCCGTCGTGTTCTTTCGGCCGGACTTGGGTGATGCGGTGAAAAGTATTGCAAGCCAGTGTGTTTGACGCTCCAGCTGTGAGGCGGTTATCGAATCCGGCGTCTACTGAGCGCAATATTGCGTTGTGCTACACCGGAAAACGGGCGATCCCACTGGTCCCAGCAGTCACACTTGGGGATGAATTCCCTGGCCCGCCCCGGAAGCCTCTCAGTTCACGAGCATCCGAGAGGGACCGCAACTGCGATAAAAGGGTGCACAGCAAGGGATTTCGGCTTCTTCTGCCGGTTGCCGTGCACCGCGTGCAGGCGAAAAGCCTTGCGAGACAGCATGCTAGCGCAGCGGCGTTCAGCGAACCGATAGTGGCCATGGTCCGTGCTGATTACCCCGCAACACGCGAATTCCCGGTGTTGCGCCGCGTGATTTCGGGGTATCCCTAGGCCGATGGACTCGCCGAGCGGTGGTCCAGCTCACAAATACCTCGTGATATGGCTCACCCGATTTTGTGCGGGTGGGCTTGCCGACGTGTGCGTCAAATGCGGGAATGACCTGCGATAACGAAATGGAATCGCGAGCGTGATCAGTTCGTGATCTAGACGCGACACGTTCGTCGCCGACATGACTTTCGCCCGACGGGTTTGTACGGTCCCTAACGGCTCTTGAAGAGCAAATAATTTCAAAACCACGAACCTGCGTGTGAGTGGGGCCGCCAGAGGATGCCGAGTCCTCCACGGCCGCCGGCGCCTATGCCCGGCGAGGCACTCCGGCCTCCCGCTGCCGCACCTGACCGAGACGGTGCGGCCCACTCCCTTGGCCTGTGAACAGGCACTTCACCCGTGCGCTCTGCGCGGGTGTTCCTTGGTGCGCGCTTGGCGAAAGGAACGAAGTGAAGAACATCCGCAAGACGTTTGGTCTGGCGACCATCGCCGGCGCGCTCGCAGTGGCGCCGATCGCACTGGCCACCGGCACCGCCAATGCGGACAGCGTCGACTGGGACGCCATCGCGGCGTGCGAGTCCGGCGGCAACTGGGGAATCAACACTGGTAACGGCTACTACGGCGGCCTGCAGTTCACCATGGGCACCTGGCGTGCCAACGGTGGCAGCGGTTCGCCCCACAACGCCAGCCGCGAGGAGCAGATCCGCGTGGCCGAGAACGTGCTTGCCTCGCAGGGCATCGGCGCGTGGCCGTCGTGCGGACGCCGCGGCTGATTCAAGCAATAGTCCGATAGGAGCAGGCGGTGCCGGGTCAACCGGCACCGCCTCTTCTTTCTCACAGGCCTCTTACACCAGATAAGTAACGATTAAAACTTTCGACGCGCGTGTAACACGTGAGGTTCATCACGGGAAGTACCACATAACCGCAGTGCGGAACGCGCCAGTTCCTCTCTCGCGGGCCTTGTGTCAAACGGTCGGGGAAGGACCGCAGTGATGAACGTTCGTAAGGCAGTCAGAAAAGGCTTGTTGGCCACGGCGATTTCCGGAGCGCTCGGAATCGTTCCGATCGCAGTGGCGGGGTCCGCCAACGCCGATTCGGTGAACTGGGACGCGATCGCCCAGTGCGAATCGGGTGGCAACTGGTCCACCAACACGGGCAACGGCCACTTCGGCGGTCTGCAGTTCAAGCAGGCCACCTGGGCGTCCAACGGCGGCGTCGGCAACCCGGCGACCGCATCGCGCGCCGAGCAGATCCGCGTCGCCGAGAATGTGCTGCGCACCCAGGGCCTCAAGGCGTGGCCCAAGTGCGGGCCCCGCGGGGCGACGCCCGCGGTCTGGACGACCCCGTCTGCGCCCACCGCGCGGACCGCGCCGGCGGCCGGCAGCGGTTGCGCGGCGATGCCGTCCAGCGGCCTGTTCGGCTTCGTCAACCCGCGCCAGATGTGCGCGGCGCTGCTCGCTCCGGTCGGCGCGCTCACCGGCGCAAGCTGAGCCGTCGCCCTCACAGCCTGCGCAGGTCGTCCTCGGTTGGCGGTCTGAAGGCGGAGCGCGCCGCCACCGCGGCCAGATGCCTGGCCACAAGCGCCTCGGGGCCCAGCACCGTCGCGCGGCTGGCCAGTGCGCTGAGTAGCGGCGGCAAGTTCACCAGGCGTCCGATGAACCGCGACTCGCGCACCAGCGACCGGACCCTCGGCGTCCGGAACGCGGCGAACCCGGCGAACGCGGCGGCAATGTCGTCGGCCCCGTCGTCGGCCCCGTCCAGGAATCGGGCCAGGATCGCGGCGTCCTCCAGACCCTGGCACCCACCCTGCCCGAGGTGTGGACGCATCGGGTGGGCGGCGTCGCCGACGGCCACCACCGGCCCACGAGACCACCGGCGCGCCTGATCGCGGTCGTAGAGGTCGTTGCGCAGCACTGAATCGGGTTCGGTCGCGGCGAGCAGGGCGGGGATGGGTTGCGCCCACGACGCGAACCGCTCGCTCAGATAGGCCAGTTCGCCCTGAGGCGCCGTCGCGCCTTCGGCGACGCGCTCGGTGGCGAACCAGTACGTGCGCTCGGCGTCCATCGGCACATGGCCGAACTCGACCGCCGGCCCGAACGTCTCGCCGGAGAGGTCCGGGTCGATACGGTATCGCGCGACTCCGCGCCACGCCGTGTAACCGACGTATCGGTTGCGCAGCGGGCCGTTCAGGTGGCGCGCCACCATCGAGTGGGTGCCGTCGGCGCCGACGACCGCGTCGGCCTCCGGCGTGGCGCCGTCGGCGAGCTTGACTCGCACTTCGCGCCCAGTGAGCGTCAGCGCTTCGGCGCAGCGACCGGTGTGCAGGGTGCCGTCGTGCAGCGCGCCGGACAGGATCGAGGTGAGGGCCGATCGGCGGATGACGACCAAGGGCTCGCCGAGCGCCTTGACGATCCGCTGTGGCGAGGGCCTTCGTAGCCAGGTGCCGTCGCGCCAGCGTGCAGCTCCCGCGGTCACCCGGCCGCCGGCATCGCGCACCGCGTCGCCGAGACCGATGTCGTCGAGGGCGGCCAGCGCGTTGGGCCAGATGCTGATGCCGGCGCCCGACGACGCGTCGGTGCGCTCCTCGATGAGCGTGACGTCGTGGCCGCGCTGTTGCAGGGCGACGGCGCTCGCCAGACCGGCGATGCCCGCGCCGATCACCAGGATGCGCTTCGGCATCCGTCGAACGTAGCGCGCCGCGCTACAGGTCGAAGATCAACAGGGTGCTGCTCGCGGTTGCGACGACGGCACCGGAGGCGTCGGTGACCGTGCCTTCGGCGAAGCCGACCCGGGAACCAACCTTGACCACGGTGCCGGTCGCGGTCAGTTCACCGCTGCTGAGCCGGACTGCCTTGAGGTAGTTGACCTTGATCTCCACCGACGTGTAGCCCTTGCCCTGCGGCAGCGTGCTGTGGACGGCGCATCCGGTCACCGAGTCGAGCAGCGTGCAGATCAGCCCGCCGTGGATCGCGCCGATCGGATTGTATGCGGATTCGTCTGGCACACACGTGAATTCGACGCGGCCGTGCGCTACCCGGGCGATCCCGAACTGCATCAGGCCGGCGATCGGCGGCTGGGGCAGGTCACCGTCGACGATCGCCTGTAGGTAGTCGAGGCCCGCCATGGTGAGCCCTTTGGCGGTGCTCGGGCCGGGGGAGTGCCAGGTCACCGTGCGCGAGCGCTGCGGGCCCCAGTCCTCTCGGTCGGTGGTGGACGTCAGCTCGAGGGTCATTGCGTCTCCTTCGATCGGCTCAGCTGGCTCAGTGGCGGATACCGCCGCTGACGGTCGGGGTCGGACGGGTCGACGGCGTGGGTCTGCCCCCACGCCAGCAGGGCGTCGAGCACCGGCATGAGGGCGCGGCCCGAGTCGGTCAGCCGGTACTCGTGTCGCGGCGGGGAGTCCTGGTAGGGCGTGCGCACGACGACTCCCGCGCGCTCGAGCGCCTTCAACCTCGCCGCGATGCGGTCACGCGGCGCGCCTGTGCCACGCACGATGTCGCCGAAGTGGTTGGCGCCCAACGCAATTTCGCGAACGACGAGTAAAGCCCAGCGCTCGCCGACGAGTTCGAGCGCCGCCGCGATCGGGCAGGGCCGCCCCGGCAATTCGGCCAGCGGGACTGTCGTCATGCCCCGAGCCTGCCACAGGTGAGTTTGAAAATCAAACTGCCGATTGGGCCGCGGGCCGGCTGTGCTACGAACGGGGCATGATCGCTTCCGGCGCTTCGGCCCTGAACTCGACCCCGTTCGACGAACTCGACGAGTACCTCGCGTTGCCGCGCGTGTCGGGACTGGCGCTCTCGCCCGACGGGACGCGGCTGGTGACCACGGTCGCCGAACTCAACGAGAAGCGAACCGAGTACGTCAACGCCGTCTGGGAGGTCGACACGGCGGGTGTGCGACCGGCTCGCAGGCTGACCCGCGGCACCAAGGGGGAGTCGGCGCCGACGTTTGCCGCCGACGGCGACCTGTTGTTCGTCGCTGTCCGGCCGCGCGAGGGCGACGACAAGCCGCCCGCCTCGCTGTGGCGGTTGCCGGCAGCCGGCGGCGAGGCCGTCGAAGCACTGGAGTTACCCGGCGGCGTCGAGGCGGTGCGGACCGCGGACGAAGCCGACGTCGCGGTGGTCCGATCACCGCTGCTGCCCTCGGCGCGAGACGTCGACGAGGACCGACGGCTGCGGAAGCTGCGCAAGGACAACGCGATCACCGCGATACTGCACACCGGTTATCCGATCCGGCACTGGGACACCGATCTGGGGCCCGGCGAGCCGTACCTGCTCGGCGTGGACCTCGCCGGCGACGGAGATCAAGCCGCGCGTGACCTCACCACCGCTCCGGGTGGCGCGCTTCGCGAGTCGGACTTCGACGTCAGCGCCGACGGGCGGTTCGTGGTGAGCACCTGGCAACGCCCGGCACCGGGCGCGTCGCGGCACTCCGTGCTGGTGCGCATCGACCTGGACTCCGGCGAGCGCACGGTTCTGGTCGACGACGCCGATGCCGACGTGTGGGGGCCGGCGATCGCGCCGGACGGCTCGGCGGTGGTCTACATCCGCGAGACATTCTCGACTCCCGACGTCGCACCGCGGATGACGTTGGGCTGCCTGCGGTTTGACGGTGAGCCGACGGTTCTCGCGGCGGGCTGGGACAGGTGGCCTGCATCGGTGACATGGTTGCGCGACGGGTCGGCGGTGATCGTCACCGCCGATCAGCGGGGCCGTCGTCCGATTTTCCGGGTGGACCTCGACGACGACGAGGTGACGCAGATGACCTTCGACGACTACTGCTACACCGATGTGGTGGCCGCCCCGGGCGGCGTGCTGTTCGCGTTGCGCAGCTCCTACGCCGCCCCGCCGCACCCGGTGCGCATCGATCCCGACGGTGCGGTCAGCGAACTGGCGTGCGTGCCGCTGCCGCCGCTGCCGGGCTCGCTCACCGAACTCGAAGCCCGCACCACCGACGGCGCCCGCGTCCGGTCCTGGCTCGTTCTGCCGGCGGGCGAGGCGCGCGCTCCGCTGCTGCTGTGGATTCACGGCGGCCCGCTGGGCAGTTGGAACGCCTGGTCGTGGCGGTGGAACCCGTGGCTGCTGGCGGCGCGGGGATACGCCGTGCTGTTGCCCGACCCCGGGCTGTCCACCGGGTACGGGCAGGACTTCGTCCAGCGCGGCTGGGGCTCATGGGGTGGAGCACCGTTCGAGGACCTGATGGCCGCGACGGACGTCGCATGCGAGCACCCGCGCGTCGACGCCGACCGCACCGCGGCGATGGGCGGGTCGTTCGGGGGTTACATGGCCAACTGGGTCGCGGGAAACACGGACCGGTTCGACGCGATCGTCACCCACGCCAGCTTGTGGGCGCTCGACCAGTTCGGCGCGACCACCGACTCGTCGTACTACTGGTTGCGTGAGATGACCCGCGAGATGGCGCAGGCCAACTCCCCGCACCATCATGTCGCCCAGATCCGGACCCCGATGCTGGTGATCCACGGCGACAAGGACTATCGCGTGCCGATCGGGGAAGCACTGCGGCTGTGGTACGAGCTGTTGACCCACTCCGGGCTGCCCGCCGACGACGACGGTGAAAGCCCGCACCGGTTCCTGTACTTCCCGTCGGAGAACCATTGGGTGCTCACCCCGCAGCACGCGAAGATCTGGTATCAGGTGGTGACCGGGTTCCTGGCCCGCCATGTGCTGGACGAGGACGTCGAGGTGCCCGAGACGCTCGGGTAGCGTCGCGGACATGAGCGCAGCACAGCGGGAATTCGACATCGTCCTGTACGGGGCAACCGGGTTCGTCGGGAAACTCACCGCCGAGTACCTCACGCGCGCCGGTTCGGGTGCCCGCATCGCGCTGGCGGGCCGCTCGCACGACAAGCTGCTCGCGGTGCGAGAGTCGTTGGGCGACAAGGCGCAAGCCTGGCCACTGCTCACGGCCGACGCGTCGCAGCCGTCGACGTTGAACGAGATGGCCGCCCGAACCCGGGTCGTGGTGACCACCGTGGGGCCGTACGCGCACTACGGCCTGCCGTTGGTCGCGGCGTGCGCGGCCTCGGGTACCGACTACGCGGACCTGACCGGCGAAACGCTGTTCATCCGCGAGAGCATCGACCTGTACCACAAGCAGGCCGCCGACACCGGCGCACGCATCGTGCACTCGTGCGGATTCGACTCCATCCCTTCGGATCTCACCGTGTTCGCGCTGTACCGGCGGGCGCAACAAGACGGCGAGGGCGAGCTGACCGACACCAACCTCGTCGTGCGTTCCTTCAAAGCGGGCCTCTCGGGCGGCACGGTGGCGTCGATGGTCGAGGTGATGCGCGCGGCCTCCGCCGATTCCGAGGCGCGGCAGCTGATCGACGATCCCTACACGCTGAGCCAGGATCGTGCCGCCGAGCCCGAACTCGGCGGCCAGCCCGATCTGCGGTGGCGGCGCGGCGGCGAGATCGCTCCCGAGCTCCAGGGGTACTGGGTCGGGCCGTTCGTGATGGCGGCGGTCAACACCCGAATCGTGCGGCGCAGCAATGCATTGCTCGACTACGCGTACGGCCGTCGCCTCGAGTACGGCGAGCAGATGAGCATGGGCAGATCGGTGCTGGCGCCGGTCACCTCCGCGCTGGCGGCCGCGGGCAACGCGGCGACGATGGCGCTGGGCAGCCGGTTCATGAACCGCGTACCCACCGGTCTGCTCGAACGGGTCCTGCCGAAACCGGGCACCGGTCCCAGCGAACGACTGCAGGAGCAGGGCCACTACACGGTCGAGACCTACACGGGGACCACCAGCGGTGCCCGGTACCGGGCCACGATGTCGCAGCAGGGTGACCCGGGTTACAAGGCGACGTCGGTGCTGCTGGGCGAATGCGGGCTGGCGCTTGCGCTGGACCGCGACAAGTTGACCGATCTGCATGGCGTGCTCACCCCGGCCGCGGCGATGGGCGACGCGCTCCTCGCGCGCTTTCCGGCCGCCGGGGTGACTCTGGAGACAGACCGCCTCGCCTGACCCGGGCCTTGAGTGGGCTGCGGTCACCGCGGCCCGCTGCGTCCCGGCTGGGTCGAGCTCGCGCGTCGTTCCTAGAATTGCGGGGTGACCGCCAGCCCCAGCTCCGAATCCGGCATTCCGCCGGCGACCGCCCTGCCCAAGTCCTGGGAGCCGGGCGCGGTCGAGAGCGACATCTACGAAGGCTGGGTCGAAGCGGGCTACTTCACCGCCGACGCGACCAGCAGCAAGCCCGGCTACTCGATCGTGCTGCCGCCGCCCAACGTGACCGGCAGCCTGCACATGGGACACGCGCTGGACCACACACTGATGGACGCGTTGACCCGCCGCAAGCGCATGCAGGGCTACGAGGTCCTGTGGCTGCCGGGCATGGACCACGCGGGCATCGCGACCCAGTCCGTGGTGGAGAAGCAGCTCGCGGTCGACGGCAAGACCAAGGAGGACTTCGGTCGCGAACTGTTCATCGACAAGGTCTGGGACTGGAAGCGTGAGTCCGGGGGCACGATCGGCGTGCAGATGCGCCGCCTCGGTGACGGTGTGGACTGGAGCCGGGACCGGTTCACCATGGACGACGGCCTGTCGCGCGCGGTGCGCACGATCTTCAAGCGGCTCTTCGACGCGGGGCTGATCTACCGGGCCGAGCGGCTCGTCAACTGGTCGCCGGTGCTGGAGACCGCGATCAGCGACCTCGAGGTGAAGTACGAGGACATCGAAGGTGAGTTGGTGTCGTTCCGTTACGGCTCGCTCGACGATGCCGAGCCCCATATCGTCGTGGCCACCACACGTGTCGAGACCATGCTCGGCGACACGGCGATCGCCGTGCACCCCGACGACGAGCGCTACCGCGATCTGGTCGGCAAGACGCTGCCGCACCCGTTCATCGACCGCGAGATCGTCATCGTCGCCGACTCCCACGTCGATCCGGAGTTCGGCACCGGCGCTGTCAAGGTGACCCCCGCACACGACCCGAACGACTTCGAGATCGGCATGCGCCACCAGCTGCCGATGCCCTCGATCATGGACACCAAGGGCCGGATCGTGGGCACCGGAACGGAATTCGACGGGCAGGACCGCTTCGAGGCGCGCGTCAAGGTGCGCGAGGCGCTCGCCGCCCAGGGCCGCGTCGTCGCCGAGAAGCGGCCTTACGTACACAGCGTCGGGCACTCCGAGCGCAGCGGTGAGCCGATCGAGCCGCGGTTGTCGCTGCAGTGGTGGGTGAAGGTCGACTCGTTGGCAAAAGCCGCCGGAGACGCGGTTCGCAACGGCCACACCGTGATTCACCCGGCGAGCCTGGAGCCACGCTGGTTCGCCTGGGTGGACGACATGCACGACTGGTGCATTTCGCGGCAGCTGTGGTGGGGGCACCGCATCCCGATCTGGCACGGCCCCGACGGCGAGACCGTGTGCGTCGGCCCCGACGAAACACCGCCGGAGGGCTGGGAGCAGGACCCCGACGTGCTCGACACCTGGTTCAGTTCGGCGCTGTGGCCGTTCTCCACCATGGGCTGGCCCGAGCACACCGCCGACCTGGCGAAGTTCTATCCGACCAGCGTTCTGGTCACGGGCTACGACATCCTGTTCTTCTGGGTGGCGCGGATGATGATGTTCGGCACGTTCGTCGCCGACGATCCCGCGATCACGTCGAACAGCCGGCGCGGCCCGCAGGTTCCTTTTGAGAATGTCTTCCTGCACGGGCTGATTCGCGACGAGTTCGGCCGCAAGATGAGCAAGTCCCGCGGCAACGGCATCGACCCCCTGGACTGGGTGGAGGCTTTCGGCGCTGACGCACTGCGGTTCACCTTGGCGCGCGGCGCCAGTCCGGGCGGCGATATGTCGATCGGCGAGGACCATGCCCGGGCATCGCGGAACTTCGCCACGAAGTTGTTCAACGCCACCCGGTTTGCGTTGTTGAACGGCGCGGCCCCTGCACCGCTGCCCGACGCCGACCGGCTCACCGACGCCGACCGGTGGATACTCGGTCGGATGGAACAGGTTCGCGCCGAAGTGGATTCCGCGTTCGACGCCTACGAGTTCAGCCGTGCATGCGAGTCGCTGTACCACTTCGCCTGGGACGAGTTCTGCGACTGGTACGTCGAGTTGGCCAAGGTGCAGCTCGCTGAGGGTTTCGACGGCACCACCGCAGTGCTCGCCTTCGTGCTCGACACCCTGCTCAAACTGCTGCACCCGGTGATGCCGTTCGTCACCGAGGTGCTGTGGAAGACGCTCACCGGGGGCGAGTCGCTCGTCATCGCCGACTGGCCGACGCCTTCCGGCTTCGAGCTGGATTCCGTTGCAGCGCAACGTGTTGCCGACATGCAGAAGCTGATCACCGAGGTGCGCCGCTTCCGCAGTGATCAGGGTCTCAACGACCGCCAGAAGGTGCCAGCGCGGCTGTCGAAGATCGCCGACGCCGATGTGGCGGCGCAGGTGCCCGCCGTGCGGGCGCTGGCCTGGCTGACCACTGACGGCGACGGGTTCGATCCGACCGCGTCGATCGAGGTGCGGCTTTCGCGGGCGACGGTCACGGTCGAGGTCGACACCTCGGGCACCGTCGACGTGGCCGCCGAACGGCGCCGGCTGGAGAAGGACCTGGCCGCCGCGCAGAAGGAATTGGCTCAGACCGCAGGAAAACTCGGCAACGAGGCCTTCCTGGCCAAGGCGCCCGCCGACGTCGTCGACAAGATCCGCGCCCGCCGGCAAGTCGCTCAGGAGGAAGTCGAGCGCATCACGATGAGGCTGGCCGCGCTTCGATGACCGGCCCGGGTCCGCTCGGCGAGGAACCTGACGTCCCGACGCCGGACGAAATCGCGGCGCTGCTGCAGGTCGAGCATCTACTCGACCAGCGGTGGCCCGAGACCAAACTCGAGCCGAGCACCACACGCATCGCCACGCTGCTGGAGCTACTGGGTTCGCCGCAGCGAAGCTATCCGTCCATCCACATCGCAGGCACCAACGGCAAGACGTCGGTGGCGCGCATGGTCGACGCCCTGCTGAGCGCGTTCAGCCGTCGCACGGGGCGCACCACCAGCCCCCATCTGCAGTCCGCCGTCGAACGCATCTCGATCGACGGCAAGCCGATCAGCCCGGCGTTGTACGTGCAGACCTACCGCGAGCTCGAGCCGTTCGTGCAGCTTGTCGACCAGCAGTCCGAAGCGGCCGGCGGCCCGGCGATGAGCAAGTTCGAAGTGGTCACGGCAATGGCGTTCGCCGCGTTCGCCGACGCGCCGATCGACGTCGCGGTCGTGGAGGTGGGCCTCGGCGGCCGGTGGGACGCGACGAACGTCGTCAACGCACCAGTGGCCGTCATCACGCCCATCGGGGTCGACCACGCCGAGTACTTGGGCGACACGATCGCCGAAATCGCCGGCGAGAAGGCCGGAATCATCACCAAGCAGGAGGACGACCTCGTTCCGACCGACACCGTGGCCGTGATCGGGCGCCAGCTGCCCGAGGCGATGGAGGTGCTGCTGGCCCAGGCGGTGCGCGCCGACGCGGCGGTGGCCCGCGAGGACTCGGAGTTCGCGGTGCTGGGCAGACAAGTCGCGGTGGGCGGCCAACTGCTGGAACTGCAGGGCCTCGGCGGTGTCTACCCGGAGATCTTCCTGCCGCTGCACGGTGAGCACCAGGCGCACAACGCCGCGGTGGCACTGGCCGCGGTGGAGGCGTTCTTCGGTGCGGGCGCCCAGCGTCAACTCGATGTCGACACGGTGCGGGCCGGCTTCGCCGCGGCGACCAGCCCCGGTCGGCTGGAGCGGATGCGCAGTGCGCCAACCGTTTTCATCGACGCAGCCCATAACCCCGCGGGCGCCGCCGCGCTGGCGCAGGCGTTGCAGGCCGAGTTCGACTTCCGCTATCTGGTCGGCGTGGTGTCGGTGATGGGTGACAAGGACGTCGACGGCATCCTGGCCGCGTTCGAGCCGGTCTTCGACCAGATCGTCGTCACGCACAACGGGTCGCCGCGCGCGCTGGACGTCGAGACGCTCGCGCTGCTCGCCGAGCAGCGCTTCGGACCGGACCGCGTCGTGACCGCCGCGACCCTGCCCGACGCCATCGAGACCGCCACCGCGATCGTCGAAGAGTCGAGCCTGGAGGGGGAACTGTTCGGTGGCGCCGGAATGGTCATCACCGGCTCGGTCGTCACCGCGGGCGCCGCGCGCACGCTGTTCGGAAAGGATCCGCAATGACCGGTGCACCGCAGCAGCCCGACCCGTGGCGCAGCTTTCGCGGCGTGATGGCCGGCACCCTGATCCTCGAGGCGATCGTCGTGCTGCTGGCGCTGCCCGTGGTCGGCAAGGTCGGCGGCGGGCTGACCCCGGCGAGCAGCGGCTACCTGGTCGGCCTGGCGGTGGTGTTGATCCTGCTGTGCGGCGTGCAGGGCAGATCCTGGGCGATCTGGGTCAACGTGGCCATGCAGTTGGTGCTCATCGCCGGGGTGTTCGTCTACGGGGCGGTCGGCATCATCGGTGTGGTTTTTCTCGTCGTGTGGTTGCTGATCGCCTACCTGCGCGCCGAGGTCCTGCGCAGGCAGCGGCGCGGATTGCTGCCCGGACAGCAGCATCCCGGCGAATAGTCGCGCGCGGCGACTATCCTGTCGGCCGTGACTGAGCCGACTGAGCGGACCCTCGTGTTGATCAAGCCCGACGGCGTCAAGCGCCGCCTCGTGGGTGAGATTCTCAGCCGAATCGAGCGCAAGGGCCTGGCGGTCGGCGCGCTGCAACTCGTGGACGTCAGCGAGGACCTGGCCCGGCGGCACTATGCCGAGCACGAGGGCAAGCCGTTCTTCGGTTCGCTGCTCGAATTCATCACCTCTGGGCCGGTGGTGGCGGCGATCATCGAAGGGCCGCGCGCGATCGCGGCTTTCCGGCAGATCGCCGGCGGAACCGATCCGGTGGAGAAGGCCGCCCCGGGCACCATCCGCGGGGATTTCGCGCTGATCACCCAGGACAATCTCGTGCACGGCTCGGATTCAGCGGAGTCCGCCGCGCGCGAGATCGAACTCTGGTTCCCAGGTAACTAGGGGGATTCCCACGCTGCTCGCCCAGCCTGGTCGGGCGGGGTGGCGTGATGTGGGATACTTGGCGCGGGTAGCCGGCCATCAACCGGGGCCGGACGCCCGAATGAAGACTTAGACGTGCGCGACCATCGCCACGCGTGATGCGGCGCCGACCGTCCAGCCATCATTCAGACCGGCACCGGGATGGTTCACCAGTGGACCGCCCGGGGCGAGACCACAACACGCCCGGGCGCAGTTACCCGGGTCAATAGCGGAAGCCCTCGCGTGGCCGCGTCGAACAAGACGCGCCCGGGGGCTTAAGGAGATTACGTGGCCGACAGTGAGAATTCTGCAGCCCAAACCGAAGACTTTTCAGAAGAAGCGCGACACGCGCAGGACGTTGCGCCGGAGAGTTCGCCCGCCGGAGGCGCCGAGTTGTCTGACGCAGCGGGCGACGACGAGCCGGAATCCCGGCTGATCCTCGAGACGCCTGCAGCCACCGAGGAGCGTGCCGACTACCTGCCGCTGTTCGTGGCGCCACAACCCGTGCAGTTCGAGTACGGCGCCGACGACGACGATGAAGACGACGAGGACAGCGACAGCGACGGCGACGGCACCGACAATGCCGACGACACCGACGACCAGTTCGAACGGCCGTCCGGGCGCCGCCGGCGCCGCGGCCGGCGTGGACGCGGGCGGGGCCGCGGCGAGCAGGCCGGTGACGACTCCGACACCGACAGCGACGACAGCCAAGACTCCGATCAGGACGGCGACGAGTCGGACAACTCCGACGAGGACAGCGGCGACGACGAGAACGCCGGCGTGGAGGGCGCGACCCGCCGCCGCCGGCGGCGCCGTCGTCGCAAGACGGGCTCGGGAGACGACAGCGACGGCGGCGCGTCGCCCGACGACCCGCCCAACACCGTCGTCCAC
>NZ_LZKP01000184.1 GCF_001672895.1 Mycobacterium sp. E740
CAACCGACTCGGTGCGCAGGCAATCGGCCATCTCTGGCCGCGAGACGCCCAGCACCCACCATCCGCCGTCCTCGGCAGGACCGAGCACCGCGTCGCAGCCGACGAGGCTGCGGCCGCATTCGGCGAGCAAGCCGGCGGTCACCTGCGGCGTGTCCATGCCGATCTGCAGCACGGGGGTCCCGGCCGACGCGTCGGAATGGGCGTTGGCCAACCGGTCGGCGAAATCGCCGCCGCGCTGGGCGATCACGGTGAAATCGGCCAGACGCGCGCGCAGTTCGTCGCCGCGGCAGGCTCGACTCAAGTCGCCGGTCAACGCGACGACCCGGCGCACGACGGGCGTCGAAGCCACCGCGTCGAGCGTGTCGAGCAGCGCGGCGGCCGCGATGTCCGCAGCGGCGGCGTCGCCGATCGACGCCGCAAGCCGAGTCTTGGCCAGCCCCGCCACCGGCGCCTTGGCCACGACGAGCACCGTCACCGGGAGCACGGTCACGAAATCACCCGCCAGAAGTCGAGGGCCGCCACCGCACTGCCGCGCACCGATCCGCTGACCTTGGACTTGCCTCCGGTCCGCGCGCTGTAGTCCACGTCGCGCTCGACGACGTGCCAGCCCGCGGCCGCTGCTCGGACCAGCAGTTCGAGCGGATACCCGGAGCGGCGATCGTTAACCCCCAGATCGAGGAGCGCATCGCGGCGCGCGACCCGCATCGGCGCGATGTCGTGAACCGCGAGACCGTGGCGGCGGCGCAACCGCCAGCACACCGCCGCGGTGCCGAGCCTGGCGTGCCACGGCCACTTCAGCCCCTTGACGGGCCGGCGCCGGCCGATCACCATGTCCGCGCCGCGGTCGAGTTCGCGGACCAGTGCCGGCAGGTCACGCGGGTCCAGTGAGCCGTCGGCGTCCAGCACGGCCACGATCGGCGTCGTCGCCGCCACTACCCCGGCATGTACGGCCGCCCCGTAACCGGGGCGCCTCTCGGCGACCACCTGCGCGCCGAGCGCCTCGGCCACCTGGGCGGTCCCGTCGTCACTGTTGTTGTCCACCACGAGCGGCCGGTATCCGTCCGGGATGGCCGCCAGTACGCCGGGTAGTGATTCCGCCTCGTTCAGGCACGGCAACACCACGGTCACCGGACAGTCGGGCATGGCTTCGAGGCTAGCCACCGCAGTTGAGAGCAAACTAGTCGTTTCGTGACGAATCGGTGACAGCGGCGCAGGTCGCGACCGGTGACGGTTAGTCTCGGACAGTGTGACGCGCGTTTTGATCGCCGACGACGACACCGTCGTGCGCGACGTCGTGCGCCGCTACCTCGAGCGCGACGGTCTGGACGTGGCGATCGCCCACGACGGGACCGAGGCGCTGCGGCTGCTCAGTTCCCAGCGCATCGACGTCGCCGTCCTCGACGTGATGATGCCCGGTCCCGGGGGGTTGACGCTGTGCCGCAACCTGCGGCAGCGCGGCGGCTACACGATTCCGGTGATCCTGCTGACCGCACTGGGCGAGGAGGACGACCGGATCGCGGGCCTGGAGGCCGGCGCGGACGACTACCTCACGAAACCGTTCAGCCCGCGTGAACTCGCCCTGCGGGTGCGCTCGGTGCTGCGGCGCACCCCCTCCCCCACAGGCCGGCTGCCGATGGACATCACCGTCGGCGGCCTGACGGTGTCCACCGCGGCGCGCACGGTGTCCGTCGACGGGGTGCCGGTGTCGCTGACCAACCGCGAGTTCGACCTGCTGCTGTTCTTCTTGACCCACACCGACGTCGTCTTCAGCCGTGAAGAGCTGCTGAAGCGGGTGTGGCACTGGGACTTCGGCGATCTCTCGACAGTGACCGTGCACGTCAAGCGGCTGCGGTCCAAACTCGGTGAACATCACCGCGTGCAGACGGTGTGGGGCCGCGGTTACCTGTGGAGCAGCCAAGCGCGGTCGCCGGAAGGGCAGAGCGCGTAGTGCCCACCGACCTCTGGGAGATCATCGGGTTGGCGTTGGCTTGCTCGGTCCCCGTGGTCCTCGCCGGTGCGCTCGTCATCCGCCTGGCCCGGTCCTGGTCGCTGGCCGTCAGCATGGTGGCCCTGGTGCTCATCCCGGTGTTGGCGACGTTCTCCGGTGTGCTCGGCGCGAGCGGTTTCATGATCACCGAAACGTTCGAGAAGACCGCGATCGTGCTGGTGATCGTCTCGGTGGTGACGATCCCCGCCGCGGTGATGCTGGCGCGTTATCAGGCCCGTCGCACGGTGTGGGAGCAGGAGATCCGCGAGTCCGAACGGGCCGCCGAGCAGTCGCGCCGCAAGCTGGTCGCGTTCGTCAGCCACGACCTGCGGACCCCGCTGGCCGGTATCCGGGCGGTGTCCGAGGCGATCGCCGACGGGGTGGTGCCCGACGCCGAAGTGCGCGTGCACGCGAAAACCATTGAGCAGGAGTCGATCCGCCTGTCCGAGATGGTCGACGACCTGTTCGAGATGTCGAAGATCAACGCCGGGGCGATCCAGCCGGTGTTCGACAAGGTGGCGCTCGACGAGGTGGTCGACGACGTCTTGACCGCACACCGGATCGCCGCCGAGCGTGCCGGAGTGGCGCTGACGGCCGAGGTGCCCAGCACGCCGGTGCGGGTGCTGGGCAGCGACCGCGCCCTGGTGCGGGTGCTGTCGAACCTCGTGGCCAACGCGATCGCACACACGCCGAGCGGGGGCCGGGTGCTGCTGTCGCTGGGCTCGGACGAGAACGGCGCATGGGCGCGCGTCGACGACACCGGCGTGGGAATCGACGAGACCGACCTGCCGCGGGTGTTCGATGTCGCCTACCGGGGCTCGAACGACCGTGTGCCGCGGGCGGATTCGTCGCTGCCGAGCGGCTCGGGCCTGGGGCTGGCGATCGCCGCGGGCCTGGTGCAGGCACATCGCGGGACGTTGTCGGCCCGAAACCTGGGCACCGGGGCGCGGTTCGAGGTGCGGCTGCCGCTGGCCGCCGACGGTTGATCAGTCCGGTAGCGAGTTGCTCAGGCGTTCGGTAGCGGCGACGTAGTCCTCGATGAACTCGCGGACGACTTCGCGCGCGGGCTTGACTTTGTTCATCAGCCCGACGCCCTGGCCGACGAAATAAGTCGCGAGCGCCTGAGCGCCCGGGTGGCCCTGGGCCGCCAACACGTCGATACGACGCACGACGGGTTCGGCGAGCATCGACTGCAACGGCAGCGGCAGCGGCTTCTGACCGCCGTCGTTCGGCAGCCATGCCTGCGTCCAGTCCGAAACCAGTTGGCGCGCAGGCTTTCCCGTCCTACCGGCGGAACGCACGGTGTCGCGTGACGTCGCGGCCAGGAACTTCTGTTTGGTGTGCGGGGCGGTCTCCGCCTCCTCGGTCGTGAGCCACACCGACCCGGTCCACGCCCCGTCGGCACCCATCGCGACCGCCGCCGCCATCTGCCTGCCGGTGACGATGCCGCCCGCGGCGAGCACCGGGATCTCGCTGCCGTTGGCGGCCAGCGCCTCCAGCACCTCGGGCACCAACACCAGCGTGCTCACCTCGCCACAGTGCCCGCCGGCCTCGGTGCCCTGCGCGACGATCAGGTCGACGCCGGCCCGCGCCTGCTTGACCGCATGCTCCTTGGCACCGACCAGCGCGGCCACCGGAACGCCACGCTCCTTGCCCGCCTCGATCATGTAGTCCGGCGGGACGCCCAGGGCGTTGGCGATGAGGCGGATGGGGTGGTTCATCGCGACCTCGAGCAGTTCCCTGCCGGTGTTGCCCGACAGGGCGGCGTTGCCGAGCCGCGGCGACTGGTCCGGTTCGATGTCGTGCGCGGCGAGCAGCTCCGCGACGAAGGCGCGATACTCATCGGGGATGCGGCCGGCGAGGTCTGCCGTCGTCAGCTGCTCGCCTTTGCCCTCGTAGCGGGCGGGCACGATCAGGTCGACGCCGTATGGTCGGCCGCCGACGTGGTCGTCGATCCAGGTCAGCTCCCGGTCAAGCTGCTCGGGCGTGTACGCCGTCCCGCCGAGCACCCCGAAGCCACCCGCGCTGGACACCGCCGCCACCACGTCGCGGCAGTGGCTGAACGCGAACAGCGGGAAGTCGACGCCGAACTGCTCGAGAATCGCTGGTTTCACCAGGCCAGTATGGCCAGTGGAGTCAAGCCCGCAACGGAGCGAACGCGAACTCGCGCAACCCGTCGCGCGGATCCACCGCCGCCTGGAACCCCAGAATCCGAGACGCCCGCCCGGGGTCGGCGACGATGTGGCGGACGTCGCCGCTGCGGTACTGCCCGGTGACGACCGGCAAGGCGTCGCCGCGGGTCTCACACAGTTCAGTGGCGACCTCCAGTATCGAAATCGGCCGTCCAGAACAGACATTGAAGGCGTCGAAGCCGTCCCGTGCGGATTCGACGGCCGCCACGTTGGCCGCAGCCACGTCGTCGACGTGCACGAAGTCACGCATCTGTCCGCCGTCCTCGAAAACCCTTGGCACATCGCCAGACTCGAGCTCGGAGCGGAATATCGCCGCGACACCGGAATACGGGGTGTCGCGCGGCATGTAGGGGCCGTAGACGTTGTGGTAGCGCAGGGCCGTCACGGCGCCGCCGACCGCCTCCGTCCACGCCAGCGCGTAATGCTCCTGCGCCGTCTTGCTGGCGGCATACAGGCTGCGCGGCCGCAGCGGCGCGTCCTCGGGCACCAGCCGCCACGCCACGATCGCCGCACAGCGCGGGCACCGGTGGTCGAACACGCCCGAGTCGAGGTCGGCGCGGGTGCGCGGGTGCGGGTCGACGGGCCCGTGCTCGGGGCAGTCATAGCGGCCTTGTCCGTAGACCACCATCGACGATGCCAGCACCAGCCGCTGGCAGCCTGCCGCGAACATCTCGGCCAGCACCACAGCGGTCCCGTAGTCGTTGTGCGTGCCGTAGGACGGCGCGTCGGCTGCGTTCACGCCCGCCCCGACCACGGCCGCCTGGTGGCACACCACGTCGACGCCCTTCATCAGCGGCGCCAGCGCCGAGGCGTCACGGATGTCGAGCACATGACAGTCGGCGGGCGCTTCGGCGCCGGGCCCGTGAGCCGCGGGCAGCATGGCGTCGACGGCGATCACCTCGTGACCGGCCGCGCGCAGCGCCGCGTCGATCCGCGCGCCGATGAAGCCGGCCGCGCCGGTCAGCAGAACCCTCACGGCAGCTCGAACGGCAGGCGGACCCCGTCGTGCGCCAGGCAGTGCGTGCAGGTCCGTTCGGTCGCCAGCCGATTCACGGCGTCGTGCACGAGCTGCTTGAACGGCACCAGGTTGCGTTCGAACTCGGCGAACACGTCGACGGTGCGCACCCCCGCACCGGTCTCGATGCCGGCGTCCAGGTCGGTCACCAATGCAATTGCGGCATAACACATCTCGAGCTCACGAGCGAGCACCGCCTCGGGATAGCCGGTCATGTTGACCAGCGTGAAGCCCTGGTTCGCGAACCACCGGCTCTCGGCGCGGGTCGAGAACCGCGGACCCTGCACCACGACCATCGTGCCGCCGTCGACGACGTCGGGCAGGGCGGCGGCCGCCGCGCGCAGCGTCGGGCAGTACGGGTCGGCGAACCCGACGTGGATGCCGCCCGAGTCGAAGTAGGTGTCAGCGCGGCCGCTGGTGCGGTCCACGAGTTGGTCCGGCACCACCATGGCGCCCGGCCCGAGTCCGGGGGTCAGGCTGCCGACCGCGCACGGGCCGAAGATGCGTCGCACCCCGAGTGCGCGCAGCGCCCACATGTTGGCCCGGTACGGCACCGTGTGCGGAGAGAACCCGTGGTCGACGCCGTGCCGGGGCAGGAACGCCACCTCGTGATCGCCGACGGCGCCCACGGTGATCGGCGCGCTCGGCGCCCCGTAGGGCGTGTCGAGGTCGACGCTGCGCGCGTCGGACCCGAAGAAGCTGTAGAAACCGCTTCCGCCGATGACTCCCAGCACGGTCTAGCCGTGCTGCTGGTCGTCGTCTTCGTTGTTGCGCTGCGTTGCGCGCCGCGCGGTGTCACGGATCTCGAACGCGTCGGTCGCGAATCCGCCGATCGCGTTGGCGACGTCCTTGACCGCCGTGGTGATGATCGACGCCACCTCACCGACGGTCGAAACGCCGGAGTCGAAGATCTCCTGCACGGCGTCCTTGCGGATCTCCGCCTTGCTGAGCCGGTCCTCCATGCGCTCAGTCTGCCACGGGCCGGCGCCGTGCGAGACTGGCGCTCGTGGCCACATTCGCCCAGTGGGTCGAGGGAGCGCGCCCGCGCACGCTGCCCAACGCGATCGCCCCGGTGCTCGCGGGCACGGGCGCGGCGGCCTGGCTGCATGCCGTCAGCTGGTGGAAAGCACTGCTGGCGTTGGCTGTGGCGGTCGCCTTGATCATCGGGGTGAACTACGCCAACGACTACTCCGACGGCATCCGCGGCACCGACGACGTGCGGGCGGGCCCGCTGCGGCTGGTCGGATCGAAGGTCGCCACTCCGCGGGCGGTGCTGACCGCCGCGGTCGTGAGCTTGGCCGTCGCGGCGGTGGCCGGCCTGGCGCTGGCGGCGGTGAGCGCGCCGTGGCTGATCGCGGTCGGCGCGGTGTGCATCGCGGGGGCGTGGTTGTACACCGGCGGGTCGAAACCGTACGGCTACCTCGGGCTCGGCGAGATCGCGGTGTTCGTGTTCTTCGGGCTGGTCGCGGTGCTCGGCACCCAGTACACGCAGGCGCTGCGGATCGACTGGGTGGGCGGCGTCATCGCGGTGGCGATGGGTTGTATGTCGTCAGCGGTGCTGGTGGCCAACAATCTGCGCGACATCCCGACCGACAGGGAGTCGGGGAAGATCACGCTGGCGGTGCGACTCGGCGACGCCCGCACCCGGCTGCTGTATCAGGTGCTGCTCGCGGCGGCGTTCGCGTCGACGCTGGTGCTCATGCTCGCGACGCCGTGGGCAGCGGCCGGGCTCATCGCGCTGCCACTAGCCGTGCGCGCGGGAGGGCCGGTGCGCCGACAACTCGGGGGCAGGGACCTCATCCCGGTGCTGCGCGACACCGGGCTGACGATGCTGGTGTGGGCAGTCGCAGTGGCCCTCGCCCTCGCGATTTGTGCGTGAAAACGATCGCTGACCGAACGAAATCACTCACAAATCACGGAGTTTGACCAGCTTGACCTCGGGCCGGGCCGGCACGGCATCGGCGAGGAACCACCGGAACGCCAGGTTGCCGCGCGGATAGCCGACGGTGGAAATCGAATTCGGGTGTGCGGTCATGCCGCGGGAGATGACGACCGTGACCGACCCGTCGGAATTCGGCACCGCGCTGTAGCCGTTGACCGACGTCTTCACATCGGTGACGCCGGCCATGAACTGGTTCCACACGACCAGGTTCCAGAACCGGCAGGCCGGCGGCCGGTGCGTGACGACGAGCGCCTCGTCGTCGGAGAGCTCGAAGCTGCCGTACGCGTAGCAGGCATCACGTGCAGACCAGCCGAAGTTCGCGTCGGGCACCTGGTACGGATCGGCGAATTGGTTTGCCACCTGGGAAATCTCGTGGCCCAACGTGTGGGAGCCGTCCACCCGCACACCGACCGCGAGCGGCACGATCGCGAACATCGCGCGCAGCCACGCCGCGCTGGCCCGCAGCGCGGCGGCGGTCTCGGCGTCACCGTGCCGGATCGGGTCGGGCTCGTCGAGCGCCTCGATCCGCCACGAGACCGGACGGCCCGTCAACGGGTCGGCCTGGTAGTCGCGCGTCACCAGCACCACGCCGTCGTCGGTCGGGCCGTAGTCGAACGAGAACTCGCCGTCCGGACCGATGTCGATGTCGTCGTCGCGGATGATCGCGACCACGCGGTCCGACCATGCGCCCGGTGCCGGCTCGTTGTAGGAGGTCACCGAGAAGTAGACGCTGTCACCCTTGTTGCCGCTGATGCGATAGCGGCGCTTCGGGTCGACCGGACACATGAAGTAGTAGGCGTCGGTGTTGTCGCCACCCCACCGGCGGTCGCGGCGAAACGGCGTGTTGAGCTCAATCCAGACCGGCCTGCTCGGCTCGGCGAACAGATACGTGTCGAACGCGACGCCCAGCGTGGTGGCGAGCATGCGGTAGCCGTCGGCGATGTGACGGTCGTCGGTAACGGCGCGATCGCCCACGAGGAACGTGTCATCCAGGTTGCCCAGCGTCTCGAGCAGTTCACGCCAGGCCTTGGTGACTTCGCGCTCGGGAGCCGCATCGGTGGCGACATCGTGCTCGGTCATGCGCAGACTCCTCTTGTGATGAATTCGGCGGTGCGGTCGACCCACGCGTCGTCGAGGCCGTCCGCGCGTGTGATCAGCGCCAGAAACGTCATGCCGGCCATCGCCTCGACGACGTCGGCGGCCGACACCTCGGGCCGCGCCTCGCCTCGCCTCACGGCCGCGCGCAGCCGTCCGGTCAGTCCGCGCGAGAGCACATCGGCGAAGCGCTCGAGCAGCACGGCGTGCAGCGCCGGGTCGGCGGCCATCTCCGCCACCAGTCCCGGCAACGCGGCGCGTGCGGCCGGCGTGGTCAGCACACTGACCGTCCGGCGCACCATTTCGCGCAGGTCACCGGGCAGCGATCCGGTGTCGGGGAGTTCGGTCGCGGCACCGAGTGGGAACACCGCCTCGTGGACGAGGTGCGCCTTTCCCGGCCAGCGGCGGTAGATCGCAGGCTTGCTGGTGCCTGCGCGACGGGCGATCGCGTCGACGGTGAGGTCCGCATAGCCCGTCTCCCCGAGCAGTTGCACCGTCGCCGAGAGCACCGCGGTATCGATGCGTTTGTCACGGGGCCGGCCGATTTCCGTCGTCATTACGAAACCGACAGTAACATAATAAAACGTGACCGACACCACACCCGCGCCCGTCGTACTCGAGGACCTCGAGGAGCCGCGCTTCCCCGCCGACGTGGAACCGCTTCGCGACATGATGGCGGCGATGGCGCCCGACTGCCCGCTCGACGCCGACCTGCTGCACGCCAAGGCCAGCGCCGAAACCGGACTCGACGACTTCGGCGCCGACGACTACCGCGAGCGTCTGACCGTGTACCTCACTGCGCTGCAAGAGATTCCGGGAGTCAGTGCCGCCGGCGTCGTGAACTTCCACGCGCAACTACTGCAGTGGCTGAAGAACCGGCTGCTGCTGACCGATCTGCTGGCCAGGCATCCCGAGATCCACGACATCGAGTTGGCGCCGCCCGTCGTGATCGCGGGGTTGCCGCGCACCGGCACCACGCATCTGCACAACCTGCTGGCGGCTGGGCCGACCTTCCGCACGCTGCCGTACTGGGAGAGCAACGAGCCGTTCCCGCTGCCCGCGGAAGCCGGTGTCGAGCCGGATCCGCGCCGCGTCCGGATGGACGCTGCGGTGGAGTTCATGAACGCGGTGATGCCCCACTTCGCGCTGATGCACGAGATGACGACCGACCATGTGCACGAGGAAATCCAGCTGCTGGCCAACGACTTTTCCTCGATGCTGTTCGAGACATTGGCGCATGTACCGCGCTGGCGCGACTACTACCTGGCGCACGACCAGACGCCGCACTACGAGCATCTCGCCACCCAGTTGAAGGCGTTGCAGTTCTTGCGTGGCGGTAGGCGCTGGTTGCTCAAGTCGCCGCAGCACCTCGAGCAGTTGCCCGTCCTCGACCGGGTCTTTCCCGAGGTGGTGGTGATCGCGACCCATCGCGACCCGGTGCCGGTGGTGCTGTCGATGCTCGCGATGCTCACCTACTCCGCGCGTATGCACTGTGCTCCGGTGCCGGTCCGCGAAATCGCGGAGAGCTGGATCGACCGGCTCGAGCTCATGCTCAACTCGCTGATCCGCGACCGCGAGGTGATCCCTGCTGAACGCTCGATCGACGTGAGGTTCGACGACTTCATGGCCGACGAAATGGGCACGGCAGCAGAGATATTCGCGCTCGCCGGTGAACCGCTGACTGACGACGCACGCGCCGCGATGGGCGACTATCTCGCCGGCCACCAGCGCGGCCGGCTCGGCCGGGTGGCGACGTCGGCGGAGATGTTCGGCCTGGATCCCGAGGAACTTCGGGATCGCTTCGCGCCCTACGTCGCGCGCTTCCTGTCCTAAGCAGCCTGGTCGAGCAGCGCGACGATTTCGTCGTGTAGCCGACCCGCATCGACGTGCTCGCCGATCAGCCCGACGGCCGCTTGGTCACCGCCCCGCAGGAGGCCGAGCATCAGGTGCTCGCAGCCAATCCTGGAGTCCTTGTGGGCCAACGCTTCTCGTAATGCTAGTTCGAGCGCCTTCTTCGACGCCCTGGTGAATGGAAGGTGCCCGAACCGGCGCCCGCGCCGGCCCGACTTGCGCAGCGCGTCGTTCCAAGCATCCTCGCCGAAGGTGCGGGCGATCTTGTCACGGACGGCGTTCAGGTCGATCCCGATGGTGCGCAACGCTTCCGCGTCGTCGTCAAACATGTCGTCGGCCGGTGAATCGGTCGGTTGCACGCGGTCGCGGACCGCTTCGGCGGTCAATCCGTGCGCGCTGAGCAGCCCGGCCAGTCCACGGCCGGCGCTCTGCAGGACCCCCACCAACAGGTGTTCGGGCCGAATCTCTTCTGCGCTCAGCTCACGCGCTTCCTCTTGCGCCAACACCACCGCGACGCGGGCGCTACGGGCGAATCGTTCGAACATCTTCACACCTTCCGGTTGTACTTCTTGTGCACGGCCTGTCGGCTCACACCCAGCGCGGCGGCGATGTCCTGCCAACTCCACCCCTGCTCGCGGGCGTTGGCGACGTGGATGGCCTCCAGCCGTTCCTGCAATCGCTGCAGCGCCCGGATCACACGCAGTCCCTCGGCAGGATTTGTGCCGGTCGCGCCGTCGAGCAGGGCTTCTAGCGCGTCGTCATCTGACATGCCGTCAACTTTAGTTGACGACAGTGTCGTATGACAAGCGTGTGTGAATACCCTGGCTCGGGTATCCGCATCCGGCAGTCGGACACGAGAGGGATTCATGACCGCAGCCCGCACACAACTCGGCCAACGTGATCTTGCGGAGGCGCAGCGCGTCGTCGCGACGGTCTCCGACGCGTTCTCGGCCAAGGTGGTCGGCCAGGAGAACCTCCGCGAGACGCTGCTCATCGGCCTGCTTGCGGGCGGCCACATCCTCATCGAGAGCGTGCCGGGGCTGGCGAAGACCACGGCGGCGCGCGTCATAGCCGAAGCCATCGACGGCGGATTCCGGCGCATCCAGTGCACACCCGACCTGCTGCCGAGCGACATCATCGGCACCCAGGTGTACGAGTCGGCCACCAACTCGTTCGTCACCCAACTCGGCCCGGTGCACACCAACATCGTGTTGCTCGACGAGATCAACCGATCGAGCGCCAAGACGCAGAGCGCGATGCTCGAGGCCATGGAGGAACGCCAGACCACGATCGCGGGCACCGAATATCCGATCCCGGAACCGTTTCTGGTCATCGCGACGCAGAACCCCGTCGACCAGGAAGGCACCTATCCGCTGTCGGAGGCGCAGACCGACCGGTTCATGCTCAAAGACGTCGTGCACTATCCCTCCGCCGAGCAGGAGGTGGAGGTGATGTTCCGGATGGACGCCGGCCTGTACGACAAGAACCACCGCAGCCGGCCGGTCGCCGGACTCGAGGACATCCGCCGGCTGCAGGGCGTCGTGCGCCACGTCCACATGGATCGTGCGCTGATGCACTACGCCAGCCAGTTGGTCGGCGTCACCCGAGAGCCGGACCAGCACCTGCCGCGCCAGCTGGCCCGGCTCATCGAGTACGGCGCCAGCCCCCGCGCCACCATCGCGTTCTGCTCCGCGGCCCGGGCGCTGGCCCTGCTTTCCGGCCGCGACCACGTCCTGCCCGGCGACATCGCCAAGCTCGCCCACCGGGTGCTGCGGCACCGGCTGATCCTCGGCTTCGAAGCCGCCAGCGCCGATGTCACTCCCGAGCTGATCATCGACGCTGTCCTGCAAGCGGTTCGAGTCCCCTGAGACCGAGATGGGCAAACATCTCACGAATGCGAGGACACACTTCGGCGCCGATACCCGCGGAATGCTCGAAGGCGGTCGATACGCCCTGTTGCACACTCGCAGCCTGGAATTCGACGATCTTCGCCCGTACGTACCCGGCGACGACGTCCGCGACATCGATTGGAAGGCGTCGGCACGCTCAGGCCACGTGCTCATCAAGCGGTTCGTCTCCGAAAAGCACCACAAGGTGCTCCTCGTCGCCGACGCGGGCCGCAACATGACCGCGCCGGCGCCCGGCGGTGAGCTCAAACGCGATGTGGCCGTGCACATCTTGGGTGCATTCGGCTTGATCACCCTCGGCCGTTACGACCAGATCGGAATGGTGTTCGGCGACAGCCGCGGCTGCGTCAACATCCGCCAACGTCGCGGTGAGACACATATCGAAAGCCTGCTGCACAGGTTCTACGCCCACACCGCCGGCGCCCCCGGCCGCAGTGACGTCGTCTGCCAGTTGGATTACGTAGCAACGCATTACCGGCACCCGATGCTGGTCGTGGTGGTGTCCGACGAGCCCGAGGTGGACGACCGGCTGAGGGACGCCGTCACTCGGTTGGCCGGCCGCCACGACCTGATGTGGACGACCGTCTCGGACATGCCGGCAGTAAGCGCGGCAGACGATCGTGCCGGTTTCGACGTCTCGACGGGGCGTTTCGTGGTCGACACCCCAACTCTGGGCCCGCGGGTGGTGGCCGCATATCGCCGCGCCGAGCAGCTTCGGGGGCGGCGACTCGACGAGTTCATGGTCAGCTGCGCGGTGCCCCACACCAGGATCGGGGCCAGCAGCGAGATCCGCACCCGGCTCGTCGCGTTGACCGAGGTGTTCGCCCGTGCCGGATGACCTGTTGCGGTTCGTCGGCGGCCCGATGCCGTACTCGACGGGTTGGCTCTGGCTGGGTCTGCTGCTCCTCGTCCTTGTGATCGCCTGGTATGCCGGTGTTTTCACGTGGACACTGCCGTCGCATCGGCTCCGGCGCATCCCCGCAGTGCGTTCGCTGCACGCACGGCTGTTGCGGCGCCGCTTCGCTCGCGCCGTGCAGCGGATCGCCTCCCGGCATCGCGACGGGGAACTCACCGCCGCCCAAGCCGGTGCCGAGATGAGCCGGGCGCTGCGCAGCTTCCTCAACCAGGCGACGGGGGCGCGGGCACAGTACATGCACCTCGACGACATCGCGGCGGGTGAACTGGCGCCTGCCGCTCCGATGTTGACCGCGCTCGACGACGCCCAGTTCAACGCGGCTTCACCGGTGCGCGTCGGCGAGGTCGGCGTCGCGATCGAGGAGCTGATCCGCTCGTGGCCCTGACCTGGTGGCCGGTCGCGGTCGTCGGATTCGCTTGTCTGGCAGGCGCCGTCGCGCTCGCGGTGCTGACGCCGACGAGGCAGGCACAGCGGCAGCTGCGGCCGCTGGCGAACACCGCGCGGTTGACCCGACTGCCGGAGTACGCGCGGGTCGCGCGGACACGCACCGTATCGATGATCGTGACGATCGTGTTGCTCATCCTGCTGTTCGCTGTCGCGGTGCTTTCCAGCGCCCGCCCGAGCGGCCTGTGGTGGTCACTGCAGACGACCGAGGCACCCGAGGACGTCATGCTGTGTGTCGGTGAGCCTGTGACCGAGCCAGCGACCGGTGAATTCCTGTCCTACTTCGCCAAGCAGGCCGGGACCTACGGCACGCAACGCATCGGGCTGACCTCCGCAAACCGCCGCGTGATCCCACTCACCCGCGATCACCAGTTCGCGATCGAAAAGCTCAGCGACGCAGCCGGTCTCGCCGGCCTGCCAGCGGACAGCACGTCGCTCACCGCACCGGTGACCTATGTGGACTACGCCGAGAGCGTCGCCGACATCCTCGCGCTGTGCCTGTCGGGTTTCCCGGCGCAGGAACCGCCCGGCGAACGCAGGCGCTCGCTGATCTACCTGGGACCCGGTGAATTGCCCGCCGCCGAAACGCGTCCCTCCTTGTTCACCGACCAGCAGGTGACCGACATGGCACGCGAGCGCGGTGTCCAGATCAATGCGCTCGTCTCGTCGCCGGGCGGGCTGCGACCGATCGTGCAGGCCACCTATGGGCGGTTCGCGCCGATAGGGCCCGACATCGCCGCCCAGTTGGACGGAATCCGGGCCCATCCGCCCGACGCCGGTGATTCCGCTGTGCTCAGCGGCTTCCGCGGCGACACCCCGGCCGTCCCGCTGGCGATCGGGGTCGCGGTCTCGGCCCTGCTGTGCCTGTCTCTGGCGGTGTTGCGGCGATGACGTTCTCCCCCGTGGTACCCCCGGTGCTGCTGATCGCGATCGCCGCGGCCGCGATCGTGCTGCGGGTCGTCACGATGCTGCAGTTGGCCCGCACCGCGGGCCAGCGATGGACAACGGTCTGGCGATGGTCGTCGCTGACGCTGGCAGTGGTGTTGTTGTTGATCGCCGCGGCCAGGCCCGCGATCGGGCCCGGTGCACCGGAGTCGGAAGCGGCGACGTCGGCCGGCAGGTCGGCTGGGGACGCGACGGCCAACGTGTTTCTCGTCGTCGATCGCTCCGCCGACACGGCCGTCGCCGACTACGGCGACGGACAACCGCGGATCACCGGCATCCGCGACGACATCGCCGCGCTGATCGACCGCTACCCGCGAGCGCGCTTCGCGCTGATCACGTTCGCGACGCGGTCGTCGTTGGAATGGCCGCTGTCCGAGGACAATTGGAGCCTCAAGCCGGTCGTCGCAGGGGTCAGACCGTATCAGGACGACACCGGGGGCGGCGTGAACGCGGCCGCGGCCGCGAATGTTCTGCGCTATCAACTGATCGCGGCGGGCCAACGCGACCCGGGTGCGCAGAACCTGGTGTTCTACCTCGGCTCAGGCGCACCCGCGTCGCAGGCCCCGCAGGGCACGTTCGACCCGGTGCCCGGCTCCGTGGACGGTGGAGCAGTCCTCGGCTACGGCGCAGCACACAACGAACCGGGCCTACGGCGCATCGCCGATCAACTGGGAGTGCCGTTCGTCGCGCGAGACGCCGCACAGCCGGTCACCGAGGCCGCACCGGAGGCGACGGCCGTCGCACCGGCGCAGTCCACTGCCGCGCCGGAGAACACGGAGCTGTACTGGGTGTTCACCATGGTCGCGGCCGTGCTGTTGCTGTTCGAGGTCTATCTCACTATGCGCGAATACCGGACCAGCCGGGCCGCCCGCCGAGAGGTCGTGTGATGCGCGCCGGGCGTCCCGCGAGGCTGCGGCTGCGACGCCGGCTGTTGCTGGCATCGGCACCGCTGGCTGTCGTGGTTCTGTCGATCGCGCTGAAGCTCATCTCCACTGTGCTGTCCGGTGATTCGGCCGTCTCAAACTTCGCGCAGCGCGACGCCGATGCGCTGCGGACCGATGTCTCGGTGATGGGTCTGCTCAACGTCGTCGAACCCGCGAAGGCGCCGTTCGCGGCGGGCACCCTCGCGGTGCTCGACGACCGCCTCGACGACGCCGAGAGCCACTTCGCCGATTCGCTGCATCGCACTCCCCGCGAGCAGGCCTGCCCGGTGCTGGTCAACTTGGAACTGGTCCGGGAGCGCAGTGGCGATGTGGACGCATGGGAGAACCGGCCCGACGCGGCCCGTGAGCGGTACCTCAGCGCGCTGGCCCTGGTGCACAACGCGCCGGAGCACTGCTTCGAGGGCAACTCCGACCCCGATCCGCAGCGGCGCGCCGTCCGCGCCGATGCGGCGCCCCGGCTGACGGCCAAGTTGGCGGGCCTGGCTGCTCCGCCCCCGCCGCCGCCGGCACCTGCGCCTGCTCCGCCGCCACCCGAGGCACCGCCACCCGTTCCGCTTCCTCCCGACTCGGAGACACCCCGAGAAGCGTTGCGGCTCAATCCCGGCGAGGGCGATCCGCTGGAGAAGCTCCAGCAGATCCTGCGGGACGCTGCCCACTAACCGGTGGCGGTGCCCGTCCAGTACTCGGCGAACCGTCCGTCCGCGATCCGCAGAATGTCGTTGCCCGTGAACCGCTTCGGGCCGTCCTGCGTCGCGCCGGTACCGATCCACCTGGCCGCGAGCATGTCACCGCCGACGAACGGCTCCACTTCGATCATGAACTCCAGATCGCTGAGCATTCGGTGGGTTTCGGAGACCACCGCCTCCAGTTGCGCCGGACCTCGAACCACCCGGTGCGGCCAGTGTCCGACGAAGTCGTCGGTGACCAGCTCGGCCGCGACGGGAACGCCGGCCCACAACTCGGTTATCCACCGCGCGTAGAGGTCTTTGGGTGAGGTCATGTCCGTCTGCTTACCGGGCCGGGTGCGGGCGCGCAATCCACTTCGCGAAGGGTGCGGCCGAACCTCGTCGTCACCGTTCGGGCGGTGAATCTTCGCCGCGCAACCGTGCCTGCAGTTGCTCGCGGTCCCGGCGTCGACGCTCGTCGAAGACCGCGATGCTCTCGGTGGCGCGGCGGCGCAGCGGAGCGAACAACCAGATGCCCAGTGGAAGCGCGATCACCAACGCGAAGAGCAACGCCACGACGAGCGGGAAATCCCGCACCCCGAGCAGGTGTCCGGCGCCGAAGATCACCCCTGCCAACACCGCGACGAGCAGCAGACGGGCCAGCATATAGGCCAGCACATCGAGCACGAGCCGAGTTCCGGGACGACCATCAGACACGAAACCGAGCCTACCGACGGCGCGTATATTCGAACCAAGGAGGTTTTGTTGTCGTGGCGTATCTGCTCCTGATTCTCGTGCTCGGCCTACTGGCGTACGTCGGCTGGCGGCTGATGCGAGTGTCTTCGAGCCGCCCGCGGACCCGGGTGATCGGGCCGGACGACGACCCGGAGTTCCTGCGCAGACTCGGCCAGGAGGACAACCCCCGACCGTGACGTCGTGATTCAGCGTGGTGCGCCAGGGAACCCGGCCGCCACGACCGCGGCGAGTTCGAGCAACGCCTCCCTGGTCTCCGGCTTGAGCCGGTCCAGGTCGATTTCGGCGCCCTCTTCAAGATGCGGGTCGAAGGGCACCTCGAGCACCGCTCGGCAGCGCCGGCTGAAGTGATCGACGACCTTCGTCATGTCGACCTTGCCCGAGCGCGGTCGCACCGCGTTGATCACCGCTACGGAGTTGCGGACCAGGTCCTGACGCCCGTGGGCATCGAGCCAGTCCAGCGTGGCCGAGGCGCTGCGCGCCCCGTCGACCGAACCGGAACTGATCACGACCAGTGTGTCGGCCGTGGCGAGCACCGCCGCCATCGCCGAGTGCATCAGCCCGGTGCCGCAGTCGGTGAGCACCAGGCGGTAGAACCGTTCGAGGACTTGAACGGTGCGGGCGTAGTCCTCGGAACTGAACGCTTCGGACACGGCGGGATCGCTCTCGGAGGCGAGCACCTCCAGTCGGCTCGGGCCCTGCGAGGTGTAGCGGCGGACGTCGCTGTAGGCCTGGATGCCTTCGGCGTCGCGCAGCAGGTGGCGAACGGTGGCCGGTGTCTCGAGCGGCACCTTCTGGCTCAGCGTGCCGCGGTCGGGGTTGGCGTCGACGGCTATCACCCGGTCACCCCGGATCGAGGCCAGCGTCGCACCGAGCGTCGCGGTGATCGTGGTCTTGCCGACCCCGCCCTTCAGCGACAGCACCGCGATGCGGTGACAATCGCGCAGCGGCCGCTGAATCTGGGCGGTGAGGGCCCGGCTACGCATGGCCTTCGGCCCGTCGCCGAGGTTGAGCGTCGTGAACGACGCGAGATACAACCACTTGCGCCACCCCGCCGAGGGCACCCGTCGGGGTTGTCCGAGCAGGGCGACCGTCGACGGGTCGAGGTACGGCGGCGGGTCAGGCGATTGCGCCGGCGTGACCACCGGCAGCCCTTCGGGCGGTGTCGGCGCAGTCCACTCCGGCGGCGGTGCGGCAGCAGGATCACTGAACCTGCTCTGGGCCCGGAATCCGCCTGGCGCATAAGCGTTCTCGGGGATCACCGCCGGTGAGGCGGGTTGCGTGCCCTGACGATCCGCAGCGCGGTGCGCCGGATGTTCAGGCACGCTGACGGCCTCCCGTGGCTTCGCAGGCTTAGGTGCTCGATCTTAGCGAAGCGGCGGGTGCGCCGGCTCAGCCCACTCCGGCGTAAGAGTGCAGTCCGACGGTAACCAGGTTGATGAAGAACAGGTTGAACACCATCGCGACGAAGCCCACGACGTTGATCCAGGCGGCCTTTTTGTCGCGCCAACCGGCGGTCGAGCGGGCGTGCAGATAGGCGGCGTAGACCACCCACGCGATGAACGACACGGTTTCCTTTGGATCCCAACCCCAGTAGCGGCCCCACGCCTCCTCGGCCCAGATCGCACCGAAGATGACGCCGAAACCGAACACCGGGAACGCGAAAATCGTGGTGCGGTAAGCGATCCGGTCCAAGGTCTGCGGGTCGGGGAGCCTGCGCACGACGCGCGCGAGCGCGCCGTCGGTCTCGGGTTCGCCGAACCGCGACATCTTGAGCAGGAACAGGATGCTGGCGACGCCTGCGACGAGGAAGACCCCGGAGCCGAGGCTGACCACCGACACGTGGATCGGCAGCCAGTAGGACTGCAGCGCCGGCATCACCGGCGCGGCGTTGGTGTACAACCAGCGGCCCGAAACCGTCAGCAGGATCAGCACCGGCACGAGCACGAAGACCCACAGCGCCCGGTACTGCGGGCGCCGCAACACCACCGCAGCGGCCACCAATCCGCAGAAGCTGGTGAGGTTGATGAACTCGTACATGTTGCCCCACGGAACACGCGAGGTCGCCAGGCCGCGAAGCACGATGCAGACCAGCAGCAGGCCGATGCCGAGGTAGGTCAGCGCGAGACCGGCGCCGCCGATGCGCTCGTCGATCGGGCGCCGGGGGGCCTCGGCGACGACGCCGGGTCCGGCGCTGTCGGCACCCACCGCGACGGAGGCGAGCTCACGGGAGTCGGCCTTGCGGCTGCGGGTGTAGGCCAGCTCGACGGCCAGTAGCACCATCGCGCCGACCAGTACCAGGACCGACGACGTGAACGCCCAGTCGGAGTACCGGGCGAGGCCGATGTCGATCTGTACGGTGTTCATGCGCGATCCGCCTTCGCTTCTCGCTTGGTATTCATCTCACCTTCTCTCCTGCGGCGCGCGTCGGCGTCGCATCGGGAAGCAGGCGCTGCGTCAGTCGCTCGAACTCGTCGCCCCACCCGGAGTTGTCGGTCCGCGCCAGCCCGCCCAGCTCGACGGATACGGTACCCGCGCCTGCGGGAACGATCCGAATCCAGACTCGGCGCCGGCGCACGACCAGGGACACCAGCAGGCCGGCCATCATGGTCAAAGCGAACACCAGCACCCATACCTGCGCGGGGTCGTGGGAGACCTGCACGTTGATGAAGGGCACCGCTCCGTCGAACCGCACGACGGTGCCGTCGTCGAGGCGCGTCGACTCACCCTCGCCGAGGTTGACCCTCGCCTTCTTGGTCAGCCGGCCCTGTTCGATCAGGCGGGGGTCGAGGGTGAACAGCGACTGCGGCCGGCCGGTGTCGAGGCCGGTGTCGCCGCGGTAGATGTCGACGGCGACGGCCGGGTCGTTCAGCGCGGGGAAGCTCGACGACAGCAGGGCGCCGTGCAGCAGTTCGGTGGGCGCGAACAGGCCCTGGATCGCGAGCTGGTTCTTGCGGCGATCGTCGGCGTCCGGGTATGTGCCGCCGGGCGGGTCGAAGCGCATCACGCCCGACGAGAGCAGCGTGGTCGGGTCGTCGGGACGGAACTGCAGCGTCTGGGTACGCGACTGCCCGTCGGGGAACGTCACCGTGAACGTGGGAGCGTAGCCGTGGCCCTGCAGATAGATCCGATCGCCGCCGACGCGCAGCGGGTGGTTGACCTTCAGGTGGTAGGGCCGCCAGGTACCGGATGCGAGGTCGCCGGCCGCCTGGTACTCGATGTCGGCGGCGAACGACGTCGCCTGCCCCGTCGGCAGATAGTCGGCATCAAAATCGTTGACCCGCAAGCAGATCGGATACAGCGAGGTGCCGTCGACGGTGTTGCCCGCGCGGAACGAGTCGAAGGCCGCGGGCGATGCCGAGCAGAACCCGGGTCCGCCGTCGGCGATGACTATGACGTTGCCCTCATAACCGAACAACTTGCCCGCCGCCACCGCCACGAGGAGGCCGAGCAGCGAGAAGTGGAACACGATGTTGCCGAACTCCCGCAGATAGCCCTTCTCCGCTGAGATCTCGATGACGTCGCCGTCGTGGCGAGTGGCCGTGCGCCACCCGCGCAGCCGGTCTTTCACCGTCACCGCCAGCGCGTCCGGATCCGCTTCCAGTTCTGCGCCATGGTGTTTGGGCAGCCGGCTGAGGTTGCGTGGCGCCGCCACGGGGGTCGCCCGCATGCTGCGGAAGTGTTCGATCAAGCGCGGGGTCAGGCAGCCGACGAGCGAGACGAACAGCAGCACGTAGATCGCCGTGAACCAGAAGCTGGAGAACACGTCGAAGCCCTGCAGCCGGTCCAGCCACGGAGCGATCGTCGGATGCTCGGCGATGTACTGGTCGACCTTCGCTTCGTTGAGGCTGCGCTGAGGCAGCAGGGCGCCGGGTATCGCGCCGAGCGCCAACAGGAACAGCAGCACCAACGCGGTGCCCATCGACGTCAGCGTCCGCCACGTGTTGCGGATCAGCGCGAGCACGCTCATATCGGCAGGGTCACGTCGCTGACGAACGCATCGCGGACCCAGGAGACGAAGTCGTTCCAGACTCCGGTCACCAGCGCGGCGCCGACGAGGATCAACAGCACGCCGCCGAAGATCTGGATCGTGCGGCTGTGGGTGCGCAGCCACGCCAGGCCCTGCACAGCCCGGGCCGATCCGAAAGCCAACAGCAGGAACGGGATTCCCAGGCCCAGGCAGTACGCGACGACGAGCGCGACGCCGCGGGCGACGTTGCTGCCGTCCGTCGCCGAAGCGACCGCGATCACGCCCGTCAGCGTGGGACCGAGGCACGGAGTCCATCCGAGCGCGAACACCGCGCCGAGCAGCGGGGCGCCGCCGAGTGTGGAGATCTGCCGCGGGGTGAACCGAGCCTCCCGCTGCAGGACGGGAATGAACCCGACGAACACCAGCCCCATCACGATCGTCAGGACGCCGCCGATGCGCTGCAGCAGAAGCTGATTGGTGATCAGCGACGTCGTCATTCCCAGCACCGCGACCGTGCCCAGCACGAACACGACCGTGAAACCCGCGACGAAGAGTGCGGCCGCGCCGGCCACCCTCAGCCGCGTGGTGCGAGCCGCGCCGCGGGTGGCCGCGCCCGTCGAGACCGACGTTTTGGCGGATTCTTCCCGCGATTCTTCGCCAGAACGTCGGTGTCGGCGAACCAGGTTCGGGGCGTCATCGGCGTCGACACCCACGACGGCGGCCAGATACGACAGGTAGCCCGGCACCAGCGGCACCACGCAGGGCGAGGCGAACGACACCAGCCCGGCCAGCGCGCTGACGAGCAAGGCCAACAGCACCGGCCCCCCAGCGACCAACTGGTCCACCTGATTCAGGCTCATGCCTTCGGCTCCGGTTCGGCCGCAAGGCGTTGCACTACCGGTTGGAGATCCTCGGCGAGCAGTTCGCGCAGGAAGACCGCGGCGACCCGGTGTTCGCGGTCCAGCACCACCGTAGAGGGAATGACCGTGGTCGGGTAGCGGCCGCCGAACGCGATCATGGTCCGCATCGGCGGGTCGTAGATCGAGGGGAAGGTGACCTTGCGGTCGACGATGAAATCCCGTGCGGCGTCGCGGTTCTGGTCGCGTACGTCGATGCCGAGGAATGCCACACCGCTAGCCTTGGTGGCGTCGTAGACCTGCTGGAGCTGGGTGATCTCGGTTCGGCACGGCCCGCACCACTGCCCCCACACGTTGAGCACCACCACCTTGCCCGCGAAGTCGTCGAGCGAGATCGTCTTGGCCGGGTCCATGAGGTCGGGACCGCTCACCGGTCCCGGGCGGCCACGGTCGGCCGGCGGGTCGTAGAAGATGTCGGTCTGGCCGCCGGGCGCGACGAACTCGAATGTCCCGCCTTGCGCGACGGCGTCGTCACCGGTGGAGCAGCCGGTGAGCGCGACAATCGCCGCGCCCACCAAGGGGACCCACCGCCTCACTGCCCTGCCAGCTCCGCGTAGCCCCAGCCGACGAACGTGTCGCCGTGAAAGTAGAACGAGGTGAGCGAAGCCAGGTTGCACCGGCGTCGGGTCGGAAAGTGGTGCAGCGCATGACCGGTCATCGACCGGCGCAACGTCTCGACGGGCAGTTGATGGCTGACGCACACCGCCTCGTGGCCCTCGGCCTTCGTTCTCGCGCGCTGCAGCGCGGCGGTCATCCGCTCGGCGATCTCGTGGTACGGCTCACCCCACGACGGTCGCCGGGGATTGCGCAGATGCCACCAGTTGCGCGGGTTGCGCAGCGCGCCGTCACCCGGCGAGACCCGTTGCCCCTGAAAGATGTTCAGCGATTCGATCAGGTCGTCATCGGTGTCGACCGACAGCCCCAGGCCGGCCGCAATGGGTGCCGCGGTCTCCTGCGCCCGGTCCAGCGGCGAGGCGACCACGTAGACGACGTCGCGCGACGACAGCCAGTCCGCGACCGCCTGCGCCTGCGCCCGACCGCGCTCGGAGAGGTGGTAGTCGGGCAGCCGTCCGTACAGGATCTTGTCCGGGTTGTGCACCTCGCCGTGCCGCATCACGTGCACGATCGTCTTCTCGGTCATGCCGGTGAGACCGCCTCCGCAGCGGCGCGCGCGGCGCGCGGCAGGGCTTCGGCGATGCGGTCGAACGCCTCGTCGTCCAAAGCCGTTGAGACGAACCAGGTCTCGAAAGCGCTCGGCGGCGGATACACGCCGGCGTCGAGCAATGCGTGGAAGAACGCCGGAAAGCGCCAGGTCTCGGAGGCTCGCGCCGAGGCGAAGTCGGTCACCGGATCGTCGGTGAAGAACACGCTGAACATGTTGCCGGCGCGTGGAATCTGATGTGCCACACCGGCTTCGGTCAATGCGGCGGCCAGCAGTCCGGTCAGCCGGTTGGCGTTGGCGTCGAGTCGGGCGTAGGCGGCTTCGTCGGCGGCGCGCAGCGTCGCCAGCCCCGCCGCCATCGCGACCGGGTTGCCGGACAGCGTGCCGGCCTGGTAGACGGGTCCCAGCGGAGCCAGTCGCTCCATCACCTCGGCCCGGCCGCCGAACGCGGCGGCGGGCAGACCGCCGCTCATCACCTTGCCGAAGGTGAACAGGTCGGCGTCGACGGGATCGAGGCCGTACCAGCCGGACCGGCTGACCCGGAAGCCGGTCATGACCTCGTCGACGATCAACAGCGCACCGTGCTCGGCGGTGACCCCGCGCAGTGCCGCGTTGAAGCCCGGCAGCGGAGGCACGGTGCCCATGTTGCCGGGGCTCGCTTCGGTGATCACACAAGCGATCTCGTCGCCGAAGCGCGCGAACGTCTCCTCGACGGCGGCGACGTTGTTGTACGGCAGCACGACGGTGTCTGCGGCCGCGGCGCCGGTCACACCCGGCGAGGACGGCAGCCCGAGGGTGGCGACGCCGGACCCAGCGTCGGCCAGCAGCGCGTCGCTGTGTCCGTGGTAGCAGCCGGAGAACTTCACGATCTTGGCGCGGCCGGTGTAGCCGCGGGCCAGCCGGATGGCGCTCATCGTGGACTCGGTGCCGGAGTTCACCAGGCGCAGTCGTTCGACCGGCGCGACCCGGTCGATGATCTCGGCCGCCAGTTCCGACTCCGACGGGGTCGGCGCGCCGAACGACAGCCCGTCGGTCACCACGCGCTGCACCGCTGCGACCACGTCGGGATGGGCGTGGCCCAGGATCATCGGTCCCCACGAGCAGACCAGGTCGACGTAGCGGTTGCCGTCGGCGTCGGTCAGCCAGTAGCCGCCGGCCGAGGTGATGAACCGGGGGGTGCCGCCGACCGAGGTGAACGCCCGCACCGGCGAGTTGACCCCGCCCGGAATCAGGGCCGAGGCCTCGGTGAACAGCCGCGCCGACGCCTCGGTGGCGATGTGGTCAGCACGCATGGCCACCAGTGTCCCAGCCGCCCCCAGACCGTCAACTACGGGGTACTACGGGGTGTAGTGGCTCACCGGCGGGCGAGCGCGAACGTGGGGTGATCGGCATCGGACGGCAGCTGCGCCCAGTAGGAGTCGACGACCTTGCCCGCCAGCGGCCGGTAGGCGGCGATGATCGGCCCGCGCTTGTCCACCGGTACCTCCGTGGCCACATACGCCACGTCGCCGAGCGTGACGTGCGGGTTGGCGCGGACGTTGCGCACCCACTCGGCCTCGCCTCGGGTGGACACCAGATATTTGACGCCGTCGACCTCGGGGACCACCACCGGGATGTGTTGCGGCTGCTTGCTGACTCGTTTGGTCACCGTCAACGTCTGGCTGTTGCCGACCCCCGTCGCCATCGCGATCCTGTTGAAGATCTTGCGCACGAACCACGGGGGCTTGAGGTAGGTCATGGTTTCTGAGTTTGATGGGTGTCATGCAGCTACCGCAATGGCTCGCGCGGTTCAACCGGCGGGTCACCAATCCGGTCCTGCGCCTGTGCGCCGGTTGGGCGCCGACGATGGGGATCCTCGAGCATGTCGGCCGTCGATCGGGACGTAGATACCGCACCCCGCTGACGGTCTTCCCGACCAAGGACGGCGTGGCGATCGTGCTGACCTACGGGCCGGATCGGGACTGGCTGAAGAACATCGCGGCTCGCGGTGAAGGCCGAATAACCCGCTACGGCAGGACCTTCACCGTCAGGGACCCGCGGGTGATGGCGAAGCGCGACGCGGCGCCGTCGGTGACCGGATGGATGCGGCCCGTCTTCACCCTGTTGCCGTTCGAGCACGCGGTGCTGCTGACGCGCGGATGATGTTTCGCCTACGACGTCTCGCCCGACAGGTCGAACTCACTCAGGATCTCGTCGATGAAGCCGCCGGCTTCAAGAGCCGCGGTATCGACGTCGCGTGCCGCGATCGCCTCGACCAGCCGGCCGTGGTCGATGACGGCGGTCGCCGGCTGCTCGGCCGCGGTCGCGACGCTGGCCCGCACCACCTCGGTGAGCCCGCGGTACAGCTCGCTCAGCACGACGTTGTGCGACGTCTGCACGACGGCCATGTGGAATTCGGTGTCCGCCCGCGCGAACGCCTCAGGGTCGTCGGCCGGGGAGATCTCGTCACGGCGCTCGAGTAGCCGTCGCAGCTCGGCCAGGTCAGCGGCGGTTCTGGCGCGAGCGGCCAACCGCGCCCCCTCCACCTCCAGACAGCGCCGCACCTGGAGCACTTCGCGCAGTTCGGCGCCGCACAGTCGGCGAACGGCGCCGGACACCTCGCTGGTGGCGCGGACATAGGTGCCGTCGCCCTGGCGGACCTCCAGCAAGCCGCTGTGCGCCAGCGCCCGAACCGCCTCACGCACGGTGTTGCGGCCCACGCCGAGCGCTGCGGCCAGTTCCGGCTCGGTGGGGACGCGGGTGTCGACCGGCCATTCGCCCGACGCCACCGACGCGCGCAGCTGCTCGATGACCTGGTCGACGAGGCCGGTCCGGCGCGTTGTCGCGAGAGTCACAGCCGACGCCTTTCATCCGATCATGGGATGTATGAGACCCTACAACACGTGACTTCCAGCAGGCTCGGCGACGCGGTCGACGAGAACGGCCACGGCGCCGACCAGACGCCGGTGCTGGCCGGGCGGGCGTTGCTGGTCGTCGCGGTCGTGCTCACCGCGCTCAATCTGCGTCCCGCGATCACCAGCGTCGGGCCGCTGCTCGGGCACATGCGCACCTCGCTGGACGCCTCGGCGACGTGGGCCGGCCTGCTGACCACGCTGCCCGGATTGTGCTTCGCGGGCGCGGGCCTCGCGGCGCCGGCGCTGGCCCGGCGGTTCGGACTCGGACGCGGGATCGCCGGCGCGCTGGTGGTCCTGATCGTCGGGCTCGTCGTGCGGCCCTTCGACGGCGCCTTCGTCGTCCTGGGCGGCACCCTCGTCGCCACCGCGGGCATCGCGCTGATCAACGTGCTGATCCCGGTTGTCATCAAGGACGCGTTCCCCGCCCAGATCGGCGTGATGACCGGCGTCTACACCGCCGCACTCCAAGGCGGCGGCGCGTTGGGCGCGTCGGCCAGTCCGGTGCTCGAGAAGGTGCTCGGCGGGTGGCGCGAAGCCCTGGGCGGCTGGGCGTTGCTCGCGGTGCTGGCCTTGGCGGCCTGGCTGCTCGGCGGCAGGAATCTCGGCAAGGCCGATGTCGGCGTGACCGCCGCGCCGCGAGAACGTTCGCTGATGCGCAGCGGGCTGGCGTGGACGGTGACGTTGTTCTTCGGCAGTCAGGCGTGTCTGGCTTACATCGCGATGGGTTGGCTGCCCGAGGTCCTCATCGACAGCGGCCTGTCCTCGACGCAGGCGGGTCTGCTGAGCGGTCTGACGTCGCTGCTCGGGGTGCCGATCGCGCTGATCGGCTCTCCGCTCGCCGCTCGGTCGTCGAGTCAGGCACCGTGGGTTCTGGCACTGGGCGTGGCGGGAGTGACCGGCGTCGTCGGCCTGCTTCTCGCGCCGGCCGCCGCACCGCTGCTGTGGAGCACGCTGTTCGGAATCGGCCTGGGCGCCTTCTCACTTGCCTTGACGATCATCGCGCTGCGAGCGCGCGACTCCGCAGACACGGCCCGGCTGTCCGGCATGGCGCAGGGCATCGGCTATCTGCTGGCCGGGATCGGCCCGTTCCTGTTCGGTGTGCTGCACGACGCGACAGGCGGCTGGACCGTGCCATGGCTGATGGTGCTCGCCGTCTACGCCGTGCAGATCGGCGCCGGAATGCTGGCCGGCCGCAACCGATACGTCTGACGTCGTTTCGCAATTTTCGGGCGACTGGCTTTTAATTTTTTCTCGGGTATGGTCGCGATTTGATGCGGACGCCACGAAAAAAGGCGGAAGGAGAAATTGTGGCCAAGTCTCAAAACCTGAAAAAGCCGTCGATGACCCTCAAGGAACGCCGCGCCGCCAAGCGGGAAAGAACCGCTCAGGAGAGCATTCCGCGGCGCAAGCAAATAAGCCGCTAATTAGCGGATTTCGCGACCGGCCGGGATCCGCCCCGGCCGGCGCACCTTTTCGATGAACTGAAGTTCGCCGGGGCTTTTCAATTGCGCAGAAGCCACGCTGAGCAATTGCCCGAAACGCGTTTTCCCGCGAACCGCTATTCGGCCGTAGCCGAGGAGTCACGGGGCCGCAGCCGGGCCCGGATCGGCCCCTTCGCGACAGTCGTGAACGGGACGTCACACTCGAAAGTGCCGTCGAGCGACCGGATCTCCATGGCGCGCACGATGGTGGCCAGCGCCAGCGTCGTCTCCAGCCGCGCGAAATGTTCACCGATGCACGGCCGCCCGCCGCCGAGGAACGGCAGGAACTGCCAGCGGTCGCGGTCGCGGGTGTTCTGCGGGCTGAAGCGGTCCGGATCGAACTTCATCGGGTTCGGCCACAGCGCCGGATCATGGTGCAGCGCATACAATCCCACCGCCACCAGCGTGCCGGCTTCCACGCGATAGCCGTCGACCGCGATGTCGCGGGTCGCCAGCCTCGCGACTCCTGCCGCGGGCGGGCACAACCGAAGCGCCTCATGCAGCACCTGCACGGTGTATCCGAGCCGGGGAACGTCGTCGGGCGTCAACTGCCGGTCGCCGATGGCGTCGGCCTCCGCAGCGACCCGCGCCTGGACCTCGGAGTGATGCCCGAGCGCCCACAGCGAGTACGTCAGCGCCGTCGACGTCGTGTCGTGCCCCGCCAGCATGAAGATCAGCAGGTCGTTGGAGATGTCGTCGTCGGAGATCGGCGAACCCGTGTCCGGGTCCCGCGCCGCCATCAACGCCCGCACCAGCGGGGCGTCGCGTCCCGGATCGGTGCGGCAGGCGCGCACCATCTCGTCGGTGATCTGCTTCATCTCGGCGACCGCTCTGCGGGTGCGCCTGCGCGCGGGCGTGGGCAGCCAGCGCGGCGCGCGCACCGGGCGCAGCGCGCGGTCGGCGGTGTACGACGACGCGACGTGCATGCATCGGGCGATGGTGTCGGCACGCTCGTTGAGGTCGACGCCCAGCACCGAACGACCCAGCGATTGCATTGCGACTCTTCGGCATTCGACGTCGAGGTCGACGTCACCGCCGATGGGCCACCGCTGGACGAATGCTTGTGCCGCCGCAGCCATCTGGCCGCCGAAGTTGCGCACGTTCTGCTTGGTGAACACCGGCTGCAACGCGCGTTTGCGTGGGCGCCACAGAGCGTTGGGCAGCACGAAGAGACTGTCGCCGGCCATGTGGCGCACTTCGTCGTGGTAGATGCACCGCTCCGAGGAGGCGTCGGATCGTCCCAGCACGTCACGCATGCCGTTCGGCGACATCACGGCGACGATCGGCGGGATCACCTTCTTCGGCCCGAACTGAATCCGTGTGATCGGCCCACCGGCGTCGCGGATCAGTTCCTGCCCGGTGTCGAGCCTGCGGACCAGCTTGACCAGTTGCCGGATCGGCAGCGGGTTACGGGGAGCCAGCGGCAACGCGTGGACGTCGAGCGTGCTCGGCGAAGTCACGCCGGCACTCTACGCGGGCTTTTCGGCCTCGTCTTTGGACGTATCGCTCGCCTTGTCTGGCTTGTCGTCCGACTTGTCTTTCGACGTGTCGTCTGACTTGTCACTCGACTCGTCGGTCGAGTTCTCGTCGTATTTGGGGTTGCCGTCGTCGTCGAGCCAGTCGTTCACGGCGGTACCGGCAACCGCGCCGCCGGTGCCGGGCATCTTGGTCGTCGGCCGTTCCTCCTCGTAGGCCTTGTGCATCTCTTTGGCCTTTTCCCGATGCTCGTCGGTGATCTCGGGTTTCTCTGTCGGCTCGGATTCCTCCGGCTCGCTGGTGACCTGGTGGTGCTCGTCGGTCTCCGGTTCGGCTTTCCGCTGTTCCTCGGTCAGCCGTTCGTCTTCCTGCTGCTTGTCGTCGGTGCTCATTGCCTATATCTGCCCGAAGGTGTGATCGACGAAACAGAGATGCGCTAAGAAGTCGGCACGGCGCGCAATGCGGCGGGCAGGCTGGGCAGGAAGTGCCGGCGGGCGAAGGCCCGGATGTCGTCGGCCGATTCCAGCGGTTGTGCGCTCGGCAGCAAGAGGACCATCGCGGCGTACCGCAGGATGGTGTCGGCCAGCTCGTCGACGGCCCGCTCCCCGATCCGCTCGGCGAAGCCGGCCGGAAAGATGATGCGCAACGCGGCGGCCATCCGCTCGATCGCGGCCTCGTAGTGCGTGCGGGCGAGATCCAGCAGCAGCGCGGGCTCGTCGGCCAGCATCCGGTGCAGCACACGGTGGCGACGAAACTTCAGGATCGAGATGGTGAAGGCTTCGACATAGTAATTCGATTGCGGCCCAGCACGTTTCACCTCTTCGGCGATGTCGGCGAACAGCGCGATGTTCTCGCGCTCGATCACCGCGGCGACGAGTTCGTCACGATTGGCGAATCGTCGGTAGATCGTGGTGCGGCTGACTCCGGCGCGACGGGCGACGTCGTCGAGTGCGACCCGGCGGACACCGTGGCGTTCGAACTCGATGACTGCGGCGTCGAGGATCGCCTCGGTCGCCGAGTCAGGCCCGGGCATAGCCTCTTTGCGCATATCCGTTGTAGCGCAACCGCATCGGCAGGCGATCCCACAACCAGTTGACCGGCCGCGACCGCCAGAACGCCGCGAAGCGCTGGTAGCGCCGCTCCTGGCGCTCGCTCCAGGGCAGTTCGAGCAGTTCGCGAGCGCGCGGCGGCAGGCCGCCGGTCGTGAGGAACGCCGCGACGGGGTTGAACACCGGAGCGATCAGCCGCCACGCCCACGGCGGAACGCCTTTCGGGCACGGGAAGCCCTTCGTCACGTAGCCGACGCCGTACCGCGCGGTCTGATGGGCGACGACGATCTCGTCGAGCATGCGGTCCCAGTAGCGTTCGAACTCGTCGTAGTCGGCCGGCATCGGCCGGTCACTCACGCCGTAGCGGCGGTACCACGTCTTCGATTCGAGGTAGATCTGTTCCTTCTCCTCGCGGCTCAGCCGCTTGACGAAGGTGTCGGCGAAATAGAGCACCTGCTCGACGAACGTCGCGTGTGCCCAGAAGTAGGTCTCCGGGTCGAGCGCGTGGTAGCGCTTGCCGTCCGGCATCTCGCCTTTGATCTCGGTGTGGAAGTCGCGCACCTGGGAGCCGGGGTGGTCGTCATCGAGACCGTAGACGGTGTTGAAGATCGGCGGCAGGGAGCGTTTGACCCTGGCGGCGGTGTCGTCGAAGAACACCGAGTGGTCGAGCACGCCCTGGCCGAGTTCGGCGAGCATGTTCTGCAGCACCGCCGGCCGCGGCCCGATCAGATACATCCGGTTGTCCCCGAAGTAACGCCACACCAGCGATAGCGGACCCAACGGCAGTGCGTCCTCCGATCGGCTGTCGATGGACTTGTTCGTCTCGGCCAACTCGGTCATTGGCACAGTGTTACAAATTCCGCACTTTGTACCAAGCGGTTGTGAGCGGTCTCTCACCCGCGCCGAGCGGCCGCATTTGTCCCCCGCGCATCGGCGTGTCGCCGTGCAGACGCGGTCACTCGCGGGGAAAAGGAGGAAAGCCCCAGGACGGCCAAGACGCCCGCCACGGTCGCCAGCACCAATGCCAGCCCGATCAGCGGCGGGTTGTACTGCATCGATGTCGTGAGCGGCTCGTCCTTCAGGATCGGCGCGACCTCCACCGTCGTGACGGCGGCCAGCCAGCTCAGCACGCAGCCAATCGCAGCGGCGACGGCCAGCACCAGCATCAACGCTGTCCGGGCTCTCATACCGGCGGGATGCGCTCTTCGATCAGCTGGGTCAGCGTCTCGCGCAGCCGCTGATGTTTGCGGGCCCACGCTTGCGCCGTCCGGTCGTTGGTCATCTTCAGCCCGATGCCGGTGCGGCCGCGCGGCACGCCGGTGAGCTCGCCGAGCGCCCTGGCCGTCTGCCATTTCGGCGCCTCGGAACCGGTCGCTTCGGGGTAGACCCGGACGATCTCGTCGGTGCGGATGCGTTCGGTGCCCTGGCGCAGGGTCTCCGGCGTCAGCTTTACCGAGGTGTGGATGCGCGCGGCCTTCACCTGGATCCCGAGGAAGCCGGTGACCAGGACGAGAAAGATACCCGGCATCAGCACCTGGAAGCCGTAGCCCGCGGACGCCTGGATCAGCCCCATGGCGATCGCCGAAACGGGCCCGGCCGCCACCCACCACCAGCTGGCCCCCTGCTCGTAGAACAGCACCTGCGGACGGGTGGCGTTCTCGGTCACGAAACCTCCCCCTGTTCTGCCGCACCCGCCCGGCTGACGAGGACGACCCCCGCGAGCAACGGAATGACGGCGAGCAGCGTGACTACGTTGCCGATGCCTGCCACCGCGGAGATCGAGATCAGCCCCACGATCGTCAACGAGAGCGCGATCAGCGCCCGGCGATACCGCGCATCTCCGGCCCGGCTGCGACCGGCCAGGAACGCGACCCCGGCGCCGGCGACGGCGGAGATGACGCCAGCACCGCGCAACAACGGATGGGCGTTCTGCCAGGAGGCGGCAATGAGACCACCGGCCATCAGCATCGCCGAAGCGACGACCCAGCACCAGAAGGCGGCGGTGCCGACGCGGGTTCGCGGCGCAGGAGCGGTCATGGTCGGGTCAGCCTAGCGCCTCAGCGCACGAAGTATTCGCTGGCGTCTTTGCGGTGCAACAAGTAGGCGCCGCCGAGGATGAGCACGGAACCGAGGATTGCGGTGACGGCGTAGGTCAGCGCTGCGGCGGGCGGCCGGTCGACGTTGAACAGGCTGGTCGTCACATAGACCACAGCCGCCAGGCCGGCACCCGTCAAGACGGTGCGGGCCCACCGGTAGCCGTGCCGCATCAGGATCTGGAATGTCAGCACGACGGTGGCGACGACGATCACGAAGACCACCGAGATCGCCAGCACCGGCGCCGGTAGCTTCGCCGAGCGCGCGGTGACGAGCAGGTCGACGACTTGCCCGACGACCATCAACGGCAGCGCGGTCACCCAGAGCCAGAAGCCGGTGTCGACGTCAACCGGTCGGGCGGCCTGATCCTCGCTCACGCCAGCCAACCGGCGACGTCGGCCGCCCAGTACGTCAGCACGATGTCGGCACCGGCCCGCCGGATACCGGTCAGCGTCTCCAGCGCGACCGTCTGCAGGTCGATCCACCCGTTCGCCGCCGCTGCGCTGATCATCGAGTACTCGCCGGACACCTGGTAGGCCGCCACCGGAACCGGCGAGAGATCGGCCGCGGCGCGCACGACGTCGAGGTAACCCAGTGCGGGTTTGACCATCACGATGTCGGCGCCTTCGTCGATGTCGAGTTCCACCTCGTGCAGCGCTTCGCGCGCATTGCCCGGATTCTGTTGGTACGTACGACGATCGCCGCGCAGGCTGGACCCGACCGCCTCCCGGAACGGGCCGTAGAAACCCGAAGCGAACTTCGCCGCATAGGCGAGGATGACCGTGTCGGTGTGACCGGCAGCGTCCAGCCCGTCGCGGATCGCCGCGACCTGACCGTCCATCATGCCGCTCGGGCCGACCACATGGGCACCCGAATCCGCTTGCGCGACAGCGAGTTCCACGTAACGCTTCGTCGTCAGGTCGTTGTCGACACGTCCCGCGGCGTCGAGCACCCCGCAGTGGCCGTGGTCGGTGAACTCGTCGAGGCAGGTGTCGGCCATCAGCACGGTGTCGTCGCCGAGGTCGCCGGCCAGCTCGCGCAGCGCGACGTTGAGGATGCCGTCCTCGGCGACGCCGACCGAGCCGCTGGCATCCTTGTCCTCGTCACGGGGCACGCCGAACAGCATCAGACCGCCCACCCCGGCGGACACGGCATCGGCGGCGGCCCGGCGCAGCGAGTCCCGGGTGTGCTGGTAGACCCCTGGCATCGAGGAGATCGGGCGCGGTTCCGTAATGCCGTCGGCGACGAACATCGGCAGCACCAGATGCCTTGGCTCCACGGAGGTCTCCGCAACGAGGCGCCGCAGCGCCGGCGTTGCGCGAAGCCTGCGGGGGCGGTGCCTAGGAAAACCCATGCCAACCCACTTCCGGCCTCGTGATCAGCGGCGGCGGCTCTTCTTGCGCGGCGGCGGCAGCGCACCCTCGGCGCGCAGCCGGGCGGCGTGCTCGGCGAGCGCCTCCACCAGCGGCCCGACCGCGGCGACTTCGGGCTGCACATCCACCCGGAGACCGAACTCCGCTGCGGTCTCGGCGGTCTTGGGCCCGATGCAGGCGACGATGGTGCGCGCATGCGGCTTGCCGGCGATGCCAACCAGGTTGCGAACCGTCGAGCTCGAGGTGAAACAGACCGCGTCGAAGCCACCGGTCTTGATCATCTCGCGGGTGTGCGCGGGCGGCGGCGCGGCTCGCACCGTGCGGTACGCCGTGACGTCCTCGATCTCCCAACCGCGTTCACGCAGGCCCTCGGCCAGCGTCTCGGTGGCGATGTCGGCGCGGGGCAGCAGCACCCGGTTCACCGGGTCGAAAACGTCGTCATACGGCGGGAACTCGTCGAGCAGGCCCAGCGAGGACTGCTCACCGGCCGGCACCAGTTCGGGGTCGATGCCGAACGCGCGCACCCGGTCGGCGGTCGCCTGGCCGACGCAGGCGATCTTCACGCCTGAGAAGGCACGGGCGTCGAGGCCGAACTCCTTGAACTTCTCCCACACCGCACGCACGGCGTTGGTGGAGGTGAAAACGACCCACTGGAAGCGGCCGTCGACCAGACCCTTGACCGCGCGCTCCATCTGCGCGGGGCTGCGCGGCGGCTCCACCGCGATCGTGGGCACCTCGATCGGCAGGGCACCGTGGCACACCAGCCGCTCGCTCATCTCGCCGGCCTGGTCCTTGGTGCGCGGCACCAGCACGGTCCAGCCGTACAGGGCGCGGCTCTCCCACCAGTTCAGCTTGGCGCGGTTGGCGACGGTCTTGCCGATCGTCACGACGAGCGGACCGGCCAGCGGGCCTGCCGGCTCGGTGCCGGCAGGCTTGTCCAGCACAGCCTTGTCGAGCAGCCCGGACAGCGTCGTCTCGACCGAACGCTGTTGGCACGTCGTGCCGTTCGCGGTCACCACAACCGGCGTTGTCGGCGTCAGGCCGTATTCGATCAGCGTGCGTGCCGCATCCGGCAGATGGGTCGCCGTCGCGTGCAGGATCAGCGGCCCCGGCGCGGCGGCCAGCGCCGCCCAGTCGACATCCGGCGCGCGGACATCGGCGACGGTGTGCGAGGACCCCAGCGGCAGGCCCGCGTACGTCGGCACCGCCGTGGTGTCCGGCAGGCCTGGCACGATCTCGAAGTTCAAGTGCGACTTCGCCAGTGCCGAAACCTCGGTGATGACCGCGTCCACCGACAACGGGTCACCGGCGACCAGTCGCACCACGTCGACGCCCGTGCGCGCCTCGGTGATCAGCGTCTTGGCGACCTCGGCCGGATCGCCGACGGCCGACCGGACGTCGGGCCCGCCTGGTAGCGCCGGCGCCTCGCCGGCCGGTGCGTCGCCGTCCTTGGCCGACGCGGCCTGCGCGGGTTCCGGGCCGGAGGGTGGCGGCAACTCGCAACCCGCCAGCGCGAGCACCGCTTCGGGCACGTCGGGATCGGTGAACACCAGGGCGGCGTTGGCGAGCACGGCGCGGGCCCGCGTCGTCAGCAGCCCGGGGTCACCCGGACCCGAACCGACGAACGTGATGCGGCCCGGCTTCGGCTTGCGCCCCCGCCCGCTGGTCTGGCCTGTCATCTCAGTCACTCCGCTCTAACTGCTTCAGTTGCCGTCCGCCATGACCTCGCGCGCTCCGAGGTCGAACAACTCCTCGGCCACCGAGAGCCCCAGCTCCCGGGCCCGGTCGGGGGTGCCGACACCGGACGCGCGGATCACGTCGGATCCGTCCAGCGCCGCCACGCAGCCGCGCAGCGACACCTCTTCGAAGACGTTGCCGTCCTCGTCGATGGACTCGACCACCTCAGCGATCGCACCCACCGGCGCGGAGCAACCCGCCTCCAGTCGGGCGAGCAGGGCCCGTTCAGCGGTGACTGCGGCGCGCGTGTCGGCGTCGTCCAACTCCGCCAGCAGCGCAGCAAGCTCGGTGGCGTCTGCGCGGCACTCGACCGCGAGCGCACCTTGAGCCGGCGCCGGCAACATCTGCACCGGCTCGAGCGTCTCGGTGACATCGGAGAGCCGCCCGATGCGAGCCAGTCCCGCCCGCGCGACTACGATGCCGTCGAGATCACCGTTGCTAACCCTGTTCAACCTGGTATCAAGGTTGCCTCTTAGGGGGCGGATTTCCAAACCGAGACCCAGTGCTCTAAGCTGCGCGATCCGTCGCGGGCTCGACGTGCCGATCAGTGAGCCGGCCGGCAACTCCCCGAGCACCAGCCCGTCGCGGGCCACCAGCGCGTCGCGCGGGTCTTCGCGCTGCGGGATCGCGGCGATGTTGAACCGGGGGTCGTACGCGGTCGGCAGATCCTTGTGGGAATGCACGGCCATGTCGACCCGGCCGTCGAGGATGGCGTCGCGCAGGGCCGCGGTGAAGACCCCGACGCCGATGTCGGCGATCGGGCCCTGGTTGCGGTCGCCCTCGGTGGAGATGGTGACCAGTTCTGCGGCGTGCCCGTTGGCGATGAGCGCATCTCTGACCGTGCCGGCCTGGGTGGTCGCCAGAAGGCTGCCCCGGGTGCCTATCCGAATTGCAGTCAAACGTTACTCGGCCTTGTCGAGATCGGTTGTGATGAAAGGCATTTCGGGCCCAGCGACGGCGTCGACGGCCTGCTGGTCGAGCTCGAAGAGCTCGCGCAGCGCCTCGGCGTAGCTGTCGCCGCCCGGTGCGCTGGCCAGTTGCTTGACGCGCACCGTCGGCGCGTGCAGCAACTTGTCGACGACGCGCCGGACGGTCTTGGCGACCTCGTCGCGGTGCGCGGCGTCCAGATGCGGCAGCCGGTTGTCCAGCCTCAGCAGTTCGGCCTCGACCACGTCGGCGGCGCGCTGCCGCAGCGCGGTGACGGTCGGGGTCACCTCGGCCATCCGCTGGCCGGCCAGGTAGTTGGCGACTTCGGCGGCGACGATCGTGCGCGCGGCTTCGGCGTCGGAGGCGGCCGCACGCGCCGACGGTTCGCGCTGGATGCGCTCCATGTCGACGACGTAGACCCCTGGCAGGCCGGCGACGGCCTGGTCGACGTCGCGGGGCATGCCGAGGTCGCAGATGACCAGCTGCTTGGGCTCTTGACCGTGCGCCAGGCCGCGATGGACGTCGGCCAAAGAGACCACCGGCCGCACTGCGCCGGTGCAGCTGACGACCACGTCGGCGTCGGTGAGCAGCGGCGGCAGATGGTCGAACGGGAAGGCGTGCGCCTCGATGCCGAGGTCGCGGACGTTGGCGGCGAGGCGCTTGGCGCGGGGCAGGCTCCGGTTCACGATGTGGATGCGGTCGACTCCCGCGCGGGCGAGGTGCTTGGCGGCCAGCGAGCCCATCGAGCCCGCGCCGATCACCACCGCGGTGCGGCCCGCCAGGGAGCCCAGCTTGCCCTCGGCCATGCCGAGCGCGACGGACACCACCGAGGCGCCTGCGGCGTCGATCCCGGTCTCGGAGTGCACCCGCTTGCCCACCGACAACGCCCGCTGCGCCAGTTCGTGCAGGGTGCGCCCGACGGTGTGGTTGGTCTCGGCCGTCGCGTAGGCGCGGCGCACCTGACCGAGCACCTGCTGTTCGCCGATGACCGCGGAGTCCAGCCCCGAGGCGACCGCGAACAGGTGCTCGACCGCGGCTTCGGCGTAGCGGACGTAGGCGTACTTGGTCAGATCGCCCAGGCCCATGCCGGAGTGCTCGGAGAGCACCTGCCCGATGACCGACAAGCCGCCGTGAAACGCCTCGACAACGGCGTAGACCTCGACGCGGTTGCACGTCGACAGGACCATCGCCTCGGTGACGAGAGAGGACTGCAGCACCTTCTCGACGATCTTGGCCTGATCGGCTTCGTCGGTGCTGAGTTGCTCGAGCACCGACACCGGCGCGCTGCGGTGCGAAACCCCGAAAAGCAGCACGCTCACGGCTTCATCACCCGATCTCTCCCCGTCGCTTCGCTCGCCCCAGGAACGACAACCACGGTAGTCGGTGACCAGTTAGGCGGCCAAATTCCTGCAATTTCCGCCCAGTCAGCTCACCGCGCCAGGTCGGCGCGCAGCCGCGGCTCGTCGACCTCCCAGTAGCTGTGCTCGGCGCCGTCGAGCAGCACGACCGGCAACCGGTCGCCGAACTCGGCCCGCAGCGCGGTCGCGCCGGCCGCCGCTGTGGCGTCGACGTCCGTGACGGTCAGCTCGAATCCGAGCTCGGCCGCCAGCCCGGCCAGCTGGCCGGCGACCCGCTCACAGATCGTGCAACCGTCGCGCGTCAGCAGCTCCACCCTGTGCCGATCCACTCCGCCAGTATCCCGCGAGCGTGACTTAGGGTTGACTGCGTGTCCGAGCCCGGTCGCGTCGAAGGCGAGCAGTTGGCGCGACCAGCCTCGCCCGAGGGACAGCAGCGTGCCGGCGAGGCGAGCGCCGAGCAGGCCGTGACCGGGCTGGTCCTCGATGCGCCCACCGTGCCGCCGCCACCCCCGCCCGACCTGACCGCCGCCGCGTTCTTCGACGTCGACAACACGCTGGTGCAGGGTTCCTCGCTGCTGCACTTCGCCCGCGGCCTGGCCGCCCGCAAGTACTTCACCTACGGCGACATCGCGAAGTTCGTCTACGCGCAGGCCAAGTTCCAGCTGACCGGCCGGGAGAACAGCGACGACGTCGCCGAGGGCCGCCGAAAGGCGCTGGCGTTCATCGAAGGCCGGTCGACGGCCGAGTTGATGGCCGTCGGCGAGGAGATCTACGACGAGATCATCGCCGACAAGATCTGGCCCGGCACCCGCGCGTTGGCGCAGATGCACCTCGACGCGGGCCAACAGGTGTGGCTGGTGACCGCCACGCCTTACGAGCTGGCGGCGACGATCGCCAAGCGGTTGGGCCTGACCGGGGCGCTGGGCACGGTCGCGGAGTCGGTGGACGGGGTGTTCACCGGGCGCCTGGTCGGCGAAATCCTGCACGGCACCGGCAAGGCGCATGCGGTGCGGTCGCTGGCGATCCGCGAAGGGCTCAACCTGCGGCGCTGCACGGCCTACTCGGACAGCTTCAACGACGTGCCGATGCTGTCGCTGGTCGGCACCGCGGTGGCGATCAACCCGGATGCGGACCTGCGTGACCTGGCCCGCGAGCGGGGCTGGGAGATCCGTGACTTTCGCACCGCCCGCAAGGCCGCGCGCATCGGCGTGCCGTCGGCGCTGGCGCTCGGCGCGGCCGGCGGCGCCTTGGCGGCCGTCGTCTCCCGTCGCCAGGAGGGCCGCTGACGAGCCGCTGATAGGCTCGCGCCGCAACTTTCGAGCAGAAAGACCGCGTATGGCCATCGCAGAGAACATCATCGGAACGCACTACCGCTACCCCGACTACTTCGAGGTCGACCGGGAGAAGATCCGTGAGTTCGCGCGCGCGGTCAAAGACGACCACCCGGCGCACTTCACCGAGGAAGCCGCCCAGGAGTGCGGCTACGACACGCTGATCGCCCCGCTGACGTTCCTCGCGGTCGCCGGCCGTCGCGTGCAGCTCGAGATCTTCAACCAGTTCGACGTGCCGATCAACATGGAGCGGGTCCTGCACCGGGACCAGAAGATCACCTTCCACCGCCCGATCGTGGCCGGCGACAAGCTGTTCTTCGACTCCTACCTCGACTCGGTGACCGAGTCGCACGGGGCCGTCGTCACCGAGGTTCGCGGCGAGGTCACCGACGCCGACGGCAACCCCGTGCTCACCAGCGTCGTGACGGTGATGGGCGAGGCAGCTTCCGACACCGAGGCCGACGAGGTGAGCGAGCGCATCGCCGCCGCGCGCGACGAGGCGATCGCGAAAATGATTGCCAAGCAAACTCGTTCGGGAAGCTAGCCCTTAGCCCGACGAAGCTTCGGCGTCAACCCAGGAACGTGTTGCGGCGCTGCGCGAGCAGTTGGTAGAGCGTCTGCTGGATGGTCTCGCGCACCTGGTCGGTGAGCTCAAAGGTGACCATCGGGTCGTCGGCGGCCGACTCGTCGTAGTCGGCCGTCTGGATGGGCTCGCCGAACTTGATGTACCACTTCGACGGCAGCGGGACCATCCCCGCCGGACCGGCGAGCGGGAAGAGCGGCGTAATCGGGAAGTAAGGCAGCCCGAGCAGCCGGGCCAGCAGCTTGACGTCGGCGATCATCGGGTAGATCTCCTCGGAGCCGACGATCGAGCACGGCACGATGGGCGCCTTGGTGCGAATCGCGGCCGAGACGAAGCCGCCGCGGCCGAAGCGCTGCAGCTTGTACCGGTCCTTGAAGTGCTTGCCCAGCCCCTTGTAACCCTCCGGGAACACCGCGGTCAGCTCACCCGCGGCCAGTAACCGGTGCGCATCGGAGGTGCAGGCCATCGTGTGGCCGGCCTTGCGCGCCGCCTGCCCCACCATCGGCAGGTCGAACACCATGTCGGCGGCCAGCAGTCGCAGGTCGCGGTGCGACGGGTGGTGATCGTGGACCGCGACCGATGCCATCAGCCCGTCGAACGGCAGCACCCCGGCGTGGTTGGCGACCACGAGCGCGGCACCGGTCTCGGGCAGGTGCTCGACACCGCTGACCTCGACCCGGAACCACTGCTTGAAAAGCACTCTCAGCAAAGGCAAAAAGATTGCGTTGTTGAGGTGGCTGTCGAAGCCGAATTCGTCGACGGTGTAATCGCCCGACATCCGCTTGCGCACGAATTCGGCGACAGCGGCGATTGCCTTGGCCAGTTCGTTCGGTGTCTCCTCGGCGCTCGAAGCGCCCCCGGCAGCACCGCCCCTGCGGTCGTCGATCTCGCGGACGACGGCGGCGATCTCCTCGGCAGAGGCGCGCCCCACCGAATCCGAGAACTGCGAGGGATGTCGGCGCGAGTCCTGCGCGCGGGCGGCGCTACGCCGCTGAGCCGCTGCACGGCCTGAATTCGCGTGCAGCGGAATGACTTTCGCCTTGGACTCGCCCGCCACGATCGTTACCTTCTCCCCACCCGATAAGTTAAAGCGCCTAGCGTCCCCACCGTTGCGCCGCAGATACGGCGCGGCTCTCCATTGAGCGTACCCATCGCGGGTCGACGATCGGAGTCAATCCGCGACCCCGGACGTAATCGTCGAAAGCTTCCGCCGTGGTCCACTTCGGGTTGAAGCCGAGGTCATTTCGCATTCGCGAGGTGTCCATGACCCTGCCATAACTCATGTAGTTCAGCTGCTCGCGATCGAGTTCAGTGTAGCTAGTCGCGCGTCTCAGCGAATCCACAGCCCACAGCGCTGGCCTGGGTACGGGAAGTGCGATACGGCCCGCGCGCCGGATCGCCTGGCTCATCATGATGATGCCGGCAGCCCCGACGTTGTAGGTGCCCGATTTGCCTGCCATCGTGGCCCGCTCGAGCGCCCCGAGCGCGTCCTGCTCGTGCAGCAGCTGCAGCCGGGGGTCGTGGCCGACGACGGTCGGCACCACCGGTCCGGCGAGATAGCGCGACAACGCGGTGTCCATCGCCGGACCGATCATGTTGGCCAGCCGCAGGATGGTGACCGCGATGTCGGGCCGGCGTCGCCCCAGCCCGCGGGCGTAACCCTCGATGTCGATGCTGTCGCGGGCGAACCCTTCACCCGGCGGCCGTCGCGCGCTGCTGTCCTCGGTGAACCGCACCGGGTCCCGTGAGCTCGAGCCGTACACCTCCGACGTCGACTTCAGCACCACGCGTCGCACCGACGGCGCTTTCTGACAGGCCGCGAACAGCTGGATCGCGCCCATCACGTTGAGTTCCTTGAGCGTCGCGCGACCACCGGAGCGCGGTGCGTAGGACGCCGCGGCGGCGTGCACCACGGTGTCGACATCACCGTTGCGGATCACCTTGGCGATGAAGGGATTCCGGATGTCGGCGCGGACGAACTCGGCGCGGCCCATCCGGCGCAGCAGGTCCTTGCTCGGCGCGATCGCGTCGACGGCGATCACGTGGTTGATCAACGGGTTCTGCGCGAGCCGGGCCGTCAGATAGCCGCCGAGGAACCGGCACGCCCCGGTGACCAGGACGACCTTCGGATAGGGCACGGGGCCCTCGGAATCCATGACCGGTCAGCCTAACGACCGCGCGCGGAGGTTACTTACCGAGTTTTCTGCGCTGAACCCGGGTGCGACGAAGCAGCTTGCGGTGCTTCTTCTTCGACATGCGCTTACGCCGCTTCTTGATGACTGAACCCATGAACTCCGCTACCTGTGACTTACTTGCCTAACAAGCACTGTTGACTGACCCGGCCACTTTACCGGGATGCGCAGGTAACCGCGAACCGTGCCCAGCCGGCGCGGAGCAGACGCAGAAGATCAGCCTGCGTCGAAGTACGAACTCTCCAACATGTCGTGAACGGCTTTGGCGTGCACGCGGAACGAGCGGCCGACACGGACGGCTGGCAGCTCCCCGTTGTGCACCAACCGGTAGACCGTCATCTTGCTGACCCGCATCAGGCTGGCCACTTCGGCGACGGTGAGGAATTGAGCTCGTGGCTGTTGACCATCGGATCCGGTGTCCCGACCCGACTTTCCACTGGCCGAATCCCGCGAGGAGGGCCCGTTCATAGACGTCATCGCAACCCAATCATTCAGGGCACGGGCAGTCCCAGCGGCTTCCCCACCGCTGGCACCCACCCGTGCTTACACGAGGAGAATAGCGTGGCAGATGGTGTTACTGCGACGGGTGTGGGTAATTAAACGAATTACTCATATGTAACTCCGAGCTGCTCAGAGCGGGTTTTCGCGGCCGTCACCGCATCGGCGACCGCTGCCCGCAAACCGCTGCGCTCGAGTTCGCGCAGACCAGCCGCCGTGGTGCCACCCGGCGAGGTAACCGTCGCGCGCAGCTGCGCGGGCGTGGTGTCCATGGTGATACCCGTCGATGACCCCGCCGGCGCGGTGGCCTCGTCCAGCCGATCGAGCAGCATCGCGGCCGAGCCGGCCATCGTGTGCGCGACCAGATCGGTGGCCACCGAGCGCGACAACCCGACGTCGACGCCGGCGTCGACGAGCGCCTCGACCATCAGGAAGAAGTACGCCGGACCCGACCCCGAGATCGCGGTGACCGCGTCGAGTTGGGTCTCCGGTACCGTCAGCACCCCGCCGACCGCGTCGAAGATCGCGGCGACCTCTTTCATCTGCTCTTCGGTGGCGAACCGGCCCGCGGACAGCGCACTGACGCCCCCGCCGACGACGATCGGCGCGTTGGGCATGACGCGGATCACGGGCGAGCCGACGGGCAGCTTGTTCTCGTAGTAGTCGGTGGTGACTCCGGCGGCGACGGTCACGAAAACCTGTTCGTCCGTGTCGCTTTCGGCTTGAGCGGCCGCATCGACGATCTCGTCGACGAGGCCTCCCACATCGGCGGGTTTGACGGCCACGATCACGTAGCCGGCGTGGTCGACCGCGTTGGCCACCGTCGTCACCAGAACGGAGTATGTGTCGGCCAGGTACTTGGCCCGGTCCGGATTCTTCTCCGCTACCACCAGGTCCTTGACCTGCCGCCCGGCGCGCAGCAGTCCGGACAGCAGCGCCTCACCGATGCTTCCCCCGCCGACGATCGCGATTCTGGCCATGCCGGAAAGCATTGCAGACGAGCCCTAGGCCTGCGGCACCAGCGCCAGTTGGCGGCTCTGCACGACGATGTGGCCCTCGGAGTCGACGACGATGTGATCCTCGTCGAACCAGTCCTGGCCGATCTGGACCGTCGTGCAGAGCACCCGCAGCCACCCGTCGGCGGGCAGGGCCCGCAGGTAGGCTGTCAGCTGCACGGTCGGGGCCCAGCCGAACCGGTTGACACCGAACGTCACCGGCGCCGACACGTCGCCGCACAGCAGGGCGAACAGGGCGTCCGGGGCGACGCCCTTCGGCCGCACCCAGTACTCGATCACCGGCGGCCCGCCGTCGGAGCGCGGTTCCATGGTGGTCAGCGAGGGCCGGATGTCGCAGCCGTGCGCGAGATGGACGATGCTCGCCATCGGATGGCTCTCGTCGATCGGCTCCAGGCCCGGCGGCGGCTCGGGTTGCATCAACGGGATCACGGGATTGACGCTCAGCAGGGGCGCCACATGGCGCTCGGGGTCGCCGAGAGTCACCGCGACCCGCACCGCCGTCCGCTCACCCTGGTTGAGTTCGACGTCGATCAGGCTGATGCGGCGACCACGTTTGCGCACCGTGGTGACGACCTGCATCGGGCCGGGGTCGGGCGCCCACAGGAAGTTGCCGGACACCGCGATCGGCTGGACGTCTGCGCCATGTTCGATGCGCGCGGCGTTCGCGCACAAGGCCAGCATCGCGCCGCCGTGCACCTTCGGGCCGATCGTCCAATGTTCGTTCAGCTCACCGTGATACACGCCGTCTCCGGCGGCGGTGAGCGCCATGGCGTCGGTGAACAAGGCGGAGCCTGCCATCGGTTGGTTTCCTTCGAAAGTGTCAGCGCAGCAGGTGCGCGCGGGCGAACTGCAACGACTCGAGCAGCAACTCCTCGCGTTCGGCGGCGGTGCGTGCGCCCGACGTGGTGACCTCGAGGATCACATGCCCGGCGAAGTCGCTTCCGGCCAGCATCTCGCAGACCTCCACCGTGGGCTGTGTGCCGCGGCCCGGCACCAGATGTTCGTCGGTGGAGGCGCCGCTGCCGTCGCACAGGTGCAGGTGCACCAGCCCCTCTCCCATCCGGCGAGCCATGTCGACCGCATCGGAGCCCGCGGTCGCCGTGTGCGACAAGTCGAGGGTGTAGTGGGCGTGGTTGCCGTCGAGCGGGTCATAGGACGGTGCGAACGCCGAGATGCCCGGTCCCGGCCTGCCGCCGCGTTTGCGCATGCGCTCGATCGAGGTCTGGCCCGAGCCGAAGAACCGGTCGGCGCGGAAAGGGAACATGTTCTCCACGGCGACCATCACTTCGCTGTCCGCTTCGAGCTGGGCGACCTGCTCGGAGAAGCCTTCGGCGTAGCGACGCTGCCACCGGAACGGCGGGTGCACGACGACGGTCTGCGCGCCCAGCTCCTCGGCCGCGCGCACGCTGCGTTCGAGTTTGGGAATCGGGTTGGCGCCCCACACCCGCTGAGAGATCAGCAGGCACGGCGCATGCACCGAAAGCACCGGCATGTTGTACTGCTCGGACAACCGGGCGACGGCCTCCACGTCCTGGCTGACCGTCTCGGCCCACACCATGAGCTCGACACCGTCGTAGCCGAGCCGGGCCGCGTACTCGAAGGCCGCCTCGGTTCTCAGCGGGTAGACCGAGGCCGTCGACAGACCGACCTTGATGGCTGGACGCACGGGTTATTGGACGCCTCAACCCGCCTGCATCAGTGCGAGCGGCCCGAATGTGACCATCGCCCCGACCGCGACGGCGATCAGCGTGCTGCCGATGTCCTCGGTCTTGCGCACCACCCGGACGCCGACCACCAGGCCGAGGATCACCAGCACGCCGAGCACCAGAGCGATGATGCTGTTCCACTTCCACAGCTGGTCGAAGGCGATGAACAAGCCTGCCCCGAACGCGACCGCGACCACGCACTGGCCGACGACCCAGAGCGCGCGCAGGAACGACGACATCGCACCGGCCGGGGCCGCGTCGTCGTCCAGGTCGATGCTGTCCGGATGGCCACGCCGAGCGACGTCGCCGGCGACGTCGTGCCCGCCGAACAGCTCATTGTCGGGGGAACCAAGGAACGTCCGCGAGGCCTCACGGTCGTCGTCGTCATTCGGCTCCGCAAGGTCGACGGCCGCGTCGGCGGCGTCCTCCTCGTCGGCTTCTGAATCAGCCCATTCGAGCGGATCCGGGCTCATCTCCTCGGCATCGACCGTCTCGGCATCGACCGTCCCGGCATCGATCGTCCCGGCATCGACCTTCTCGGCATCGGCCTTCTCGGCATCGACCGGGGCCTGTGCGCGGGACCGGCGCCAGGCGAACTTGGAGCGGCGCGGCGGTGCGAAGAAGTCCAGGTCGTCGTCGGCGTCACGGCGCTCGACATGGGCTTCGTAGTCGGCGACGGCGTCGTCGTCATCGCCCTCGGATGCCGGCTCGGTGGTCTCGCCGTCGGGCTCTGCGGCGACGTCGCCCTCGATGTCGGCCGGGGTTTCGGCGGCAGGTTCCGGTTCGGCTTCCGGTTCCGGTTCCGGCTGCGCTTCGGCTTCCGGTTCGGGTTCTGTCTCAGGTTCTGGCGCGGTCTCGACCGCGGTGGCAGAGGGCCCGGTCGCGGGCGCGTCGTCATGGTCGCGGACGACGGGGATCTCACCGGTCAGTTCGGCGACCGAGATGGAGTCGGTGTCGCCGCGGCGACGCCGGCGCCGCCCGCCGACCGGCGGGGCACCGATCGTGCCGTTGCGCGCCAGCAACTCCGCGACCGAGATGGGCCGCGTGTTGCTGTGGTCGTCTTCTGGTCCTGTCATCGTGTAGTTGCCTTCTGGCCTCGTCACCTATCGTCCAGCATTGCGCACAAACGGCTGTGCTGAGGCCAGATTCTCGGCGCCGCCGACGTTCGACGGACTGTGGGCGTTGCCGTCGGCTTCGCTGTCGAGTCTCCGCAGGATCAGCCCCTCTCGCAACGCCCAGGGACAGATGTCGACGCTCTCGACGGCGAGGGCCTTCATGCTCGCCTCGGCTACCAAAGCTCCGGCCACGATCTGTGGCGCCCGATCGGCACTCACCCCTTCCAGTTCGGCACGGTCAGCCGCGGTCATCCTAGAGATGAAATTTATGAGTTGCCGAAGACCGGTCGCCGTCAGCGTCCGCTTGACCCGCGGGCCGGCCCCGGACGGCGCAGCTCCGGTCAGGCGGGCCAGCGAGCGGAAGGTCTTCGACGACGCGACCGCGAGGTCCGGGGCACCGGCCTTGAGCAGCTCGGTGCCGGCGTCGGCCAGTTCGGTGGCCAGCCAGTCCCGCAGCATCGCCACCCGGCGGCGGCCGGGCGGATCGTCGGGCAGCCACTCGCGGGTGAGCCGGCCCGCCCCGAGCGGTAGCGACAGCGCCACCTCCGGCTCCTCGTCCACCCCGTTGGACAGCTCGAGCGACCCGCCGCCGATGTCGATGTTGATGATGCGCCCGGCGCTCCAGCCGTACCAGCGCCGGACCGCCAGGAACGTCAACCGCGACTCGTCGACACCGGACAGCACGCGCAGCGACACTCCCGTCTCGGCGAGCACCCGGGCGAGCAACTCCTCGGAGTTCTTCGCGTCACGCACCGCCGAGGTGGCGAACGCCATCAACTCCGAACAACCGGAACTGGTGGCGATTTTCGCGAATTCGTCGATGGTGCCGATCAACTTGTCGGCGCCCTTGCGGGTCAGCTTGCCCGAGCCGTCGATCGCCTCGGCGAGCCGTAACGACGCCTTGGTCGAACTCATCGGCGTGGGGTGCCCGCCGCGGCGTGCGTCCACCACCAGAAGGTGGACGGTATTGCTGCCCACGTCGAGCACGCCTAATCGCACTCACCCAACTTAATGGGTCTACCGTGGAAAACCGTGAGCGCATCGGCCGTCGAACCTGAGGCGAAGAGCAAACAACCCGGGCCGGGAGAGGTCGAACTGGACTTCGCGCGGGAGTGGGTCGAGTTCTACGACCCGGACAACCCCGAGCATCTGATCGCCGCCGACATGACGTGGCTGTTGTCCCGCTGGACCTGCGTGTTCGGCACCCCGGCGTGCAAGGGCACCGTCGAGGGCCGCCCGGACGACGGGTGCTGTTCGCACGGCGCGTTCATGTCCGACGACGACGACATCGCCCGGCTCGACGACGCCGTGAAAGCGCTCACCGACGAGGACTGGCAGTTCCGCGAGAAGGGCCTCGGCAAGAAGGGCTACCTCGAGATGGACGAGTACGACGACCAGCCCAACCTGCGGACCCGAAAGTACAAGGGCGCCTGCATATTCCTCAATCGTCCAGGATTTCCCGGCGGCATCGGATGCGCGCTGCACAGCAAGGCGCTCAAGCTCGGCGTCGAGCCGTTGACCATGAAGCCCGACGTGTGCTGGCAACTGCCGATCCGGCGCACCCAGGAATGGGTCGAGCGCCCCGACGGCTCGGAGATCCTCAAGACGTGGATCACCGAGTACGACCGTCGCGGCTGGGGCGAGGGCGGTGCGGATCTGCACTGGTACTGCACGGGTGACCCGAACGCGCACGTCGGCGTGAAGCCGGTGTGGGAGTCCTACCGGCCCGAACTGATCGAACTGCTCGGCGAGAAGGCTTATGCCGAGCTGGCCGCAATGTGCAAGCGGCGCAGCGCTTTAGGGCTCATCGCCGTGCATCCGGCGACCCGGGCCGCCGAATGACGCTCTTCCTGTTCCGGCTGATCCCGCCGCGCGCCGATTTCGCACAGACCATGACGCCGGCCGAACAGCAGGCGATGGCCGGGCATCAGGATTACTGGCGGCAGCTGCTGGCCGACGGCCGGGTGGTCGTCTACGGTCCGGTCGCGGATCCCGAAGGCGTATGGGGATTGGGCGTGTTGCGGGCCGCCGACCGCGCCGAGGTGCTGGCCATCGGCGAGGCCGACCCGTCGATCACCGCCGGGGTCAACACCTTCGAGGTGTTCGAGATCCTCGGCGGCGCCACGGGCTGAACGGGACTCAGCCCTCGAGTTTGTAGCCGAGACCCCGCACGGTGATCAGGTGCACCGGGTTGGCCGGGTCCGCCTCGATCTTGGACCGCAACCGCTTGACATGCACGTCAAGGGTTTTGGTGTCGCCGACGTAGTCGGCGCCCCATACCCGGTCGATGAGCTGGCCGCGGGTCAGCACCCGGCCGCTGTTGCGCATCAGGTACTCGAGCAGGTCGAACTCCTTGAGCGGCAACGTGATCGGCTCCCCGTTGACCGAGACCACGTGGCGCTCGACATCCATCCGGACGGGTCCGGCTTCCAGCACCGCATCGCCGAGGCCCGAGTCGTCGTTGTCCGCGCCGCGCCGCAGCACAGCGCGGATGCGCGCGATCAGCTCACGCGCCGAATACGGCTTGGTGACGTAGTCGTCGGCGCCGAGCTCGAGGCCGACAACCTTGTCGATCTCGCTGTCGCGGGCGGTCACCATGATCACCGGAACGCTTGAGCGCGAACGCAACTGCTTGCAGACGTCCGTTCCGCTCATGCCCGGCAGCATCAAGTCGAGCAGCACGATGTCGGCGCCGGCGCGCTCGAACTCGGCGAGCGCGGTCGGCCCGTCGGTGACGACGGTGGCCTCGAAACCCTCCTTGCGAAGCAGAAAGGCCAGGGGATCGGCCAAGGACTCCTCGTCCTCCACGATCAGCACACTGGTCATTGGTCTCGCTGGTCCTCTCGTTCGACGTGCTCATCCGGATCGCTTTCCGGATGGGGATAGGCCGGAATCGACAGCGTGAACGTCGATCCCGTTCCCGGCTGACTCCACAGCCGGATGCTTCCGTTGTGGTTGGCCGCCACATGCTTGACGATCGCCAACCCCAGCCCGGTGCCGCCGGTGGCCCGGGAGCGCGCCTTGTCGACGCGGAAGAATCGCTCGAACACCCGCTCCTGGTCCTCGCGGGCGATCCCGATACCGCGGTCGGTCACCGCGATCTCGATGTCGTCGCCGCGCCGCCTGCGGCTGATCGACACCGACGACCCGTTCGGCGAGTACGCGATCGCGTTGGACACGAGGTTCGCCACCGCGGTGACCAACAGTGGTTGATCGCCCCACACCTGGAAACCGGTCGGCGCGTCGGTGGTGATCCTGATGTCGGCGTTGTCGGCGGGCACCTTGTGCCGGGACAGCGCCTCGGCCACCACGGTGTCGACGTCGACGGCCTCCAGGTGCGGCAGCGCCTCGGCACCCTGCAACCGCGACAACTCGATCAGCTCCCCGATCATGTCGGCCAGCCGGTTGGACTCGGCCACCATCTTCTCGGCGAACCTGCGCACGGTGGCGGGGTCGTCGGCCGAGGCGAGCAGCGCCTCCGCCAGCACGCTCATCGCGCCGACCGGCGTCTTGAGCTCGTGGCTGACGTTGGCCACGAAGTCCCGGCGCGTGGCTTCCATGCGGGCGTGTTCGGACTGGTCGTCGACGTAGACGACCGCGAACCGGCGGTCCTGTTCGGTCAGCAGCCGCACGTGGCCGCGCACCGAGAGCCCGGAGCGTCCGGGAGTGGCCCGCTTGTCCGCCGCGAGATCGACCTCGGTGGGCTCGCCGGTGGCCAGCGTGCGCTCGGCCGCCAGCCACGCGCGCTCGTCGAGCAACCGGTCGCGGACCAGACCCAGCTCGCGGGCCCGGTCGTTGGCGTACACGACGTCACGGAAGTGATCGACCACTACGATTCCGGTCGGCGAGCGCGAAGCGACGTGGGAGAGCATCTGCGAGACCGTGATCCCGGTCTGCGCGGCGGCCCGGCGCTGCCTGCGGTCGGCTAGCCGGGGCGTCAGCGCCGCCCCCAGCGCCACACCGGTCACCGAAGCGAGCAGTGCGACCACCGCTGCGAACAGCAGTGCCGTAGCGACACTCACGCGGAAATCGTACGCATCCGGTGAACGTCATCCCAGCAGCGTGCGGCCGATTCGGGACAAGTCACACACACAAAGAGCGAAATTCGGGCTGCGGTCTTGCTCCGTTAACCCGTTGTTCGCCGTGCCGCCTGTCGACGGCCTACTTCGCACCTTGCGATGCGACGGCGGCGGCGCCCGCGGCCGCGGCCTCGGGATCCAGGTAGGTGCCGCCGACCACGGTCGGTTTGAGGTCGGAGTCCAGGTCGTAGCGCAGCGGGATGCCGGTCGGGATGTTGAGGCCGACGACCTCCTCGTCGGACATGCCGTCGAGGTGCTTGACCAGCGCGCGCAGCGAGTTGCCGTGCGCGGCGATCAGCACGGTCTTGCCCGCCCGCAGGTCGGGTTCGATGGTCTCGGTGTAGTACGGCACGAACCGCTCGACGACGTCTTTGAGGCATTCGGTGCGCGGCGGGCCGCCGGGCACGTCCGCATACCGCGGGTCGCCGTCCTGGCTGTAGGGGCTGCCCGGCTCGATCGGCGGCGGCGGCGTGTCGTAGCTGCGTCGCCACGCCATGAACTGCTCCTCGCCGTACTTCTCCTTGGTCTCGGCCTTGTTCAGTCCTTGCAGCGCGCCGTAATGCCGCTCGTTGAGCCGCCAGTCGCGGTGCACCGGTATCCAGTGCCGGTCGGCCTTGTCCAGCGCCAGGTTCGCGGTCGTGATGGCCCGGCGCAGCAGCGAGGTGTAGAGCACGTCGGGCTGCCGGTCGAGTTCCTTGATCAGCTCGCCGGCCCGCACCGCTTCGGCGCGGCCCTTCTCGGTGAGGTCGACGTCGACCCAGCCGGTGAACAGGTTCTTCTCGTTCCACTCGCTCTCGCCGTGGCGAAGCAAAATCAGCGTGCAGTCACCCATGCGGGCAATCCTCTCACGGCATTCGGATCGCCCACGGTCCGCGCCGAGATCGACGAAATGGCGGTATCCGGTCGGGAAAATCCGCCAAAACGTAGGTCTCGGCGAGGGAGAGTCAGTCGTCCTCGTCGATGAGGTGGGCGAACGCCTGCAGGTTCTTGAGCGACTCGCCCCGCGACACCCGCCACTCCCATTCCTTCTGGATCGACGAGCGAAAACCCAACTCCAGCAACGTGTTGAAGTCGTTGTCGACGGCTTCGAGCACCTGGCCGAGGATGCGGTCCACTTCGGCTGAGGTGACCGATTCCAGCGACATCCGGCCGACGAGGTAGATGTCGCCGACGTTGTCGAGGGTGTAGGCCACGCCGTAGAGCCGGCGGTTGCGCTTGAGCAGGAACCGGTACACGCCCTCGTGGTTCTCGTCGGGCTTGCGGCATACGAACGCCTCGATGCGCACCGAGTGTTCGCCGATGGACAGGATCGTGTTCGTCTTCAGCCGTCGCTCGCCGGGCAGTTCGACGATGATGCCGGGCAGGCCACCGTGCGCACCATCGTGGTGCGTGCAGACCAGGCCGTTCTCCTTGCACGCCTCCTCGATGACCTTTGCCGCCGTTGAGCTCACGCCCGCACCCCCCGCCGCCGGCTGAACAGGCGACCGTTCCGGCGCACGACCGGCGGGCGATGCGCCCGGAAGTCGGCGATCGCATGCCCGTAGCTGCCGAGTAGCGCGTCGACCGTGTGCGCCCACGAGAACGTGGCGGCGTGCTCCACCGCGGCCGGTGCCATGGCCGCGGTGCCGCGCGCCAGCAGGTCGTCGATGGCGTGCGCCCAGTCACCGTCGTCGTGTCCGGCGACCAGCGTGCCGGTGACACCGTCGCGCACCGCGACCGGCAACCCACCGACCGCCGCGGCCACCACGGGAGTGCCGCACGCCTGAGCTTCGATCGCGACCAGTCCGAAGGACTCCGAATAGCTGGGCACCGCGACCAGGTCCGCAGCCCGGTACACGTCGACCAACTGTTCGCGCGACTGCGGCGGCAGGAACGTCACCCGGTCCGAGATACCCAGATCAGAGGCCAGCCGAACCAGCCCGTCGGGCGCTTCCAGCC
>NZ_LZKP01000185.1 GCF_001672895.1 Mycobacterium sp. E740
CCGCAACCGGATACCGGCGGGCTCGGACATCGGCGCTTTCATGCTGACCGCGGTGTTCTGGCCGGTCAACTTGCTGGGCATCGACCTCTGCGCCGCCTGATCGCTAGGGACCGGTGTAACCCGGCGGATTCGGGGTGTCGACCCACAGGTCGACGCCGAGTTCGGCGCCGGGCACGCAGTTGTACACCGACAGGTCGTTGACACCGGACTCCAGCAGCACGTCCTCGCACAACAGCGATTGGCCGGTGTATTCGCGGGCGGGTTTGTTGAAGATCTCGTAGGCGGCGTCCGCGTAGACGTCGGGTGTGCGGGAGCGCGCCATCGCCTCGTCGCCGCCCAGCAGATTCTGCACGGCGGCCGTCGCCACCATGGTTCGCGGCCACAGTGTGTTGGAGGCGATGCCGTCGGAACGCAGCTCCTCGGCGATCCCCAAGGCGCACAACGTCATTCCGTACTTGGCCATCATGTACGGGGTGGGCTTGAGCCATTCCGGCTCGAGCCGGATCGGCGGCGACAAACTCAAGATGTGCGGGTTGTCCCGTCCGACCATGTGCGGGATGCAGGCCTGCGAAACCGCGTACGTGCCGCGCACCTGGATGCCGTTCATCAGGTCGAACCGCTTGAGCGGGACGTCGGTGATCGAGCCGAGGTTGATCGCCGACGCGTTGTTCACACAGATGTCGATGCCGCCGAACTGCTCGACGGTCTTGGCCACGGCCGCTGCGACCGAGTCGCCGTCGCGGATGTCGCCCACGATGGGCAGCGCCTGCCCGCCGGCCTCCTCGAGTTCCTTCGCGGCGGTGTACACGGTCCCGGGCAGCTTGGGGTGGGGCTCGGCCGTCTTGGCGATCAGCGCGATGTTGGCGCCGTCGGCCGCGGCACGCTTGGCGATCGCCAGGCCGATACCGCGGCTGGCACCGGAGATGAACATGGTCTTCCCGGAAAGCGACATGATGTCACCCTATGGCCCTCGAAACGTCACGCGGACCCGAGGTCGGGAACAACCGTGCGCCTCGCCGCTGTTGTTGACGACGACCGTGGCGCCGGCGGCAGCGGCGGCCAAGAAAAGATGTCGGTCTCAACCTCTAGGATTGAGTGAAGGGAGTACAGGTGCCAACGCTGGCCATGGACCTCCCCGTCCGCCCGGTGGATCTACCGGGCTTGTTCGGTGGCACCGCGACAGAAGGGACGGTGTTCTCCACAGTGACCGACTCTGGGACCGACTCCGGAACCGACTCCGACGGGTCGATGCGCGATACGGCGGCAGAGACCGCGCCGGACGCAGGTACGCCGCCGGAGACCGACGCCGCGCTGACCGCGCGCTTCGAGCGCGACGCGATTCCACTGCTCGACCAGTTGTACGGCGGCGCGCTGCGCATGACGCGCAATCCGGCCGATGCCGAGGATCTGCTGCAGGAAACCATGGTGAAGGCCTACGCCGGTTTCCGGTCGTTCCGCGAAGGCACCAACCTCAAGGCGTGGCTGTACCGGATCATGACCAACACCTACATCAACAGCTACCGCAAAAAGCAGCGCCAACCAGCGGAGTACCCGACTGAGGAGATCACCGACTGGCAGCTCGCGGCCAACGCCGAGCACTCGTCGACCGGCCTTCGCTCAGCCGAGGTCGAAGCACTCGAGCTGCTGCCGGACAGCGAGATCAAGCAGGCACTGCAGGCGTTGCCGGAGGACTTCCGGATGGCGGTTTACCTCGCCGACGTCGAAGGGTTCCCCTACAAGGAGATCGCCGAGATCATGGACACACCGATTGGCACGGTGATGTCGCGGCTGCACCGGGGCCGGCGCCAGTTGCGCGACCTGCTGGCCGGCGTGGCTCGGGACCGCGGGTTCATCCGGGGCCAGCAGCTCGACACCCCCGAGGAGGTCGCGCCGTGAGCTCGTTCTCGGACGAAGAGCGCTGGCAGCCGCCGGTAGGCCCGATCGACCCCGAGCACCCGGACTGTGCCGCGGTCATCGCTGAGGTCTGGACGCTGCTCGACGGTGAATGCACCCCCGAAACACGCGACAAGCTGCGTCATCACCTCGAGGAATGCCCGACGTGCCTACGCCATTACGGCGTCGAGGAGCGGGTCAAGAACCTGATCGCGCGGAAATGCGGCGGCGACAAGGCCCCCGACAGGCTGCGCGAGCGGCTGCGCATCGAGATCAGCCGCACCACGATCATCCGGCGCGGTTAGCGCGTCGACAGTCAGCCGGCGCGGTCAGCGCACCGACTTCGAGCCGGCGTTCGGCCGCTTGCCGTGGTTGGCTTTGGAGTGCTTGCGGTCGCGCTTCTTACGGCCACGCTTGGCCATGGTCTACCTCCGAATGGTCTGAAGATGGTTCTGCCCACATGCGGCGGGCGCGTCTGGTCCATTGTGTCATGGCCCGGCGACACCGCTGACGGCCCGGTCGTGTGGTTCGATGTAGGCCGACAGGCATTCAGCAGCGGAGTGAGTGGGGTGATGATGGCCGAGGACGTTCGCGCTGAGATCGTGGCCAGTGTGCTCGAGGTCGTGGTGAGCGAGGGCGATCAGATCGGCGAGGGCGACACCCTGGTGCTGCTGGAGTCGATGAAGATGGAGATCCCGGTGCTGGCCGAGGTGGCGGGCACCGTGAGCAAGGTGAGCGTGGCCGTCGGCGACGTGATCCAGGCCGGAGATCTAATCGCGGTGATCAGCTGATCACCTCACCTGCGTGACGCGACCGCGGAAGTAGCACCCGATGTCCACCCTCGGTGACCTGCTCGCCGAGCACACCATGCTGCCCGGTCAGGCAGTCGACCATCTGCATGCCGTGGTGGGGGAATGGCAGCTGCTCGCCGACCTGTCCTTCGCCGACTTCCTGATGTGGGTGCGCCGCGACGACGG
>NZ_LZKP01000186.1 GCF_001672895.1 Mycobacterium sp. E740
CGAACAACGCACCAACCGCCTGCATCGGCCCAGCCAGATTCCGCAACGGCGGCAACCCCGCAGACCAGCGCTCCGGCGCGTCAATCACCATTACACGCAGGGTCTTTCGATATGGCCATCGCGCCGCGGCCAACGGCTTCGCGGTGACATCGGGCCTCCTGAACGAATGTGACCGGGAACGTATCCCTTGGCGGTTCGTGTCTCGACGGGCAAGCGTCGCAGCGAAACACGCGGCGGCGTCGCCGGCGTCCCGCTTAACGGGAGGTCCGATGAGCGGAACTGATCGTCGGCATCGCGGACGCGCATGGCAGGCTGGCACCGTGACCGACACCGCCGATCTCACCGCCCGAGTCGCAGCCGACCTACGTGAGGTGCCGACGCCTTCGGGGGTACTGCGCTACTACGACGTCGGTGACGGTCCTGTGTTGCTGTTCCTGCACGGTTCGGGTCCCGGGGTCACCGGATGGCGGAACTTTCGCGGGGTGCTGCCTTTCTTCGCCGACGGATTCCGTTGCGTCATCCTCGAATTCCCGGGATTCGGTGTCAGCGACGACTTCGGCGGCCACCCGATGATCGACGCGCAGGGCGCGGTGGTGCCATTCCTGGACGCGCTCGAAATCGACCGCGCGCACATCGTCGGAAATTCGATGGGCGGCGGCGTCGGGATCAACTTCGCCATCCACCACCCGGACCGCATCGACAGGCTGGTCACGATCGGTGGCATCGGCACCAACATCTTCAGTCCCGGTCCGAGCGAAGGCATTCGGCTGCTGCAGGAGTTCACCGAGGATCCGACGCGTCAACGGCTGGTCGACTGGCTCAACTCGATGGTCTACGACCAGTCCCTGGTCACCGAGCAGCTGGTCGAGGAACGGTGGCAATTGGCGACCGACCCGGAGACGCTGGCATCGGCGCGGCGCATGTACGGCAAGGCGGCCTTCGCACAGATGATGGCGTTCATGCGCAGCAGCGACGCGCCGCTGCCATGGGCGCAGATGCACAAAGTCGCCGCGCCCACGCTGCTGACGTGGGGACGCGACGACCGGGTGAGCCCGTTGGACATGTCCCTGATCCCGATGCGTTCCATCCCGAATGCCGAATTGCACGTGTTCCCCAACTGCGGGCACTGGGCGATGATCGAGGCGAAGGCGGCGTTCGAGAGCACCGTGTCGGCGTTCCTGTCCAGGAGCTCGGGCGCCGGCTGACATGACCCCTATCGCTGGGTGGCGCCGGCGTCGACCGGCAGTGTCGCTGCGGTGATGTAGCGGGCCTCGTCGGAGGCCAGGAACAGGCTGGCATTCGCGACGTCGACCGGATCGACCCACGGGATGTCGAGCATGTTCATCGCCCGGGCCGCTTGCGCGTATTCCTCTCGGGTCGGCGGCCGGTCGAGGTCTGGGCGGAAGGCGCTTGCGACCGCATCGTTCTGGATCATCGGCGTGTCGACATTGGTGGGATGCACCGAGTTGGCCCTGATGCCGTACGGAGCCAGGTCATGAGCCAGGCTGCGCATCAAGCCGACGACGCCGTGCTTGGCTGCGGTGTAATGCGCCACGCCGACCAATCCACGAAGCCCTGCAATCGAACTGACCAGGACTACCGACCCGTGCCCTCTCGTGATCAGGTGGGGAACGGCGACCTTGCATGTCCGCCAGACACCGGTTAGGTTCACGTCCAGCATCGTCTGCCACGCCTGCTCGGTGAGTTCGGTCGCCATTGCTCGCGACGTGATACCCGCTGTGGCGCAGACGGTGTCAAGACCGCCCAGTTCGGCGACACCGCGGTCGACTGCTCCCTGAAGTCCTTCGGGATCGCGGACGTCCACTATCCCGGTGACGATCTTGCGGCCGTTGACGCGGACCAGACGCGCCGTTTCGTCCAGGTCGGCCGGCGTCGCCGAAGGCACGACGACGGTGTCGACGGAACCGCACACGTCGAGCGCGATCACGTCGGCGCCCTCCGCCGAGAATCGCACCGCCTGTGCGCGGCCGATACCCCGGGCCGCGCCGGTGATCAGCGCGACCTTGCCGGCCAATCGTCCCGTCATGACGTCGTCTTCTGCGTCAGCCCGGCATCGACCACGATCTGCGCACCGGTGATGTAGCGAGCCTCATCAGAGGCCAGGAAGACGACGGCGTTGGCAACATCGACAGGTTCGACCCACGGCACCGGAAGCAGATTACGGGCGGCCAGCACCTCGGCGGCGTCGTCGGCCGTCGGGTTGGGCAGGTCGGGTCGCAGACGCCTGAACGTCTGCTCGTTGAGCACCATCGGCGTGGCCACCGCACCGGGATGGACAGTGTTGACCCGGACGCCGCTGGATCCCAGTTCGTTGGCGAGCGTGCGCGCCAGACCCACGACAGCATGTTTGCTCGCCGTGTAATGAGCGGTGTTGGCGGTGCCGCGTAAACCGTTGGTGGAGCTGATGATCACTATCGAGCCGCCGGTCTCACCCAGATGGGGCACCGACGCGCGCACGGTATGCCACACCCCGGTCAGATTGACGTCCAGAGTGTGGCGCCAAGTGTCCTCGGTCAACTCCCACGTCGGCGCGCCAGCCGTGTGGATGCCGGCGTTGGCGACGACGACGTCCAGGCGGCCGAGTTCCGCTACCCCCTCACCGATCGCGACCTCGAGTCCGGGCAGATCGCGGACATCGGCCTCAGCAACCGCGCATCGGCGTCCGCGCTGCCGGACTTCTGCTGCAACGCCACGTAATTCGCCGGCGTTCGCCGCGATGTCCAACGCGATCACGTCGGCGCCCTCGTCGGCGAAACGCTCACAGTGCACCCGGCCCGTACCTCTGGCGGCACCGGTGACGACGACGACCTTGTCTTTCAGTCCCGTCATGCTACGACGCTTTGAGCAGGCGGAAACCTTTGTAGCCGGCGTTGGCCACCTCGTTGCAGATGTCGAGGTACGCCGCGAATCCGCCGATGAACAACATGAATCCGCGAGGTTTGCCCGGCACGTTGGCGCCCATGTACCACGAGTTGGCTTTGGTGAACAGCGTGGCTTCGGCGCGCTGGTTGAGTTCGACGATCCAGTTGTCCACCGCATCGGCGGTGGCCTCCAGCGCCGTGTAACCGTGCCCGTCCAGATAGCCGATGGCGTCGGCGATCCAGTCCACATGCGCCTCGGCGTGCAGCACCATGTTCGCCAGTACCGCTGGCGCACCGGGACCAGAAACCAAGAACAGGTTCGGGAAACCGTCCACGCCGAGGCCGAGGTACGTCCGGGGACCGTCGGCCCAGTCGTCTTTCAACCGCTGCCCGCCTCGTCCGACGATGTCGATCTTGGCCAGCGCGCCCGTCATCGCGTCGAAGCCGGTGGCCAGCACGATGGCGTCCAGGTCGTAGTGCGCATCGGTGGTGTTGATGCCGTCGGCGTCGACGGACACGATCGGCGTTCTGCGGACGCTGACCAGCTCCACGTGCGGCTTGTTGAAGGTCTGAAAGTAGTTGGTGTCGGTGCAGATTCGCTTTGTGCCGATGGGGTGGTCGGTGGGAATGAGGAGTTCGGCGACGTCGGGATCGTCGATGACCGCACGCACCTTCTCTTCGTAGAACTTTCGGGCCTCGTCATTGGCGGCCATGTCGATCATCTGGTCGCTGAAGGTCTTCGAGAACAGCACGCCGCCGAGTTCCCAGCGCTTCTCGAACGCTTCTCGGCGCTCGTCGGGCGTGGCCTCCATCGTCAGCTTCGGATGGGCGATGTGCGGCGAGCCGCCTCCGCTGCGCCACGACAGCCGTCGACGCTCGGCGTAGCCAGCCTTGATCTGGGCCCGTTCCGCGTCGCTCAGCGGTCGATTCCCCGCCGGCACACTGTAATTCGGCGTTCGCTGGAACACGTAGAGCTGGCTGGCCTGCTCTGCGATGATCGGGATCGACTGGATTCCCGAGGACCCGGTGCCGATCACCGCGACTCGTTTGCCGGTGAAGTCGACGGGGTTGTGCGGCCAGTGCGCGGTGTGGTACAGCTCCCCCGCGAAGTTGTCGAGCCCCGGGAATTCCGGCGTCAGGGCCGCGGACAGCGGTCCCGTCGCCATGACGCAGAACCGTGCGGTGACCACCTCACCGGTATCGGTTCGCACGGTCCAGCGCAGTGTCACCTCGTCGAGCACGGCCGACGTCACCCGGGTGTCGAACGTAATGCCGTCGCGCAGGTTCAGCTTGTCGGCGACCCAATTGAGGTAGCGCAGAATCTCGCTCTGGGTGGCGTACTTCTCCGACCAGTCCCACTTTTGTTCGAGTTCGGTGGAGAACGAGTAGCAGTAGTCGACGCTTTCGACGTCGCACCTGGCGCCCGGATAGCGGTTGTAGTACCAGGTACCGCCGACTTCCGGGGCCGCCTCGAAGACGCGCACCGACAAGCCCTGCGACCGCAGTCGGTGCAAGGCGTAGAGGCCGGCGAACCCAGCGCCCACCACGACGGCATCCACGTCGGGCGCCCCGGAGATGTTCACGACGCCACGGTATGCCCTGTCTCATCGGACGGCGCACAACGCTCCCGGTGATCGGGCGGGTCTCGACGGAGTCGTTCCGGCCATCGGAACCGCGGCTCGACCCTGATGCGGCGGGCGGTCAGGATGGACACATCCATTACTGGGGCCGGGAACCCGTCCGCTGACCGGGATTCCGGCCCTTTCCCCCGCTCCGTGCGGTAAACCATCAAGTGCAGCCACACAGTTAGGACATGACATGAGCGAGCGCGTACTCGACCGGGTGATGGAACTGGCCGACCAGTTCAAGGAACAGGCTGTCGAGTCGGAGAAGATCGGCCGACTCACCGACACCACGGTCAAGTCGATGAAGGCGGCGGGTTCCATCCGACTGCTGCAGCCCAAGAAATACCGCGGGTTGGAGGTACATCCTCGCGAGTTCGCCGAGACCGTGATGGCCACCGCGGCGCTCGACCCCGCGGCAGGTTGGATCAACGGGGTGGTCGGTGTGCACCCGTACCAGTTGGCCTACGCCGATCCACGGGTCGCCGACGAGATCTGGGCCGACGACGTCGACACCTGGGTGGCCTCGCCGTACGCCCCTCAAGGAGTGGCCAAGCCCGTCGACGGCGGCTACCTCTTCAACGGCCGGTGGCAGTTCAGTTCCGGCACCGACGCCTGCGACTGGATCATCCTCGGCGCGATGCTCGGCGACTCGGACGGCAAGCCGCTGATGCCGCCGCAGATGCTGCACATGATCCTGCCGCGCTCGGACTACGAGATCGTCGAGGACTCATGGAATGTGGTCGGCCTGCGGGGCACCGGCTCCAAGGACGTCATCGTCAAGGATGCCTTCGTGCCGGAGTACCGGACGATGGACGCGACGAAGGTCATGGACGGAACCGCCCAGCGCGAAGCCGGCATGACCGAACCGCTCTACCTGATGCCGTGGTCGACGATGTTCCCGCTCGGCATCTCCGCGGCGACAATCGGCATCGCGGAGGGCGCGCTAGCCGCACATCTGGACTACCAACGCGAGCGGGTGGGCGCCACCGGCGTCGCGATCAAAGACGATCCCTACGTGATGTTCGCGATCGGTGAAGCGGCCGCCGACATCAACGCCGCGCGCCAGGAATTGCTGGCCAACGCCGACCGCATCTACGCCATGGTGGCCGCGGGCCGTGAGGTCGATTTCGCCGACCGGGCAGCGGGGCGGCGCACCCAGATTCGGGCGGTCTGGCGGGCCGTGTCGGCGGTCGACGAGATCTTCGCCCGGTCAGGGGGCAATGCCGCGCGAATGGACAAGCCGCTGCAGCGGTACTGGCGGGATGTGCACGTCGGTCAGCTGCACGCCATCCATGTGCCCGGCACGGTGTTCCACGCGTCGGCTCTGAGTTCATTGGGCGTGGATCCGCAGGGTCCGCTCCGGGCGATGATCTAGCGAGATGTCGATGAGCGATCTGAAAAGCCTTGGCTATGTGAAGGTTCAGGCCACCGATATCGACCGTTGGCGACATTTCGCGTTCAAGGTGCTCGGTTTCGCCGAAGGCGCCGGTCCCGATGACGACGCGCTGTATCTGCGCATGGACGAGCGTGCCGCCCGCATCATCGTGGTGCCCGGCGACGTCGACAAGATCGTCACCGTCGGTTGGGAAGTTCGTGACCAGGCGGCGCTGACCCGGGTCAAGGCCACTCTCGACGGTGCAGGTGTACCGGTCAAGGAACTCTCACAGCAGGAGGCCGATGCCCGTCGCGTCGAGGAGGTCATCGCGTTCGAGGATCCGGCGGGCACGTCGACCGAGGTGTTCCACGGCGCCGTGCTCGACCACAGCCCGGTGGTCACGCCGTTCAGCGCTCGCTTCGTCACTGGTGACCAAGGCCTGGGCCATGTGGTGCTGCCCGCACTCGACGTGCCGGGGCTGTTCCGGTTCTACACAGAGGTATTGGGCTTCAAATCGCGCGGCGCGTTCCGCGTGCCCACGCCGCCGGAGTTCGGTCCGCTGCGGGTCCGATTCCTGGGCATCAACGCACGCCACCACAGCCTGGCGATCTGTCCGGCGATGACGCTGCGCGACCCGGGCCTGATCCACCTCATGGTGGAGGTCGACACGCTTGACGCCGTCGGCCAAGCGCTGGACCGGGTGAACAAGGACGGTTTCCAATTGTCCTCGACGTTGGGCAGGCACACCAACGACAAGATGGTGTCGTTCTATGTCCGCGCGCCGGGCGACTGGGACATCGAGTTCGGCACCGACGGGATGCGTGTGGACGAAAACCATTACACCGCAGAGGAGATCACGGCTGACAGCTACTGGGGCCATGAGTGGGTCTCTGATCTTCCCGCAGCGATGCGGCCATGACCGGCAACGAGATCACTCCGCTACCGGCTTCCGCGATCACCCACTGGGACGACGAGTCCGACGTCGTCGTCGCCGGGTTCGGGATAGCGGGTGCGGCCGCAGCGGTCGAGGCAGCGCGTTCCGGCGCCGACGTCCTGGTCCTCGAGCGCACCGGTTCCTGGGGCGGCGCGGCGTCGATGGCGGGCGGCTTCATCTACCTGGGTGGCGGTACGCCGATTCAAAAGGCTTGTGGCTTCGACGATTCCGCCGACAACATGGCGGCCTACCTCAACGTCGCGATGGGTCCGGGCGCCGACGAGAAGCGCATCGCCGACTACTGCGACGGCAGCCTCGACCACTTCGACTGGCTGGTCGGCTGCGGCGTGCGGTTCAAGCCCGAGTTCTTCGGCGAGCCCGGCTGGGAACCGATGGGCGACGAAGGCCTCATGTACAGCGGCGGGGAGAACTCCTTCCCGTTCAACACCATCGCCACCCCGGCCCCACGAGGGCACGTGCCGCAGATGTCGAACAAGAAGCAGGGTGAGGCCAGCGCCGGTTTCATGCTGATGAAGCCGCTCGTCGAAACAGCCACCGCCGCAGGAGCACGCGCCCTGTACGACGTGCGGGTGCAGCGGTTGATCGTCGAGCCCGACGGCCGGGTGGTCGGCGTCGTCGCACGCCGGTACGGCGAGGAGGTGGCGGTGCGCGCCCGCCGCGGCGTGGTGCTCGCGATGGGCAGCTTCGCCTACAACGACGCGATGGTTACCCAGTACGCGCCACGCATCGCGGGGCGCCCGGCGGCCGCGATCGAACAACACGACGGCCACGCGATCCGGATGGCGCAGACGCTGGGCGCCGACCTCGCCCACATGGACGCCACCGAGGTCGCGATCTTCATCGACCCGCAGCAGCTGGTGCGCGGCATCCTGATCAACGCACGCGGTCAGCGGTACGTCGCCGAAGACACCTATCCGGGCCGCGTCGGCCAATCGACCTTGTACCACCAGGACAACACCGCCTACCTGATCATCGACGCGCAGGCCCAGGACGAGGCGATGGCGTCGCTCTCGCCGCAGCTGATGCTGCGCCCCGCGACGTGGGTGTGCGAGACGGTCGCCGAGCTGGAAGCCGAAATCGGTCTGCCGACGGGCTCGCTCCAGGCGACCGTCGCGGCGTACAACTCCGGCGCGGCCAAAGGTGAGGATCCGCTGCTGCACAAGAAGGCGCAGTGGTTGCGGCCGATCGGCAGCCCGGTCGGTGCCGTCGATCTGCGCGAGAGCACCGGCGGCTTCACCCTCGGCGGCCTGTTGACGTCGCTCGACGGCGAGGTGCTGCATGTCAGCGGCGAGCCGATCCCCGGTCTGTTCGCTGCCGGCCGCTGCACCGCCGGACTGGCGGCGTGGGGGTATGCGAGCGGCATCTCTCTGGGCGACGGCAGCTTCTACGGCCGCCGGGCGGGACGCAGCGCCGCTCGGGCCTGAGATTCGCCGGTCCTCTGCCGGTCGCATGGGAGAGGATGCACAGGTGAGAGCCGTCCTCTGTGAGCAGGGCGACCTGTCGGTCGTCGACCTGCCGACACCGCAACCCGCACGCGCGCAACTCCTCCTCGAAGTGCGGCGGTGCGGCATCTGTGGATCCGATCTCCACGCGAAGGATCACGCCGACGAGCTGACCGGCGTGATGGAGGAGATGGGCTATCCGGACTTCATGCGCCGAGACACCCCTGTCGTGTTGGGCCACGAGTTCTGCGGTGAAGTGGTCGAACGGGGCCGCGGAGCCGCCAGGGAGTTCAAGGTCGGCACGCCGGTCGTCTCCTTTCCGTTGCTGCGCGCCTCCGGCGGAGTGCACCTGACCGGGCTGTCACCCTTGGCGCCCGGCGGCTACGCCGAGCGTGTCCTCGTCGAGGCGGCGATGAGCTTCGTCGTCCCGAACGGACTTGACCTGGACACTGCGGCGTTGACCGAGCCGATGGCCGTGGCGTTGCATGCTGTGCGCCGCAGCGACATTCGTCGCCGCGACACTGCGATCGTGATCGGCTGCGGGCCGGTCGGCCTCGCGGTCATCTGCCATCTGAAGGCGCTCGGCGTGCAGACGGTCGTCGCGAGCGACTTCTCCGTCACCCGCCGCGAGATGGCATTGCGCTGCGGTGCGCACGTCGTCGTCGATCCCGCCGTCGAATCGCCGTATGCGGCCACCGGCCAGTCCGGCGCCATCACGAAGGCTCCCGACCTGTATGAACTCGGCGTCGGCTCGATGGAGAAGTTACGTCGCGTGCCCGGCTGGTCGCACCTGTATCGGGTCGCCGACACTCTCGGCGCAGCGAGTCCCAAGCGTCCGGTGATCTTCGAGTGCGTCGGAGTCCCGGGCATGATCGACGGCATCGTGGGCGCCGCACCTGTGCAGTCCCGCGTCGTCGTGGTCGGTGTCTGTATGGGCGCCGACGCGATCCGGCCGGCCATGGCCATCGGCAAGGAGCTCGACATGCGGTTCGTGTTCGGCTACACGCCGCTGGAGTTCCGCGACGCGCTGCACATGCTCGCCGACGGCAAGGTGGACGCCTCGGTACTCGTCACTGGCACGGTCGGACTCGACGGTGTGGCACGCGCGTTCGAGGTGCTGGGAGCGGCCGAAGCGCACGCGAAGATCCTCATCGACCCGGTAAGTACCGCCACCGCACCCTGAGGGTTTTCCCAGCTCGAGCTGTGGCCCGAAACTCGCCCGTCGTGTTTTGTGACAGGCGGCACACCCCTGTGCTACAAATAGTCATATTCCTATTAGAAATACGCAGTCCGTGGTGGAGGCAACATGACAGCTACCGTCGAAACTCCCAGCGCCGTCCTGGACCGCGTGTCGCTGGTCCTCGATGCCTTCGACGGCCCCGGCCGGTTGACTCTGGCGCAGATCGTGCGCCGCACCGGGCTGCCCCGGTCCTCCGCGCACCGCATGCTCGAGCGGCTCGTCCAACTGCGTTGGCTTCGACGCAGCGGACGCGACTACGAACTCGGCATGCGGCTCGTCGAGCTCGGCTCGCTCGCCGTGCACCAGGACCGCCTGCACCGCGCGGCGGTGCCGCTGCTGCACGATCTGCATCGGACGACCGGACTCGTTGTGCACCTCGCGGTCCTGGACGGCTCGGACGTCGTGTATCTGGAGAAGATCGGTGACCGGATGACCGCGGCGATCCCCAGCCGTGTCGGCGGCCGCCAGCCAGCGCACTGCTCGGCCCTGGGCAAGGCGATGCTGGCCTACGCCAAGGGACTCGAGCACGATGCAATCGACCTGACCCGCCGCCGCACCAAGTACTCGATCGGGTCCGTCGCCCAACTGCGGTCGGAGCTGGCCAAGGTGCGTTCGCACGGTGTCGCGTTCGACAAGGAGGAGGCATTGGCCGGATTCGGTTGTGTCGCAGCGCCTATCGGTGGTCAAGGTGATGCGGTCGCTGCCGTGTCGGTGTGTGGGCCGATGAACCGCATGATGTTCGACCAGCGTCTCGTCGCACCAGTGCGGATGACGGCGATGGGCGTCTGGCGCAACGCCGAGGACGGCCCGCAGCGGGTGGCGCCGACACTGCAGTCCGCGCGGCCGCTGCGCGGGTCCGCGCTCCGCCAGATGCCTGTGCGTGAGACGGCGTTGCAGTACGCGTGAGTCGTATGGCCCTGGACCCGCAGATCGCTGCGCTGATCGAGTCGCTCGACGCGGGCTTTCCACCGGTGCACACCATGTCGGGTGCAGAGGCCCGCGCGGCGATCCGATCACGGTTCGTCACTCCCGCCGAACCCGAACCGGTCGGCTCCGTCCGTGACCTCACCGTCCCCGGCGCCGACGGCACGATCCCGGTGCGGGTCTACCGGCCGGCGGCACAGGAGCCGCTGCCTGTCGTGGTGTACGCCCACGGCGGCGGGTTCGTGTTCTGTGATCTCGACAGCCATGACGGCCTCTGCCGCAGCATCGCCAACCTCGTTCCCGCCGTGGTGATTTCGGTCGGCTATCGGTTGGCCCCCGAACATCGGTGGCCGGCCGGCGCCGACGACGTGTACGCCGCGACGCGATGGGCAGCGGAAAACGCCGCTGCGCTCGGCGGTGACCCCGCCCGCATGGTCGTCGGAGGTGACAGTGCCGGAGGTAACCTCGCCGCAGTCGCGGCGATCATGGCTCGGGACCACGGCGGTCCAGCGTTGGCCGCTCAACTGCTGCTGTACCCGATGATCGCCGCAGACTTCGACACCGAGTCATATCGGTTGTACGGCAAGGGCTTCTACAATCCGCGCCCCGCCCTGCAGTGGTACTGGGACCAGTACGTGCCCTCCGCCGCCGATCGAACCCATCCCTACGCTTCACCGGTGCGCGCGGACCTTGACGGACTGCCGCCTGCGGTGGTCGTGATCGCCGGCCATGACCCGCTCCGCGACGATGGCCTCGCGTACGCCGACGCGCTCGAAGCAGCAGACGTACACGTCGTGCGGTGCCTGTTCGACGGCGGGATCCACGGCTTCATGACGATGCCGATGCTCGACATCGCGCATGCGGCACGGCGCGACACGGCGCGGGAACTCACCAAGTTGCTGTAGCTACAACGTCGTAGCCGGTCCGTAGCGCTGCGCCGGGTCGAGCACGCAGTGCGTCCGACCGAACACGGTGACCATGCATTTGTTGTTGTGGTTGCAGCGACTGCGCGTGCTGTGGTCGGCGATCATCGCGTTGACCAGATCCGGCTCCCGCAGCAGCGCCCGGCCCATCGCCATGAAGTGGAAACCCTCGCGCAATCCTGTCTGCAAGTGGTCGTGATTCGTGATACCGCCCAACAGAATGAGTTTCGTGTGGCGGACCACGGGCACGAATTGGCGCGCCGCTTCGAGCATGTACAGATCCCGGTAGGGATAGCTGCCCATGACTCGCTTGCCGGCGAGACGGACGCCGGGCCGCAGCGCCGGTGGCATCACCTTGGTGAACTCTTTGACCGGAACGTCACCGCGGAACAGGTACATCGGTTTGTACACCGACGATCCCTGCGTGAGTTCGATGGCGTCCAGCGTCGAATCGGTGTCGAGCAGTTGCGCGGTCCGCAGTGCCTCGTCGATCCAGATGCTGCCCGGCAGACCGTCGTCCATGTCCAGCTTGGCGATCACCGCAATCTGGTCTCCGACGACCTGCCGGACTCGCGCGGCGATCTCCCGGACGAACCGCGACCGGTTGTCGATCGATCCGCCGTATTGGTCCTTGCGCCGGTTGATCAGCGGGCTCAGGAATGAACTCGGCAGGTACAGGTGGCCGAAGTGAAGCTCGACCGCGTCGAACCCGGCGTCGATCGCCACCTGGGCCGCTGCCGCGAAATCCTCTGTCACCGTCCGTATCTCGTCGGGTGTGATCTCGCGGCAGTAGGCGAACGACGTCGGGTTGACGAACCGGCTGGGGGCCACGGCCGTGACGCCGGTGAGCTTCTTGGGCGCGACCACTCCGGCGTGACCGAGCTGCGCGGAGATCGCCGCCCCCGCGCCGTGTACCGCATCGGCGAGCCGGCGCAGCCCTGGCAGCGCCGCCGGGCGCATCACGATCTGGCCGGGCGCGCTGGCGCCTTCCTTGGAGACACAGCAGTACGCGACAGTCGTCATCCCGACGCCGCCCTTGGCGAACGCGACATGGAAGTCGATCAGGTCGTCGGTGACCATGCCGTCGGGCGACCGCCCCTCGGACGTGGCCGCCTTGATCACCCGGTTGCGTAGCGTCACCGGTCCGAGCCGAGCGGGCGCGAAGGGGTCCATGACATCCACGATGCCGCCCGGTTCCGGCGTTCGATCGGGTCTTTCCCGATGGATGGGAGCGGACGACCGGGCGGCCCGGAGGCGACCGTACTGTCGGCCCATGGGCGCCGTCTACGTCGTCGACCGCGTGGTCACGAGACCGGGTTGCGCCCGACGGTTCGTCGACACCTACCTCGCCGAGTACGCGCCGGGCGCTCGGGAGCGGGGCATGACGTTGCGCGACGTTCTGGTGAGCCCGCCGATCTGGTTCGACGACCATTCGAACGTCGTCACCGTGACTTGGACGCTGCCCAGCCCGCAGGCGTGGTGGGAGATGACGTGGCAGGGCAGGCCGAATCCGTCACTCGGGCAGTGGTGGGACGGCATAGCCGAATTGATCGTCGAGCGCAGCCGCAGCGTCGCGGCTCCCGCCGACGACGTCGACGGGCTGGGCGATGTTTAACGTCGTTCGGCTCATCGACACTGACGACAAGGATCGCCTGCTCGCCGAACTGCGCAGCGCGGCAACAGACTGCGGTGCCGCTTCCGCGTTGGTGCAGTCAACCCTGCCGGGCGTGCGCAACGGCGGAGATATTCTCATGCACCTACGGTTCCGGGAAGCCGGCGAATGGGCCTCAGTTGCTGCTTCTTTCGAGTCGCTGCTTTCCGCATCCGGCGTCAGCCGCGTCAACGGAGCGACCTACACCGGCATCCCGGTCGAGGCGAGGGACATTCCACGCACCGTGTTTCGCACTCTGCTGCTTCGCGTGGAGCCGGACACCGAAGAAGCCGTCGTGCGTCGGTTCGAAGACGACCTTCGCCTTCTCCCCCGCTATGTCACGTCGATCGCCACCTGGCAACTGAGCCGGGTGGATTCGGCGGTCGGCGCGTCGCCGTGGACGCACGTCTTCGAGCAGGAGTTCCGCGACCTCGACGGCCTGACCGGTCCGTACCTGATGCATCCGATCCACTGGGCCCACGTGGACCGGTGGTTCGACCCGGAGTGCCCGGACGTCATCGTCCGCGACCGCGTGTGCCACAGCTTCTGCCGAACGCGCTGACCGCGAGTGTGAAACTGCTGCGCGCTACATCCCGGCGGGCAGGATGTTCGGGTTGGCCGTCGCCGGCGGCTCCAGCGGCGGCAACACCGTCGCGCCGTCCAAGCTGTGCACCGCGAGCGCCTGCGACCACGGATAGTGCAGGCTGAAGGCCACCAGGCCGGTGCGCTCGGCGGCCGGCAGATGACACATCGACAGCACCGTCTCAGCCAGGTATTCGACCGGCTCAGTCGGGAACGTCTCCGGAATGAGTTGTGCTGCACCAGGAGTACGGATCGCTGTGGATGGTCCCACGCAGTTGACCGCGATGTTTGCGTCGACCAGCTCCGCGGCCACGCCCTGCGTGAAGCGGTGCAGCGCCGCCTTGCAGGACGCATAGACGACGTCACCGGCGGTCTTGTTGTAGTCGCGGTACGGCCGCACCGGAGCGACGCCGGTGACGGATCCGATGTTGACGATCCAGCCTGCGCCCTGTTTGCGCATGTGCGGAATCGCGGCCTGGGTCAGCACGAACGGGGTGCGCAGATAGTGCTCGATCGTGCGGTCGAAGGTGTCGACGGTCATGTCCTCGACACACGCGTAGTCCGCGAAACCGGCGTTGTTGACCAAGATGTCGAGTCTGCCCGTACGGTCGACGACCTCGTCGACCAGCCGGCCGCGCTGATCGGCTTTCTCCAGGTCGGCGGCGAGGCCGATCGCCGTACCGCCCGACTGCTCGATCAGCTCGATGGTCTCGGCGATCGTGCCGGGCAGCGCGGTCGAAACGCCGCCTCGCACCGACCCGGTCGGCTCGAACGACCGAGCGGTTACCACCACCGTCGCACCCTCCGCGGAAAGGCGTTGGGCCACAGCGCGTCCGATACCGCGGCTGCTACCGGTCACGAGCGCCGTCTTGCCGGCCAGCAACTGTGTCATCGAATCTCGAAGTGTTCCTCGACCGGCTCGCGGTGCTGGTGCCACAAGTCGACCAGGCGGTACGGGGTCGCCACCACGACGCGTCCCGATCCCGATCGGTAGTAGGTGTGCGCTTTCGGGGTGTGACACCACACCGTCCGCGACATCGCGTCGTCGATCTGGGCGACGTAGTCGTCGTAGGCCTTTCGAGTCACCTCCATCGTGGTCGCGCCCCGCAGCGCCATCAACTGCAGGCACTCCATGATGTAGTGCGCGAGCACCTCCATCGAGAAGTTCGCTCCCGCGCCATGACCGGGGCTGTAGTTCGGCGCCGACGTGATGAACAGGTTCGGAAAACCCGGGACGGTGCCGCCGCGGTAGGCACGCGGACTGTCACCCCACTCCTCACGCAGCGTCGCGCCGTCGCGACCCCGGATATCCACCGTCGACAGGAAGTCCAGATGGTATCCGGTCGCGTAGATGATGACGTCGAGGTCGATCTGCCGGCCGTCCTGCGTCACAATGCCTTTGGCATTGACCTCGGCGGGCTCGCTCGCCTCCACGTCGACATGTTCGCGAGTCAGTGCCCGGTAGTAGCCGCCCGGGTCGCGGATGATCCGCTTACCGTAGGGCGCGAAGTCGGGCGTGACCTTCCGTGCCAGTTCGGTGCCCTCGCCGAAAGTTTCGGTGATGTATTGCACACACATCTGCAGCAGCACATCGTTGGCCGGCGAGATCGACAAGTGCTCTTTCGCCCACTGCGGATCCTGCAGTATCACGGGATAGTTGTTGTCCGCAGTCGCCCAATACGACTTCAGCCGGTGCCAATTGGCGTAGTAAGGCACGTGGCGGCCGAGGTAGCGGCGATACTCCGGAACGTCATCGCTGAGACGCTTGCGCGGTGCGACCCAATGCGGTTGCCGTTGGAAGACCGTCAGATGATCGACCTCGTTCACGCAGGCGTCGACGATCTGCACGGCGGTGCAGCCCGCGCCGATGACCGCCACCCGCTTGCCGGCCAGGTCCAACGACGGATTCCACTGCGCCGAGTGAATGCTCGTGCCCTGGAATGCTTCTCGTCCCTTGAGTTCCGGCCACCGTGGACGGTTCAGGTAGCCCGCCGCGGTGACGACCACCGTGGCGTAGGTGACGTCGCGGTTGCCATTGCGATCGACCGCGTGGATCTGCCATTGCTTGCGCTCGTCGTCCCACCACAGCGCCTCCACCTCGGTGCCGAAGCGGGTGTGCTCGCGCAGTCCGTACTTGTCGGCCAGGGCCACCAGATAGCTCTGATACTCCGCCCCCTGTGGGTAATAGCTCGACCAGTCGGGGTTCACCTCCCGCGACAGCGAGTAGTACGCCGACGGCGTGTCGACGCCGATCCCGGGATATCTCGTGGTGAACCAGGTGCCGCCGACCTCGTCGTTGCGATCGAAGATCTGGTACGTCACACCGGAATCGGCTGCGGCGAGCGCGGTGATGATGCCGGCTATCCCGGCGCCGACGATCGCCACGGTCGTGGTCGGCGGGATCGGCACCGTCCGTGGGAGCGTGGGCTGCGACAACTGGAAGCCGCCCTGTTCGAGCAGTAACGGAATGAACTCGTCGTCGACATCGCCGCCGAGTGCCACCGGCAGCACGCGAGTGAACAGCTCCCGGTCGTCGACGGCCAGAGCCTGCTGGGCGCGCGGCTCGGATATCGCCGCGAGGACCGCATCGACGAGTGCGTCCCTGGTTTCTTCGTCGGTGACTCCGGCCCGCTCAGGCGGGTCGGGCACATAGCTGATCTTGGGCGCGAACCGGTCGACCACGTTCGGCTCGCCCGTCAGCTGCGCCAGCACCGCGACCAACACACCGGGATCGGCCTGCCGGAGATGCGTCCTCAATTCGGCGCGGTCGACCGAGGCCTCGCGTGATGTCGGCATGGCCTGGGCATCAGCAGTCACGCCGTCGAGTATCGGTGCTGACCAGCCGGCCAGGCCATGCGCTGCCTACTGAGCGGGACATGTGTCTGTACCGGTCATCGGGCGTGCTTAACCTGCCGCTATGCAACTCGAGGCCGTGGTCAATGCGGCGCGGCGCCAAACCCTCGGCGATATCCCGCGCCGGTCGGCCCGCAGGCAACCCGACAAGGTGGCGATCATCGACGGTAAGGTGACGCTGACGTTCGCCGAGTTCGAGCACTTGGTGGACAGAGCGGCCGCAGCCTTGCAGGACAACGGTTTCCGGCCAGGCGATCGGGTGGCGCTGCTGGCGCACAACTGCTGGCAGTACGCCGTTCTCGCCTTCGCCACGGCCCGTGTGGCCGTCGTGTTGGTTCCGGTCAACTTCATGCTCACGGCCGAGGAGATCGCGTACGTTCTCAGTCACAGCAGGGCTGCGGGTTTCATCGTGGAGGCGGGGTTGACGGCCGCGGCCGAGGACGCGATGCGCATCGCCGGCACGGTCACGACCAAGGCCGTGATCCTGCCGCCGGGCCGGAGTGCGCCGCCCGGCTGGGACGACTTCGCGCAATGGTTGACCACCTCTGCGACCGCCGCTGCACCCGTGATCCCCGACGACCAGGTGCTGCGACTGATGTACACCAGCGGCACCGAGTCGCGCCCCAAAGGCGCGATGCACACCAGTCGCAGCCTGATGTGGCAGTACGTCAGCACTGTCGAGGCCGGTTCGATGTCGGCAGACGACATCGAGATCCATTCACTGCCGCTCTACCACTGTGCGCAACTGGACAACTTCTTGGCCACCGACATCTACCTGGGTGCGACCAGCATCATTCTGCCCGGACCGGAACCGGAGACGGTGCTGCGCACGATTGCCGAATACGGGGTGACGAATTACTTTGCGCCACCGACGGTGTGGATCAGCCTGCTGCGGTGCCCCCTCTTCGACGAGGTGGACCTGTCGAGCCTGCGCAAAGGCTACTACGGCGCCTCGGCAATGCCGCTGGAGATCCTGAGCGAGATCCGCGAGCGGCTGCCCAATCTGAGGCTGTGGAACTTCTACGGCCAGACGGAGATGGCGCCGCTGGCCTCCGCGCTCGGTCCCGACGAACAGGATGCCCACGCCGGCTCGGCGGGGCGTCCCGTGATCAACGTGGAGACCACCGTCCTCGACGAGAACGACGCCCCCGTCGCAGCGGGCGTGATCGGTGAGATCGCACACCGCAGCCCACATCTGATGCTGGGGTACCTCGACGACCCGGAGAAGACGGCAGAGGCGTTTCGCGGCGGCTGGTTTCACTCCGGCGACCTCGGTTACTACGACGAGCATGGTCTGCTGCACGTGGTGGACCGCAAGAAGGACATGATCAAGACCGGCGGGGAGAACGTGGCCAGCCGTGAGGTCGAAGAGGTCATGTACCGACACGGCGGAATCCAGGAGGCCGCGGTGTTCGGCCTGCCGCACGCCACCTGGGTCGAAGTCGTGGTCGCCGCTGTGGTCGCCCGTGACGGCGCGACCCTGACCGAGGACGACGTGATCGCGCACTGCAGGGCGCACCTGGCCGGGTTCAAAACACCCAAGCACATCTTCTTCGTCGACTCGCTGCCCAAGAACCCGAGCGGCAAGCTGCTGAAACGCCAACTGCGGGAACAATTCTCAACACATGCGTTGAGCCTCTGAAACGCGACGTTCGCGCGAGCATCGTCCCCTGAGCCGGCTTGCCAAAGGCATGCTGCAAGAATCGCGGGTGGCGGTGGCGCAGCTACCAATGAGGCAGGAGCGGAGGAGCCGATGACGTCGCAGGTGACACTTCCCCGACTGGTTCCACCCGCCACCGTCGAGCCGGCGACCACCGAGCCGCTGCGTGCCGAGGTCCGCGCCTTCCTGGCCGAGCAGCGCGCTGCGTGCACGTTCACCCCGGCGGTCGACGCCTGGCTGACCGGGTGGGACGAGGAGTTCACGGCCGCGCTGGCCGACAAAGGCTGGCTGGGTATGACGGTGCCCGTCGAGTACGGCGGCCACGGGCGGTCGTTCGTCGAACGATTCGTGGTCACCGAGGAGCTCCTCGCAGCCGGTGCCCCCGTAGCGGCGCATTGGATCGCCGACCGGCAGATCGTGCCGTCGTTGTTGAAATACGGCACCGACTTTCAGAAGCAGGAGTTCCTGCCGAAGATCGTGCGCGGCGAGTGTTTCTTCGGCATCGGGATGAGTGAGCCCGACTCCGGCTCCGACCTGGCCAGCGTGCGCACGAAAGCTGTTCAGGTGGAAGGTGGTTGGGAGTTGACCGGCACCAAGGTGTGGACGTCGGGCGCCCACCTCGCGCACGCGTTCATCGCGCTCGCGCGTACCGCACCGGTAGATCCCGACAACCGGCACGCCGGGTTGAGCCAGTTCATCGTCGATCTGCGAGGACCTGGAGTGGAGATCCGCCCGATCATCTCGATGAACGGCGCGCACCATTTCAACGAAGTGATTCTCGATGCGGCATTCGTGCCCGACTCCATGGTGTTCGGTGCGATCGGCGACGGCTGGCGGCAGGTGACCTCGGAGCTGGCCTTCGAGCGCAGCGGGCCCGAGCGGTTCCTGTCCACGTTCGTGCTGCTGGCGTCGTGCGCCGAGCAGATGGCACACCAGAAGGTTTCGCCTGACGCGAGCCTCGGGCGACTCGTCGCGCGCATCGCCGGTCTGCACCAGATGTCCACCGCTGTCGCGGGTGCACTGGAGCGGCACGAGCCTGCCGACGTGCCGGCGGCCGTCGTCAAGGTGCTCGGCACCACGACCGAAGGCGACATCGCAGAGTTCGGCGGTCAGCTCGATGACGGCGACGTCGATCCAGCGTTCACCGAACTGGTCTCGGCTGCGGCGGATCAGCGCCCGGGGTTCACGTTGCGTGGGGGGACCAACGAAGTGCTGCGCGGAGTGATCGCACGCGGATTGGGGCTGCGTTGACCGAGGCTCCGATGACCGGTGCGGACACCGCTCTGGTCGACATGATGGACGCCGTCTTCGCGGACTACCGCGGGCGGGAGCCGCGGGCAACCGAGCAGATGTGGGAGCAGCTCGAAGAGCTCGGGCTGGCGCGGTTGACCGGTCCGGAGAAATCCGGGGGCAGCGGGGCCGGCTGGTACGAGGCCGCCGAACTGCTGACCGCTGCGGTCCGCCATGGCGTGCGGGTTCCGTTGGCCGAACACGACTTACTGGCGTGCTGGTTGCTGGACTCGATCGGCCTGCCCAGCGGCGGCGCGGTGCACACGGTGTGTGTGCTGGACGAGCACGGGACCGCATGCGGTGTGCCATGGGCCGCGGGCGCCGACCGGATCGTGGTGGTATGGGCAGACGATGGTGCGTACCGCGCTGCCGCCGTCGATCCCGAAAAGCTCTCGATCACAGCTAGTTTCAATGCCGTCGGCGAACCGCGCGACACTGTCGCCGCCGATGTCTCCGCTCTCGACGGCGTCACGGTGCCCGCGAATCTTGTGACCCAGCTCGGGCTGAAGTCCGCACTCGTCCGCTCGATCCAGGTGTGCGCGGCCCTCGATCGGATCGTCCAATTGTCTGTCGAATATGCGACGTCGCGCGTCCAATTCGGTCGGACGTTGTCCCGCTTCCAGGCTGTCCAGCATCTGATCGCCGACCTCGCCGCCGAGGCCGCACTCGCCCGAGCGGCCACCGAGGCCGCGCTCACCACGGCTGTGGCGACCGACTGGTCCGGCGAGAATCTGGCATTCCGCGTCGCCGCGGCGCGGTCATGCGCAGGCCATGCCGCGGAGGTGGTGGTGCGCAACGCCCATCAGGTCCACGGGGCCATCGGCACCACGCAGGAGCACCGCTTGCACGAGTTCACCCGGGCCGCCCTCGCGTGGCGCTCTGAGTTCGGGTCGGTCCGGTACTGGGATCAGCGAGTGACCGACGCCGCCCTGGCAGCAGGTGCCGCGGGGCTGTGGCGCCAAATCACCGGTTAGCGCTACGCATCGCGGCTTCTTCATGCGGCGTCGGGTGTGGGTCCTGCCCGGCTTTCGTTGTCTGCGTCGGGTGGTCGGTGCAGACGTTCAGGGCGGTGGTAGTCGTTGATGCGGGATTGTCCGGTGTCGAGCTGTGGGGGTGGTATCCATTCGACGTCGTTGTCGTCGTTGATCCTGGTGGTCCAGCCACCCTCGCCGACCATGCGGTTGTCGGGCCCGCACGCCAGCCCGAGTTCGTCGACGTTGGTTTGTCCGTCGTGGGCCCAGTCGCAGGCCGCGTGATGGACTTGGCATCCGTAGGCGGGCACGCTGCAGCCCGGCTTCGTGCAACCGCCGTCGCGGGCGATGAGCATGATCCGCTGTGCCGGCGAGGCGACCCGCCGAGCACGAAACAAGTCCAGCGCCGATCCGGTCGCCTTGTCGAACACCGCCAAATAGTGGTTGGCGTGCGCGGCCATACGGATCACATCGCCGATCGGAACGACGGTCCCGCCACCGCTGACGCCAACACCCGCGCGGCTCTCGAGGTCCTGCAAGGTGGTGCGCACGATGATCGAGGTCGGCAACCCGTTGTGCTGACCCAACTCACCGCTTTCCAGCACACTGCGCCCGACCGCGACCAGGGCATCGTGCTGGCGCTGCGCCACACTGCGGTGATCTTGGTCGATCTGCGCCTGTGACGGCGTCCCCGACACGCAGGGCTGCTCGTCGTCGGGGTTGCACATGCCCGGCGCGGCCCATTTCGCGAAGATCGCCTCATAGATCGCCCACGCTTCGGGGGTCAGATTGCCTTTGAGCGGGACCATCTTGTCCGAGCCTTGGGGCCCCTTGGACACGCCGCGACGCCGCGCACGCTCGCGGTCGTCGGGGTCGGGGCCGTCCTGATCGAGCAGAAACAGAATGCGGTCAGCGTTGTCCTTCAACTGCTTTGGTCCCACGCCGATCGCGGTGCGCACCAGATCGACTTCGATCTGAGCCCGCGTGCGGGCATCGACGGCGGC
>NZ_LZKP01000187.1 GCF_001672895.1 Mycobacterium sp. E740
GACCGCGAGCCCGCACATCTGCCCGAGCTGCGTGCTCAGCCCGGCCAACTGCTCGTGATACGCGGCCCGCATCGCGACTCGTTTCACCCAGCCGAGCTCACCGGCTCGATCGGCAGCCGTCGAAGCGCCGCCGGCGCATCGGCGGGAACGACGGGGTGCGCGGGGTCGACAGGCGCCAGCCGCCGATACGGCTGCCCCTGCTGCGGCCGCAGGTCCTGCTCGCCCTTGTTCGGCCACAGCGACGTCGCGCGCTCGGCTTGGGCGGTGATCGAAAGCGACGGATTGACACCGAGATTCGCCGAGATCGCCGCACCGTCGTGCACCGAGAGCGTCGGATATCCGTACACCCGGTGATACGGGTCGATGACCCCGTGCTCGGCGTCGTCGGCGATCGCGGCGCCACCCAGGAAGTGCGCCGTGAGCGGAATGTTGAACAGCTCGCCCCAGGTGCCGCCCGCGACCCCGTCGATCTTCTTCGCGATGGCGCGGGTGACCTGGTTGCCGACCGGAATCCACGTCGGATTGGGCGCCCCGTGGCCCTGCTTGCTCAGAAAACGCGTGATGCCGAACCTGTTCCGCTTGGTGAACGTGGTGATCGAGTTGTCCAGGTGCTGCATGACGAGCGCGATCAACGTGCGCTCGCTCCACCGCCGGACGTTGAGCAGCCGCACCGTGCCGCGCGGGTCCTCACGGGCGTTGACCAACAGCTGCTTCCACCGCGGCGTGTCGGTGCCTTCCGGACCGTCGCCGTCGGTCATCAACGTCTGCAACAGGCCCATGGCGTTCGAGCCCTTGCCGTACCGCACCGGCTCGATGTGGGTGTCGGGCGTCGGGTGGATCGACGACGTGATCGCCACGCCGTGCGTCAGGTCGAGGTCGTCGGACACCTCGAACCGCCCCGCGCCCACGATGGATTCGGAGTTGGTTCGCGTCAGCACACCGAGCTTGTCGGACAGCGCCGGCAGCTTGCCCTTGTCGCGCATCTTGAACAGCAGCCGCTGGGTGCCCCAGGTGCCCGCCGCGAGCACCACGTGCGCGGCGGTGAAAGTCCGCTTCTGCTTGCGCACCCAGCGGCCGGTGCGCACGGTGTGAATGTCCCACAACCCGTCGGGACGCTGTTCGAATCCGGTGACCGTCGTCATCGGGAAGATCTGCGCCCCAGACTTTTCCGCCAGGTACAGGTAGTTCTTGACCAACGTGTTCTTGGCGTTGTGCCGGCATCCGGTCATGCATTCACCGACCTCGATGCATCCGGTGCGCGCCGGCCCGGCACCTCCGAAGTACGGGTCGGGCACGGTCTCCCCGGGCGCCTTGGTGCCGTCGGGACCGAAGAAGACGCCGACTGGCGTCGGCACGAAGGTGTCCCCGACACCCATCTCGTCGGCGACCTTCTTGACGACGCGGTCGGCGTCGGTGAACGTCGGGTTCGTGACCACGCCGAGCATGCGCTGCGCCTGGTCGTAGTGGGGCATCAACTCCGCGCGCCAGTCGGTGATGTCCTTCCACTGCGGGTCGTTGAAGAACGGGTCCGGCGGCACGTACAGCGTGTTGGCGTAGTTGAGCGATCCGCCGCCGACGCCGGCTCCGGCCAGGATCATCACGTTGCGCAGCAGGTGGATGCGCTGGATGCCGTACATGCCGAGGCGCGGCGCCCACAGGAACTTGCGCAGGTTCCACGAGGTCCTGGCGAAGTCCTCGTCGGCGAAGCGCCTGCCGGCTTCCAGCACGCCGACGCGATAGCCCTTCTCAGTCAGCCGCAGCGCGGTGACGCTGCCGCCGAACCCAGAACCGATCACCAGGACGTCGAAGTCAGGTTCCATCAGTCCAGTATGCCGTTACCGAGGGGTAACTTGTGTGCCGGTCGGCGATCAGATTGCGACGGCGGTGCCGCAGATGCCGCACACCTCGAACTGACGGCGGCCCCAGCGGGCGACCGGGATGAAGAACAGCGTGAACTGCTTGAACTCCCGAATCCGTGACCACTGCGTGGTGTTGTGGCAGCGCGGACAGGTCCTGACCTCCCCCGCACCCAGATGCTGCTGCTTGGTGCCGTAACCGAAGAGGAAGAAGAACATCCCACTCAGCGTAGCCAGCGGCGTCTCAGCTGCCGACGGCCAGACCGACCTTCTGGAACTCTTTGAGGTCGCAGTAGCCCGCCTTGGCCATCGACCGGCGCAGCCCGCCGACCAGGTTCAGCGAGCCGAACGGGTCATCGGACGGCCCGGTGAGCACCTGCTCGAGCGACGGGCGTTCACCGACCGCGACCTGCAGGAACGCGCCGCGCGGCAGCGACGGGTGCGCGGCCGCAGCGGGCCAGAACCAACCGTCGCCCAGCGCCTCGGCCGAACTGGCCAGCGGGGTGCCGAGCACGACCGCGTCGGCTCCGCACGCGATCGCCTTGGCCAGGTCGCCGGAGGTGTGCATGTCGCCGTCGGCGAGCACGTGCACGTAGCGGCCGCCGGTCTCGTCGAGGTATTCGCGGCGCGCCGCGGCGGCGTCGGCGATCGCGGTGGCCATCGGCACGCTGATGCCGAGTACCTCGTCGCTCGTGGTCACGCCGCTGGTCGAGCCGTAGCCGACGATGACGCCCGCCGCTCCGGTCCGCATCAGGTGCAGTGCCGTGCGGTGGTCGAGAACGCCGCCGGCGACGACCGGTACGTCGAGTTCGGAGATGAACGTCTTGAGGTTCAGCGGCTCACCGTCGCTCGCGACGCGTTCGGCGGAGATGATCGTGCCCTGGATGACCAGCAGGTCGATCCCGGCGGACAGCAGGGTCGGCGTCAGTGCCCGCGCGTTCTGCGGGCTGACCCGCACCGCCGTCGTCACCCCGGCGTCCCGGATCCGCGCAACCGCGGCACCCAGCAGGTCCGGGTCCAGCGGCGCGGCGTGCAGCTGCTGCAGCAGCCGGATCGCTGCCGAGGGTTCCGGCTCTTTCTCGGCCGCCTCTACGACCTGGGCGATCTTGGCCTCGACGTCGGCGTGCCGACCGATCAGCCCCTCGCCGTTGAGCACACCGAGACCGCCGAGGCGGCCCATCTCGATGGCGAACTCCGGCGACACCAGCGCATCCGTCGGATGCGCCAACACCGGGATCTCGAAGCGGTAGGCATCCAGTTGCCAGGCCGTCGACACGTCCTGCGACGAGCGCGTGCGCCGCGACGGGACGATGTTGATGTCGTCGAGTTCGTATGTGCGGCGGGCGGTTCTGCCCATGCCGATCTCAACCACGTCTCGCATGTGTCGGCCCTCTAGCGGGTGTAGTAGTTCGGGGCTTCGACGGTCATGGTGATGTCGTGCGGATGGCTCTCTTTGAGCCCGGCGGCCGTGATCTGGACGAACTGCGCCTGCTGCAGCTGCTCGATCGTCGCCGACCCGGTGTAGCCCATCGCCGCGCGCAGCCCGCCGGTGAGCTGGTGGATGACGGTCGACAGCGGGCCACGGAACGGCACCCGGCCCTCGATGCCCTCGGGCACCAGCTTGTCTTCGGACAACACGTCGTCCTGGAAGTAGCGGTCCTTGGAATAGGAGCCCCGCACCGCCCCGGCCGCGCCGCGGCCCTGCATCGCACCGAGTGACCCCATGCCGCGGTAGCTCTTGAACTGCTTGCCGTTGACGAAGATCAGTTCGCCGGGCGACTCGGCGGTGCCCGCCAGCAGCGACCCGAGCATCGCCGTCGACGCGCCCGCGGCCAGCGCCTTGGCGATGTCGCCGGAGTACTGCAGGCCGCCGTCGGCGATGACCGGCACACCCGAAGGCGCGCATGCGGCAACGGCTTCCAGGATCGCGGTGATCTGCGGGGCGCCCACGCCGGCCACTACGCGTGTGGTGCAGATCGAGCCCGGGCCGACCCCGACCTTCACCGCGTCGGCGCCCGCCTGCACGAGCGCAGCCGCGGCGGCACGCGTCGCGACGTTGCCGCCGATGACCTCGACCCGGTCGCCGACGGCCGCCTTGACGCGGCCCACCATGTCCAGCACACCGCGGTTGTGCGCGTGAGCGGTATCGACGACGAGCACGTCGACGCCCGCGTCCACCAACGTCATCGCCCGTGTCCACGCGTCCTCGCCGACGCCGACCGCGGCGCCGACCAGCAGCCTGCCGTCCTTGTCCTTCGTCGACAACGGGAACTGTTCGGTCTTGACGAAGTCCTTGACGGTGATCAGCCCGGTCAGCTTGCCGTGCCCGTCGACGATCGGCAGCTTCTCGATCTTGTTGCGCCGCAACAGGCCCAGCGCCGCCTCTGCGGACACCCCCTCGCGCGCGGTGATCAGCGGGGCCTTGGTCATCACTTCGGAGACCGGCTTGGACTGGTCCACCTCGAAGCGCATGTCGCGGTTGGTGATGATGCCGACCAGTTCGCCGGTGTCGTCGACGACGGGCAGCCCGGAGATCCGGAACCGCGCGCACATCGCGTCGACCTCGGCCAGCGTGTTGTCCGGCGAGCAGGTGACCGGATCGGTGACCATCCCGGCCTCCGAGCGCTTGACCGTCTCCACCTGGCCGGCCTGTTCGGCCACCGGCAGGTTGCGGTGCAGCACACCCATTCCGCCGGCACGGGCCATCGCGATCGCCATCCGCGACTCGGTGACGGTGTCCATCGCCGAACTCACCAGAGGCACCTTGAGCCGGATCCTGCGGGTCAGCTGGCTGGACGTGTCGGCCGTCGCGGGAATGACGTCCGAAGCGGCGGGCAACAACAGCACGTCGTCGAAAGTGAGGCCGAGCATCGCGATCTTCGTCGGGTCATCCCCGCCGGTCGCGACCGGCACTGCGATGGGCATGCTGCTCTCGGGGGACCCGGGAGATGTCGGGGTGGGTGTCGATGTCTGTATCGACAAGTTGGCCTCCAGTGACAAACGCAGCCGAGCAGTCGTCGAGCTAGGAAACCATCCTATCGGCTGCCGGCCGCCATCCCGGCCTCACGTGCCATGACGCACACACCGTAACGGCTGGCGCGATCCCAGCACCGCTGCGTAGGGTGGACCCGTGCGTGACCACCTGCCACCGGGTTTGCCACCCGACCCGTTCGCCGATGACCCGTGCGATCCTTCGGCGGCGCTGGATGCCCTCGAGCCCGGCCAGCCGCTGGACCCGCAGGAGCGGACCGCGGTCGAGGCCGATCTCGCCGATCTGGCGGTGTACGAGGCGCTCTTGGCGCACAAGGGGATCCGCGGCCTGGTGGTGTGCTGCGACGAATGCCAGCAGGACCACTATCACGACTGGGACATGCTGCGGGCCAACCTGCTGCAGTTGCTGGTCGACGGCACCGTGCGCCCGCATGAGCCGGCCTATGATCCCGAACCCGATGCCTACGTGACGTGGGATTACTGCCGCGGCTACGCCGACGCGTCACTCAACGAGGCGACGTCGGACACCGACGGCTACCGCTGACGTCAGCTGGGCTCCCCGGCCACCTCCGGCACGACCACGGTGGTGGTGACGGCCGTCTCAGGCGTGGGCGCCGGCGGCTGCGACGTCGGCTGTTGTGAAGCCGGCTGCTGTGTAGCCGGCTGCTCTGAAGTCGCGGCGGCCGACGGCTGCTCCTGTTCCTGCTGTTCGACCACCGACGGTTGCGTCGACGGCGTCGGCAGCGGAACACGGCTGCTCGGCGTCGGAAGCGGCGTGGTGACGGTCGGTGTCGGCTGTGGCGTGGTCACCGCCGACGAAGCTGTGCCGGGCGCCGACGTAGGCGTGCTCGACGACGGCGTCGGCGCTTGCGCCGAGGTGGACGGCGACGGCGACGGGCTCGACGACGTGGTGGTCTTCGACGGGCTCGGCGACGACGTCGTCGTGGTCGGCGACGCAGACGTGGCCGTGGTCGGGGCGTCCGAGGACGACGTCGTGGCGTCGGCCGGGGTGGAGAGCACGACGACCGGAACGTCCGGGAAGGTCGGCAGCGGGGCACCCGGGGGCACGGTGGCCGCGGGGTTCTGCGCCTCGACCTTCACCGTCAACTGCTGCCACTGATTGACCAGCTGTTCCTTGCGCTCGGCGTTGTCCACCGTCGCCACGGTCGTCGTCAATGTCTGCAGCTTGTCCTGGGCGGCCTGCCACTGACCCTGGTCGATCAGCTGCTGCACCTCGGCCATCTGCGTCTGCGCGGCGAGGATGACGGCGTCCTGGCGAGTGTCGTGCTGCTCGCCGAACAGCATCGTGCGCAGGCCGTAGAGAGAGTCGCCCGGACCGGAGCTTGCCACCACGGCACCGAAGCCGCCGAGGCACAACACCGCGGCCGCGGCCGACCCGACGACGGCCAGCGAGGTCCGGGTGCGTCGTCGCGAGGCGGCAGCGCGGTCCAGTGCCAGCACCGCGTCGCGCGGAGTCACCGTCGCGGTGAGCGGCGCCTCGCGGACGTCGTCGCGCCAACCGGCCATCAGCTGCGCCAGCTCGGCCTCCCCGGGGTCCGTCGAGTACACCGGCTGCTGATAGGCCAGCGCGTCGAGGAACCGGTCGGTGCGGTTGATCTCGTTGAGCGACGGGTCGCCGCCCTGCGAAGTCCAGCGTCCGAAGTCAGGCATAGTCGCGCCCCGATGCCACGATCTCGGACTTGAGCCGCGCCAGCGCGCGATGCTGCGCGACGCGGACGGCGCCCGCCGTGCTGCCGACGGCTTCTGCGGTCTCTTCGGCGCTCATGCCGACGACGACGCGCAGAATGAGGATCTCGCGCTGCTTTTCGGGCAGCACCGCGAGGAGCTTGTTCATCCGCGCCGACGCCTCGGAGTCCAGTGCCATCTGCTCGGGTCCGGCATCCAGCGAGAAGCGCTCCGGCACGACGTCGGTCGGGTCGGATCGGTTCCTGGCCGCCGCGCGGTGGGCATCGGCAACCTTGTGGGCGGCAATGCCGTAAACGAAGGCCAGAAACGGTCGCCCCTGATCCTTGTAACGCGGCAGCGCCGTGATGGCGGCCAAGCAAACCTCCTGCGCAACGTCGTCTGCCGAGAGACCACTACGTTCTGCCGTCCCGACCCTTGCCCGGCAGTACCGAACAACGATCGGACGGATGGTCTCCAGCACCTCCCTGAGCGCGTCCCGGTTTCCTGCCACGGCCTGCGCGACGACAGCATCGAGACGTTCTCCCGAAATTGTCATCGTGGGCGATCTCTCCAACGTTACGAACGGAACCCGTCCCGAGCAGGACGGTCAGCTAAACAATAACTTTCACGTGCGCCTTGACCCGGTCACCGCACCGACCACTCGCCGCCGCGCCGACGCACCGTGTCGGCACAGCGGTCACGCAGCGCCACCATGTCGCGCGCCGAGTGTTCGGCGCTTCCGATGTCGGCCAGCAAGCAAGCCAACGCCCATTGCAGCGGAACCATTCCGAGGCGGTTCGTGTCGTCGAGCGCCGCGTCCGCCACAGTACGGGCAGCGTTCAGGTCACCGGCGCTGCACCGCGCTGCGGCGAGTACGACGGACGACTTCACCACGTGCCGGGTCGATCCGAGACCGGCGGCATCGTCGACGGCGCGCTCGGCGTGGCTGACCGCGGTCGCGCCCTGGCCGCGCGCCATGGCGAGCTCGGCGGCCACCCAGCCCAGTCGCACCCGCGACCGCGGCGGGGCCGAGGAGACCGGCCCGGCGGCGCGGTCCAACGCGCGTGCCGAAGCGTCGAAGCGGCCGACGCCCAGCGCATCGGCGGCGAGACCGATGAACGCATCCGCCATTGCTTCCGCGTCCGGCCCGGCGAGCGCCAACGCCCGCCCGTCCCATCGCCGGGCGCGGGCGTGCCAGCCCAGCTGTCGCAGAAACGACGCCTGGGTGCTGTGCGCGAGCGAGTCCTGCGGACCCGCGGCCCGGTACAGCGGTGCCAGATCGGCACGCGCACTGGCGTATCGGCCCTGACCGCCCGCGGCCACGGCGCGCAGCCACAACTCACGCGGGTTGGCCGCCGGCGGCAGTGGCCAGCGCGCCGGGTCGTCGCCGAACGCGGCGTTCGCCAGAACACTGTCCACGGGCATCGAGTCGCGACGGTACCAATCCGCGCGGGTTTGGTTAACAGTTGATGGTCGCGACGTTACTTCCATGTAAGCGGAAGCGAATTGCAGATGTACGGACAATTAACACGAACTCGAGAAATGCCGCTCTGAGTCGACGCGACAAGCGCGTTTAGCACCTTTCGCGTCAGGTGGGCGTCGCAATGATGAACGTGATGTAAATTCTGGGCCTGCGGTTATGCCGATCAGCACAGGTCGGAGCTATTGACGGAATTTCGTGCGCACCCCTACTTTGTGTGCACGAGTGGTCACCGGCGACATGAGCTCGGATCGGATTTCTAACTCACGCATCCGTCCATTTTCGAAATGGGTGTGCAGAGAGGGGCGTTCCAATGCCACAGCCGCAACAGCTTCCCGGCCCCAACGCCGACATCTGGGACTGGCAGATGGCCGGTGTTTGCCGAGGCGTCGATTCGTCGGTGTTCTTCCACCCCGACGGCGAGCGCGGCCGGGCTCGCGCCCAACGTGAGATGCGCGCCAAGGAAATGTGCCGCAGTTGCCCGGTGATCGCCCAGTGCCGTGCCCACGCCCTCGCCGTCGGCGAGCCCTACGGCATCTGGGGCGGGCTGACCGAGTCCGAGCGCGAGCTGTTGCTCAAGCGTGGCATCCGCCGCGCGTCCTGAGCCTGCTAGCGGACGGCCAGCTCGCGCAGAACCGAGTCGGTGGTCGGCCAGTCCATGCACTTGTCGGTGACCGACTGCCCGTAGGTCAGCGGCCTGGCCTCCGAAGACTGTGCGCCGCCCAGCAGGAAGCTCTCCAGCATCACGCCGCTGATCGGCGAGCCGGCTCGCACCAGCTGTGCCACCTCGGCGGCGACGGCGGCCTGGCGGATGTGGTCCTTGCCGGAATTGGCGTGACTGCAGTCGATCACGACACGGCCGGGCAGCCCGGCAGCGGCAAGGAGCGACGCAGTCGCCTCCACGGACGCCGCATCGCAGTTGGGTCCGCCGGTGCCGCCGCGCAGGATCACATGGCAGTCCTCGTTGCCGACCGTGTTGACCAGGGCACCGCGGCCCATGTCGTCCATGCCGAAGAAAACATGTTGGGCCGCAGCGGCTTTCACGCCGTCGACGGCGACCTGGATGTTGCCGTCGGTGCCGTTCTTGAACCCGACGGGCATCGACAGCCCCGACGCGAGCTGGCGGTGCACCTGGGACTCGGTCGTACGGGCGCCGATCGCACCCCACGCGACCGCGTCGGCGATGTACTGCGGGCTGGTCGGCTCGAGGAATTCGCAGCCCACGGGCAGACCGATATCGATGATGTCCAGCAACAGGTGGCGCGCGATGCGCAACCCGCGGGCCACGTCGAAGGTGCCGTCCATACCGGGATCGTTGATCAGGCCCTTCCAGCCGATCGTCGTCCGCGGCTTCTCGAAGTACACCCGCATGACGATCTTGAGTCGGTCGCCGAGTTCCTCGGCCACCTTGACGAGCCGGCTGGCGTAGTCGAGCGCCGCCGCGGGGTCGTGCACCGAGCACGGGCCCACCACGACGAGCAGCCGGTCATCGCGTCCGGCGAGGATGTCGGCGACCTCGTCGCGGTCGCGAGCCACCCGCTCTGCGCGCCGGGCGCCCAGCGGGAACTCGGTGAGCACGTCGTGCGGGCTGGGGATCTCGCTGAAACCGCGAACGCGCCGATCCGACGTCGCGGGCGGGGTGGCGGTCTGCGCCAGGTTCATGTCTCGGGATGCCTTTCCGGTGTGGACACCTGGTGAGGACCCCGGTGCCCTTTAATGACGAAAGGCAGCGACCTGGTGGTCACTGCCTGGGCTCCGGGTGGATGCGCGCTTAGAGCTGCGCTTTATCGGCTCCGCCCGGAGCCTCGATAAAGCGCCAATAGCCGGCACACACGCCGATGTTCACGCGGCCCAGGGTATATCGCGCCGCGAGTCGCGCCAAATCTCGGCGCCGCGAGGTGGTCTCCGTGCTATCGCTCCGGCAGCCAGTCACCGTCGAGCATCACCCGTCGGACATGTAGATCCTGGTCCAGCACAACACAATTGGCGTCATTGCCGACGGCCAGGCTGCCGACACGGTCGAGCTGCAACGCTCGGGCCGGGGTGGTCGCCGTCATCTTCACCGCCTTGGCCAGCGCCTCATCGATGCCGCCGAGTTGGCCGACCACGGTGCGGAACAGCTGATCCATGGTCGCCGTGCTGCCGGCGATGGTCGACCTTCCCCGCAGGCGCGCGATGCGGTCGACGACCTCCACCTCGAGCGCGCCGATCCGAAATGAGCCGTCCGGTAGTCCGGCTGCCGCCATCGCGTCGGTGATCAGCGCGACGCGATCGGCCCCGACCGTCTCGATGACCTGCCGCACGAGCGCAGGGTGCAGGTGCACGCCGTCGGCGATGAGCTCCACCGTCGTCCGCGGATCTTCCAGCAACGCGAGCGCCGGACCGGGGTCTCGGTGATGAAGGGGCCGCATCGCGTTGAACACGTGGGTGCCGACGGTCGCCCCCAGTTCGATCGCCTGCTTGGCCTCGTCGTAGCTGGCGTCGGTATGGCCGATGGCGACGACGACATCAGCGTCGGCAAAGCGCGTGATGGCGTCGGCGCTGCCCGGTCGTTCGGCCGCCAGCGTGACCATCCGGATCGTGCCGTCCGCGGCGGTGAGCAGCGCGTCGATCTCGGCGGGATCGGGGTCGCGCACCAGCGTTGAATCGTGCGCGCCGCAGCGCACCTCACTCAGCCATGGGCCTTCCAGGTGCACGCCGGCGACGGTCTTCTGCCGAGTCATCTCGGCGAGCACCCGGACTTGATGCAGAAGATCGTCAGGTGACGCGGTGACCAGGCTGGCGACCGTCGTGGTGGTGCCGTGGCGCCGGTGGAATTCGGCTGCCTGTTCGATCTCCGCGCTGATGCCGTCGGTGTACGACGCGCCGCCGCCGCCGTGCACATGCATGTCGACAAACCCAGGCACCACAACGCAATCGGCGAAGTCGTGGTCGGGCGGTCGGGGCGCCGGGCCCGGGCCGCAGCCGGTGATCCGACCCCCGGAGGTCTCGAACCAACCCGGCTTGCAGACCTGGTCGCCCAGGACGACGGTCCCGGCGGCGATGAGCGTCACGGCTTCGCGGTGCTGGGGTCCTCGGCCGTGCCTTCGACCTCAACGGGCCAGCGCCCGCCGTTCTCCCAGAAGTGCCGGATCTCCTCGAGCTGACGGCCTTTGGTCTCGGGCGCGAAGCGATAGACGAAGGCGAGGGCGGCCAGCGCGAAGGCGCCGAACACGGCGAACGTTCCGGCGCCGCCGAGCGAATTGAGCATGGTCAGGAAGAAGGCGGCGACGATGGCGTTGGCGACCAGATCGGAGGTCAGCATCGCGCTCGAGCCCATCGACCGCAGCCGGGTTGGGAAGCTCTCACCGGCGTAGACCCATACCAACGCGCCGAAGCCGAAGGTGAACCCGATCGTGAACAGCAGCACGCCGAGGAACCCGATGGTCGTGAGCGCGCCGCCGAACTCGGTGCCGGCGACGAAGACGCCGATCAGGATGGCATTGGCCGCGATCATCATCGCGATGCCGCCCAGCAGGATCGGCCGCCGGCCCACTCGGTCGACGAGCATCAATGAGACGAACACCGCCGCCAGCGCGGCGACCTGGATCAGCGCTGGAAGTACCAGCAGCGCGAAGTCACCCTCGAAGCCCATGGCCTCGAACAGTCGCGGGCTGTAGTAGACGATCGCGTTGATGCCGGTGATTTGGATGAAGAAGCCGAGCACCACCACGAAAAGCGTGGCGCGCAGATAGGGCCGCCGCAGCATCTCGCGCAGGGCGCCGCCGGTTTCCTCCTCGAGCGCGCGGCTGATCTCGGCGAGTTCGGCCTCGACGTCGGCGCTGGGCTCGACCCGGCGCAGCGTTTGACGGGCCTCTTCGACGCGGCCCTTGAGCATGTACCACCGCGCCGTGTCCGGCATCCGCAGCAGTACCAGGCTGACCAGCACTGCGGGTATCGCCGCCAGGCCGAGCATCCACCGCCAGCTGCCCGAGCCGGCCAGGAAGTATGCGACCAGGTATCCGATGATGATGCCGACGACCGTGGCCACCTGATAGGCGACCAACAGGGAGCCACGGATTTTCGCCGGCGCCGATTCGGCGACGAACACCGGCACGACAACGACCGAGACACCGATGGTGAGCCCCAGCAGGAGCCGCGACACCAGCAGCATGGGCACCGACACCGACAGCGCGCTGAGAACTGCGAAGGCAGCGTATGTGACGGCGACGAGCACCATCGACTTCTTGCGTCCGATGGCGTTGGCGAGCATTCCCCCGCCGATCGCACCGGCGATCTGGCCGATGACTATCGCTGTCGTCACCAACTCCTGCTGACGGGTGGTCAGCCCGAACTCGTCGGTGATGAAGAGCAGCGCACCGGCGATGTTGGAGAGGTCGTAGCCGTAGATGATGCCGACGCTGGCCGCCGCGATGGCCACCAGTTGTCCCAGGCGCGGGGACCGACGGTTACCGGTGTTGCCCACGTTGATCCTCTCGCCGATTTGATTGGTATATACCAACTGCGGGGGCGCCGGAGCGTTAGGCACGTCGGCCGACATGACTCCCCGCTGGTCCGAAGCGATCCACGCCGAATGAAAGCACCCCGGCGGCGGTGACCGGAGGCGTTTCGGGTGCGCTCACGGTTTCGCCGTCGCCCCCCGAAACATCACGTAGCGTCATGCGCGCAGGTCGGATGAAGGAGTGCACATGGATCTGCACCTGTCCGGCAAGGTTGCCGTCGTGACCGGGGCCAGCAAGGGCATCGGTTTTGCGGTGACGAAGGCCCTCGTGGACGCGGGCGCGCATGTGGTGGCCGGGTCGCGGACCCCCGGTAAGAATCTGCCCCTGCTTGAAGAGAGGGGGCAGGTGTCGTTCGTGTCCGTTGACTTGACCCAGGCTGGTGCGGCCGAAGAATTGATCGCGACGGCGTCCGACCACGGCGGGATCGACGTCTTGATCAACAACGTCGGCGGTTCCACGGCCCGACCCGGTGGGCTCGGCAGCATTTCGGACGACCAGTGGCGGGCGTCCTGGGATTTGAACATGATGGGCGTCGTGCGGCCGACCCGCGCCGCGCTGCCGCAGATCGAGCGGCGCGGAGGCGGTTCGATCGTCATCGTCAGCTCGATCAGCGCCTACTCTCCCGGGCCCAACACCTACGACTACTGCGCCGCCAAGGCCGCTGTCGCCAACTTTGCGAAGGCGTTGTCAAAGGATCTGGCGCTGAACAACATTCGTGTCAATTCGGTCAGTCCGGGTCCGGTGTCGACCGAGAAGTGGACGGCGGCGGGCGGAGTGGCCGCAGGGCTGGCGGCCGCTCGCGGTCAGACTGCTGACGAGGTCAGGTCGGACCTCGCAACCTCAGCCGCGACCGGTCGGTTCACCACTCCGGAAGAAGTCGCGGACCTGGTTGTCTTCCTGGCCAGCGACCGCGCCGGAAATATCACCGGATCCGACTACCGCATCGACGGCGGATACGTCAGCACCGTCTGAATTCGGTTGACCCTAGGACGAGCAACCGCCGTCCCCACTCGTGACGGCGTCTGTCGTCAATCGGCTCGGCGGCGTCGATGTAAGCCTTCATCCAGTCATCGCCGAATCGAGACAGAAGACTCTGACTGCATCTGACTTGCCCTTGACGGCTTGCCATCCCCGGTCGAGGAGACCGAGCGGTCGAGACACCAGGGCGTCGGCGGTCTGCTGAGTGAGAAGAATCGCATCGCCGGTTGCCTTCGTGAGTTGCTCGACGCGTGCGGCCACGTTGACGGTGTCACCGATCAACGTGAATTCGAGCTTGCTTCCGCCACCGATGGTTCCCGCGATCACGCTGCCGGTGTTGATGCCGATACCGATCCGAAGCTGTCCGTCGAATCGCTGGACGACAAGTTGATGAATCAGCACCGCCGTCGTCAAAGCGGCATCAGCATGGGTAGCAAGGTCGTTCGGCGCACCGAAGACGGCCAGTGCACCGTCGCCGAGGAACTTGTTGACGTGCCCACCCGCATCGACCACCGCAGGCACCACGATCTGGAACAACGCATTCAGGCGGGCGACGACGTCCTCGGCGGGGTTCGCCTCCGCGAACGGCGTGAAATCACGGATGTCCACGAACATCACCGTCACCTCGCGGCGCTCACCGGTGAACACATCATCACCCTGCTCGAGCAGCCGTGCGGCGAGGACTGGATCCACATACGTACCAAAAGCCGCTTGAAGACGTTGCCGCTCAGCCAATCCCGTCTGCATGCGGTTGAACGATGCCGCCAGCGCGCCCAAGTCATCGTCCTGGACCACCGGTAGGCGCTGCGTGTAATCGCCCGCGGCGACCCGTTCAGTGCCGCGGGCGAGGTCGCGAATAGGTCGCAGGGACGGTGAAACGATCCCGCTGACGGTAATCGGCCAAGCGACAACGATCGCCACGCAACCGATCAAGACAAGGAGCACCGGGAACTTGCCGGCGCTGTCCCACACGATGCCCAGTATCGCGCCGATGACGGTGAAACCGAACAGAGCTCCCAGCATCGCGGCGTTGAGCCACGCTGCGAACGTCGGGTTTGATCGGGGCAGCTCTTCACCGATTCCGGTGTCGGCGGCGAGTGCGGACCGGACCGGACGCATCGCTCCTTGCACCGAGGTGTGCATGCCGAGCAGCGCCATCGCGAAGCCCAACGCGGCGCCCAGGATTCCGTACTGACCCAGCCGCCAGCCCGTCGCTCCCGCCAATGCGCCGATGGACGCCGTGAAGAGTGCGGTCCAGACAGGCAGGAACCCAATGGCGCGGACGCTCGCGGCCCGGGACCAGGCGTACGTGTCTGCCAGCGCCTCCATGCGGTCGACATCGCGGCCGGCAGCCCACTGATGCGCCCGGCGAAGCCTACGGCTGGCGGGAAGAATCGATACCGACGCATTCAGCAGGACGGCGACTACGGTGACGACCGCCGCGGCAAGGTAGCGATCCGAGTTCTCGAAGGCGACGAGAAGCTGCGACCAGAGGATGTAGACCACCAGCATCGAGGCCAACGTGACTGCCCATATCGCCCACGAATACCTCGGCCCGTACCGATCCCACGTCCTCTGCCAGATTCGGTCCATATGGAGAACAAAACACCCCCGGCCGCCGAACCGGGAGTGTTTCGCGCGCAGGCTTCTACCTGCTGAACAATGGTTTGAGCGCCTCACCGACCGCGGTGATGACGCCCGGCGTGTATCCGTGCGCGGGCAGATTGATGATCACCCCGTCTACCCCCGCGCCGAGCACCCGGCGTTCGATTTCCTCGGCCACGTGGTCGGGCGTCCCGGTGACCGAGCGACCGCCATGTGCCTCGGGCATGTCCCGCGACGCACCGTAGCCGTCGACCACGACGGTCAGCAGGGTACTGGTCTCCAAAGTCACTGGATCACGGTCGATTTCGGCACAGCGTTGGCGAAGCACATCCACCTTGCCGCGCAGGTCGGAAATATCGGCGAGGATGTTGAGATGGTCGGCGTAACGAGCGGCCAACCGGAACGTCTTCTTCTCGCCACTGCCGCCGAGCATGATCGGAATGTGGTCCCGATATCGGGGCTCGTTGATCGCGTTCTCGGCGCGATACCACTTGCCGGAGAAGCTGGGTCGCTCGCCGTGCAGCATCGGCACGACGATTTGAAATGCCTCCTCGAGTTTTTCGAAACGCTCGCTGAAAGTGCCGAAGTCGAAACCCAGCTGCTGGTGCTCCAGCTCAAACCATCCCGTCCCGATACCGAGGACGGCACGTCCCACGCTGACGACGTCCAACGTCGTCACAGCCTTTGCGAGCAGGGTTGGGTTGCGATACGTGTTGCCAGTGACCAGCGTCGACAGCTGCACGCGCTGAGTGGCCGTGGCCAGAGCGCCCAGTGCGGTGTAGGCCTCCAGCATCGGTTCATCGGGCTCACCCAGCATCGGCAGTTGATAGAAGTGGTCCATCACCAGCACGGTGTCGTAACCGGCTGCCTCGGCTTCTTGGGCCTGGGCTATCACGGCCGGGAACAACTCGGCCACCGGCGTGCCGTAGGAGAAGTTGGGAATCTGCAATCCGAGTCGAA
>NZ_LZKP01000188.1 GCF_001672895.1 Mycobacterium sp. E740
GCGGCGGTTTGACCGTGATCCCGCACATCGTCGAGGCGGTGCTCGTCGCGCATCCGGCGGTCGGCGAATGCGCGGTGTTCGGGGTGCCGGACGAGCGGCTGGGGCAGCGCGTGGCTGTGGCTATCGTGCTCGCGACCGGATTCGCCGCCCCGACGCTCGCCGAACTGCGCGAGCACGTCGCCGCCACCCTGGACGCCACCGCGGCGCCCCGCGAGATGCACGTCGTCGACGACCTGCCGAGACGCGGAATCGGCAAGATCGACCGCCGGGCGCTCACCGCGCGATTCGCCGGACCGCGCTGAGCTCGTGCCGGCCGCCGAGGATGATTTCGAGGATGATGTAGCGATGCGCCGCGAAGTCAGCACCGTCGAGGAGTTGCGAGCCGTCGTCGGTCAACCGGACCACTATGTCGCGAACAAGGTCAAGGACCGCCTGTCGCCGGTGCAACGCGACTGGCTCGCGCATTCGCCCCTGTGCTTCGTCTCGACGACGGACGCGCACGGCCGCGTCGACGTGTCCCCGAAGGGCGACCCGCGGGGGTTTGTGCACGTCGTCGACGACGCGACGATCGCCATCCCCGAGCGGCCGGGCAACAAGCGCGTCGACGGCTATCTCAACGTCCTGCAGAACCCGCATGTCGGCACGCTGTTCGTGGTCCCCGGCCGCGGGGACACGTTGCGCATCAACGGCACCGCGCGAATCCTCTCGGACGCCGACTATTTCGACGCGCTGAGCGTGGCGGGTAAACGACCGATCCTTGCGCTGGAGATCGCGGTGGAAGAGGTCTTCTTCCACTGCGCCAAGGCGTTTCTGCGATCGGACGCGTGGGACCCGTCGACCTGGAACCCGTCGGCGCTGCCGAGCGTCGCGCAACTGCTCAAGTCGATCCGCTACGACTGGAGCCAGGCTCAGCTCGACGAGTACTACAGCGAAGAGAACACCCGCACGCGACTGTATTGACGCTGTCGTCCGCCGCGAGGGACCGCAGTTGTACGCGACACGCCGCAGTTTCTCGTACAGACACGGTCGCTCGCGCGGGAGAGGTGCACCCCCGGCCACCACTAGGGTGGCGAGATGCAGACGGGTCGCAGAGAGACGGTGGCGGTCGGCGTCGGCGTGGTGCTCGTCGTCGCGGCGTTCGTCGTCCCGCATCTGCACCTCGGCATCGTCACGCCGCTGCTCAACGCGACGCCGAAACGCCTGCACGACTTCGCCGAGGCCGCCCCGATCTTCGGGTGGCGCAACGCGCACGTCGGCTGGGGAACCATTCCCGCCATCCTGATCGGCGCCGCGGCCGTGCTCTGGGGGCCCACGCTGGCGCAGCGGCTACCGTGGCGCGCCGTTCCCCTGGTGGCGTGGGCGACGTCGTGTGCGTGGGCGTTCTCGCTGGCGATGATCGACGGTTGGCAGCGCGGCTTCGCCGGCAGGCTGGCCGACCGCCACGAGTACCTGACACAGGTCCCGACCGTCACCGACATACCGCATGCGTTGCGCACATTTTCCGACAGAATCCTTGACTACCAGCCGGATTCGTGGATCACCCACGTGTCCGGGCATCCGCCGGGCGCGCTGCTGACATTCGTGTGGCTCGACCGCATCGGGTTGGGCGGCGGCGCGTGGGCAGGCCTGCTGTGCCTGCTGGTCGGCTCGAGTGCGGCCGCGGCGATCCTGGTCGCGCTGCACGCGCTGACCGAGGAGAACACCGCGCGGCTGGCCGCGCCGTTCGTGGCGGTGGCGCCGACCGCGATCTGGATCGCGGTGTCGGCCGACGGGTACTTCGCCGGCGTCGCGGCGTGGGCCATCGCGCTGCTGGCTGTGGCCGTCGGCCGCGAAACGCGTTGGCGGGCATTGGCCGCCGCGGGTGCGGGACTGCTGTTCGGCTGGGGCATCTTCCTCAACTACGGGCTCGGCCTGATGGCTCTGCCTGCGCTGGCTGTGCTGATGTGCGCGCCGGATTGGCGGGCCGCGATGCGCACCGCGGTGCCTGCGGTTGTCGTCGTCCTCGCCGTGGTGGGTCTCTTCGCGTTCGTCGGTTTCTGGTGGCTCGACGGTTATCACCTGGTGCAGGAACGGTATTGGCAGGGAATCGCCACCGACCGGCCGTTCCAGTACTGGGCGTGGGCCAATTTGGCGTCGGTGGTCTGCGCGATCGGACTGGGCAGCGTGGCGGGTCTGGGCAGAGTATTCGACATCGCGGCGATCCGGCGCCGACCCGGGTTGCACATGATCCTCATCGGCGCGCTGGCGGCAATCGTGTTCGCGGACTTGTCCATGCTGAGTAAGGCCGAGACCGAACGCATCTGGCTGCCGTTCACCGTCTGGCTGACGGCTGCGGGGGCGTTGCTTCCGCCTCGTTCGCAGCGCTGGTGGCTCGCGGCCAACGTGGTGGGCGCGCTGCTGTTGAACCATTTGATTCTGACGAATTGGTAACGGTCGCGGGTCGTCTGCAGACCTGGACGCGTGACGCTGGACTCTATTGACATGGTGTTCCGCTGGCGTAGCCCACTGCGCGGCCTGTGGTTCACGTCGGTGTTGGGATCGGTGCTCCTGATCAGCTTGCCGATCGTCATCCTGACCGGACTGCTGTCCTACGTCGCGTACGGGCCGCAGTTCGGTCAGGCCATCCCGGCCGACGTCGGCTGGCTGAAACTGCCGACCTTCGACTGGCCGACCGATCCGTCGTGGCTGTACCGGTTGAGCCAGGGCGTGCACGTCGGATTGGGATTGGTGCTGATCCCTGTCGTGCTCGCCAAGTTGTGGTCGGTGATCCCGCGTCTGTTCGCGTGGCCACCGTCGCGGTCGGTCGCCCAGGTCCTGGAACGTGTTTCGTTGCTGATGCTGGTCGGCGGGATTCTGTTCGAGATCATCACCGGCGTGCTGAACATCCAGTACGACTACATCTTCGGTTTCAGCTTCTACACCGCCCACTATTACGGGGCGTGGGTTTTCATCGCGGGCTTCCTCGTGCACATCGCGATCAAGATTCCGCGCATGCGCACCGGCTTGCGATCGATGTCGCTGCGGGACGTGTTGCGCACCCGGCGAGCCGCTACGAGACCCGAGCCGTACGACCCCGACGGTTTGGTGGCCGTCGACCCGATGCCGGCGACGATCAGCAGGCGCGGGGCCTTGGCGCTGGTCGGCGGTGGCGCGCTGTTCATGGCGGTGCTCACCGCGGGACAGACGATCGGCGGCTTCGCCCGTCACGCGGCGCTGCTGTTACCGCGGGGGCGTACCCGCGGCAGTGGGCCCAACGATTTTCAGGTCAATCGCACTGCTGTGGCGGCGGGGATCGCCCCCGAACAGACCGGAGAACGGTGGCGACTCATCCTGACCGGTGGGCCGACGCCCGTTTCCGTGGACCGTGCGGCGCTCACCGCGATGACGCAGCACACCGCCCGGTTGCCGATCGCGTGCGTGGAGGGCTGGTCGACGACCGAGACCTGGGCCGGCGTCCCGCTGCGCGAGCTCGCTCGGCTGGCCGGCGTTCCGCAACCGAGATCGGCGTTCGTGCAGTCGATGGAACGACGCGGTGTGTTCAACAGCGCCACCCTGCAGGCGAACCAGATCGCACATCCGGACTCGCTGCTGGCGTTACGGGTCAACGGCGCGGAGCTGTCACCGGACCACGGCTTCCCGGCCCGGATCATCGTCCCGGCCTTACCCGGCGTGCACAACACGAAGTGGGTCCGGTCCATCGAATTCAGGGTCGGCTGAGCATGTTTCGCCGCATATACGGTTCCAATCCGTTGCATCTGCTGACCGTGACCGCCGGCTTCGCTCTCTTCGGCTATGTGGTGGCCACCGTCGAGCCCGCGACGTTGTGGAACCCGGATGTCTGGTGGCAGTCGATCGCGGTCTGGTTCGCCGCCGCGATCATCGCGCACGACCTCGTGTTGTTCCCGATCTACGCGCTGGCGGACCGGTTACTGGTCGAGTCCACGAACCGGCGATCGGCGACGCGATTGCCGGTGCTCAACTACATCCGGGTGCCCGCGCTCGGAGCGGGTCTGACGTTCCTGGTCTTCCTGCCAGGGATCATCGAACAAGGTGGCCCGACCTATCTGGCCGCCACCGGTCAGGTCCAAGACGGGTTTCTGGGCAGATGGCTGCTGCTCACCGCGGTCATGTTCGGCGTCAGCGCGGTCGCGTACGCAATCCGCTTGGCGACGGTCGTTCGCGCCGACGCCGGCCCATCGAGCGAAGGGACACCGGCAAGAACGTGATGAACGTCCTGAAGGCGACGCTCCGCTTGGTCGCCGCAGCCGCACTGCTCGCTGGGTGCGCCGACGAACCCCCGGCGCAGCCGTCCGCCGCGCCGGTGACGTCGGCGGCCGCGGCAGAGCCTGCCCTCGCGGGCGCCCCGACCGTACCGCCGGCCGGAAAGGTGGTGCCGTTCCCGGGCGGACCCGAGGGCATCGTCATCGGAACATCGGGAATCGCGGCCGTCGCGGTACGCGACCCGGCGGCCATCGCGCTCGTCGACGCCTCGACCGGCGCTGTGCGCCAGTCGATTTCCACGGCCGGCGCGGCTCGACACCTGAGTCTCGCCGGACCCGACGGGCCGGTTCTGGCACCGCTCGAGACGTCCGACGAGCTCTCCGAACTCAGCCTTGCCGACGGCAGCGTGGTCTCGACGGCGAAGGGTGTCGGCCGCCAGCCTCATGACGCGGTGCGCACCGCCGACGGCACGATCGTCGTCACCAGCGAGCTGGGTGGTGGCGTGGTGTTCGTGCGGGACGGGGCGGTGATCGCCTCGCTGCCCGCCGGCCCACCGCAACCCGGCGGGGCCGCCGCCGTCGGAAGATACGCCGCAGTCGCCGATGTGCAGGGAAACGGCGTCTGGGTGTACGACGGTTCGAGTCGTCAGCAGGTCGCGCACGGCCCTGTCGGCACCAAGTTGACGCACGCCGTGGCGTTGTCCGAGGACCTGGCCGCCTTCGCCGACACCGACGGGAATGCCGTCCTCATCGAACGGGTCACGCCGCAGATCACCGAAGTCGCCCGCGTCGACGCGAAGGGGAAACCCTACGGGTTGGCGTATGACGCTGGGCGGCGCAGGCTCTACGTCACGCTGACAGCCACAAACCAGCTGCAGGTGATCGACATCGCCGACGCCGCGAGGCCGCGACAGCTCGGCGTCCTGCCGACCATGCAGCAGCCGAATTCCGTTGCGGTCGACCCGCGTTCGGGTGCGGCCCTGGTGACCGGCAGTACGCCGCGCGGCACCCTGCAAATCGTTCCGGAAAATCTGCTGCCCGACCCCTAGGACAGCGTGAGGCTCGCGACGACACGGTTTCCGATCGGATGGACGCGGGTCAGCGCCAGCCCGGCGTTCTCGGCGATACCGGCCGCGCAGTCGATCCCAACTGACGCCCACTGGAACCACGGACCGACCGTCCGCGAAGACTCCAGCCTCACCCAGCCCGTGTTGATGCCGGTGTTCAGCGCTTCGAACTCGGCGATGCAGCGGCCGCCCTGGCGCAGCAGTTCGGCCGCCCGGCGCAGCACCCGCAGCGGGTCGCCGCCGAGGCCGACGTTGCCGTCGGCGAGCAGCACCGTCTGCCAACGGCCGGTGCCGGGCAGTTGGCCGAACACGTCCCGCCGCAGCACCGGCGCGCCGTTGCGCCGGGCCAGCCCGACCGCCGTCGCGGACTGGTCGACGCCGAGCGCGGGGATACCGCGCCGGATCAGCTCGCTCACCAATCGTCCAGGGCCACAACCCAAGTCGATGGTCGGGCCTTCACACAGCTCGACGACCGCCCGGTCGAACCGGCCGTCGGCGTGCACCCCGCCGATCCAGCGGTGCACCGGGAGGTTGCGCACCTCACCGTCGTCGTGGCGGATCCAGCAGCGTTCACCGTCGAGGGCGCGGTCGTAGAGATGGCCGAACATCAGATGCGCACCGAGTCGGTTGCGCGCAGGAATCGGCTGTCCGCCAGGCATTTTCGACGGACGGTCTCGAGGTCGTCGACGGTGTCGAAGTCCGCGAGCTCGTCGACCATCGCGACGTCGATCCCACCGTTACGCAACGCCGCCGCCGTCAGCGCGCCCGTGTCTGGTTGCGACATCGGAACGGTGCGCAGGCAATCGGCCATCTCTGGCCGCGAGACGCCCAGCACCCACCATCCGCCGTCCTCGGCAGGACCGAGCACCGCGTCGCAGCC
>NZ_LZKP01000189.1 GCF_001672895.1 Mycobacterium sp. E740
CTGTCCGAAGCCGGAATAACGTTGTCCGACAGCGACTTCGCTGGCCTGTTGACTGAGACGATCCAACACGCCGCCGCAGCCGCGCCGCTCCGGCGGCTGCTCCGGCTCCTGCGCCCGCTCCTGAAGCCGCGCCAGCCCCGGTGGCCGCACCAGCACCAGCGCCAGCACCCGCTCCCGCTCCTGCCGCCGCTCCAGCGCCCGCACCCGCTCCGGCAGCGGTGCCGGTGGCCGCACCAGTTCCGGCGCCCGCCCCAGCACCGGCGCCGGCCGCCGCTTCCGGTCCGGCGTTCGGGCCGGATGCGCCACCGACGCAGGACTTCATGTACCCGTCGATCAGCAACAACTGCCTCAAGGACGGCGGAAACGTGCTCGCCACCGCGATCTCGGTGGCCGGACCGGCGAAGATCCCTACGCCCGGCGCCGGATTGTGCGCGACGAACTGGTTCACCGCCGACGCGACATTGCGCGAATCGGCGGGTGCGACCGCGTCACCGGCGAACACGGCGGCCGCAGCCATCAACGTCGACGCGGCGTTGGTCGGATCGGCGGCCGCCTGCTGGATGGCCGGGCTGATCCCCTGCACCGCTGACAGACCGGGCGCTTGCAGTCCGTCGATCGGCAACGGGGGTGGGGCTGGTTCTGCGCCGGCCACACCGGCCACGCCGCTGACGAGCAGCGTGGCCGATGAGCCGATCGCGATGGCGACGGTGGCGAACATCCTTCGAGCTGACATGGCTTCCTCTTGCGTTTCGTAGTGGGTGGTGTCGGCCAGTTGGTCGTTCTCGTCGCCGCCGCGATCAGGGCAGGGCGGACAGCGGCATCAGCAGCGGCGCGACACCGGCGCTCGGCACGGCCGGAGCTGCCGCAGCTGCGGCGGGCGCTGCGACCGCGGCCGGCACTGCCGGCACGCTCGGTGTGGCCGCGGTGGCTGCGGCGGGCAGCAGACCGGCCAGTGGCGAGTTCTGCGGCATCAGCGAAGCCAGACCGGTCGGCAGGTTCGACAACAGGTTGCCTGCCGGGTTGGCCGGTGTGGTTGCCGCCGGGGCGGCCGCCGGCGTGGCGGGCAATGCGGTCGGCGGTTGCGGCAAGGTCACCGACGCGGTCGCGGACGGCGGTTCGGTGGCGGCCGACGCGGGCGCTGCCGCGGTGCCGTTCAGCATCGAGGTGAAGCCCTGCATCAGCTGCGTTGCGGCGGCCGGGTTCGACGCCAGCTGCTGGATGAACGGCAGGCCGGGCACGCTCGGGGCCGGCGCGGGAGCCGCAGGAGCCGCGGCTGCGGCGGCGCTCAGCGCCACGGCGGCCGAGACCGCTCCGGCAGCGGCAATCATGGTGGTCGCGAACAGTTTTCTGGTGCTGTACATGTTTCTCCCAATCAGTTGTGTCGGCACGCCTGCGGCCGAAGCTACGGAGTTACTGGTGTTACTCAAGTGACACGTGTGGCGGTGACGGAACCGTTACTCAAGCGAAGGGTTTCGGTGACCGGCCGATAAAGTCGTGCAGATCGACACCTCCACAAGCGCCGATCCGTCGGCGCCGCGCCGACCCGCCCGACTGGCCCACGCTGGCCCGGCGCTGCTGGCGCTCAGCATCGCTGCCCGACTTGCCTGGACCTACCTCGTGCCCAACGGCGCGAACTTTGTCGATTTGCACGTCTACGTCGGCGGTGCCGGCGCGCTCGACCAACCCGGTGCCCTCTACGACTACGTCTATGCCGACCAGACGCCGGACTTTCCGCTGCCCTTCACCTATCCGCCATTCGCCGCTGTGGTGTTCTATCCGCTGCATCTGCTGCCGTTCGGGCTCGTCGCGTTCCTGTGGCAGCTCGGGATCATCGCTGCGCTGTACGGCGTGGTGCGGATCAGCCAGCGGCTGCTGGGTTCGGGCGACCGGCGGACCGCGATGTTGTGGACCGCCGTCGGCATCTGGATCGAACCGCTGCGCAGCACCTTCGACTACGGCCAGATCAACGTGCTGCTGGTGCTGGCGGTGTTGTGTGCGGTGTACAGCTCACGGTGGTGGCTGTCGGGGCTGTTGGTCGGGCTCGCCGCGGGGGTGAAGCTGACGCCGGCGGTGTCCGGGTTGTACTTCGTGGGTGCGCGACGGTGGGGTGCGGTGGTGTTCTCAGCGGTGATTTTCCTTGCCACCGTGGGTGTCTCGGCTCTGGTGGTCGGTGACCAGACTCGGCGCTATTTCACCGAACTGCTGGGTGACGCCGGTCGCATCGGGCCGATCGGCACCTCGTTCAACCAGTCGTGGCGGGGCGGCATATCGCGCATCCTCGGCCACGACGCGGGTTACGGGCCGGTGGTACTGGGTGGCATCGCGCTCACCGCGGTGTTGGCGGTGCTGGCGTGGCGGGCGATAGGCGGCGCTTCGGATCGGCTCGGGGCGATCGTGATCGTGCAGTTGTTCGGACTGCTGTTGTCGCCGATCTCGTGGACCCATCACTGGGTCTGGCTGATCCCGCTGATGATCTGGCTGCTGCACGGACCGCTGCACGCGCGGCTGGGAGCACGGGTGCTGGGCTGGGCCTGGCTCGCGCTGACGATCGTCGGGGTGCCCTGGCTGCTGAGCTTCGCGCAGCCGACGATCTGGGTGATCCCGCGGCCCTGGTACCTGGCGTGGGCAGGCCTGGTCTACATCGTCGCGACGCTCGCCACGCTGGGCTGGATCGCCGCTACTGGCCGACGATCCCGTTGATGTCTCGCGCCATCTCGACGTCCTTGTCCGTGATGCCGCCCTCGGAATGCGTTACCAACGCGAAAGTCACTGTCCGCCAACGGATATCGATGTCGGGATGGTGGTCCTTCGCTTCGGCGTGCTCAGCGACGCGGCGCACCGCGTCGATGCCGTCGAGGAACGCGGGGAACTTGATCGAGCGGCGCAGCGCGCCGTCGGCGCGCTCCCAGCCGGGTAGGTCGGGCAGTGCCTGGTCCACTTGTTCGTCAGTCAACACAGCCATGACTTCGACGGTATACCGTCAGCCGCAATGTCGAACCAGCTGTCGAATCAGATCGTCGTCGCCGGTGCGCTGATCTGTGGATCATCGCTGCTCGTGGCTCAGCGTGACCGCCCACCCGAGCTGGCCGGGCTGTGGGAACTGCCCGGCGGCAAGGTCGCAGCCGGAGAGACGGACGAAGCCGCGCTGGCACGCGAACTGCATGAGGAACTCGGCGTCGACGTGACGGTCGGGGCGCGACTCGGCGCCGACGTCACGCTCACCGCGACGACGGTGCTGCGCGCCTACGTCGTCACCCGGACCGGCGGCACCTTGCAGCCCATCGACCACCGCGCGCTGCGCTGGGTCACCGCCGGCGAGCTCGACGACCTGCCCTGGGTGCCCGCCGACCGGGCGTGGCTGCCCGAACTGAGGGCTGCGTTGACGGCCTAGTCGGCACGCCAACGTCGCGCCCTCGCTTATCCTTTCGGTTCATGCGCGTGCTGCGGTTCGTCTGGCGGGGCGTGCTCGCATTCGACCGGATCGGCGCGCGGATCCCGCAGCTGGTTCAGACGTGGCTGGTCGAGTTGTTCTTCGCCCTGCCGCTGACGTTCTTCATCGCCAAGGTGATCGACATCCGCGGCGCGTTCGGCGTCCCGGGCACCGGCGGCCCGATGCCCGGGGTGTTCTGGGGTGCGCTCGTCGTGTCGCTGGTTTGCGGTTTCGTCTTCTTCCGCGGCCTGGTCAAGCCGCGGGTGAGACGCGGCTCGTGGACGCCGATGGTGCGCGCCGACCTCGGCGATGTCACCGTCATGGGCGGAAACTGTTCGTGGAGAGTCGAATACGAGTATCTGACCAGCCATCCGTCGTACTCGCTGTTGCTTCTGCTCACCGCGCCCATCCCCGCCGCAATGGCGCTCATGACCATCAATCATGGTGACAGTACCTTCTACTGGCGTGTCGCCGGTGCCGTCGGGCTCATCGTGTTGGCCCTCATGGCGGCGGCGCGGCTGTTGAGTTGGTACGTTTTCCGCTTCGGCCGCCGCGAGCTGGACGATCACGCTGTCGCACAAGGCACTTCGCAGGTCAGGCTGAGCTGGGAGATGGCGTGGAAGCCGTTGCTGATGCTGATCGTGATGGTCTACGCGATCGTCGGGCTGCCGCTGGCCTACATGTGGTGGGACGAGCTGCGCACCATCGACAGGCTGCCCGTCGTCACGGTGGCGGACGGCGCCGCAGCGGTCGACCAGTATCGGCGCGTCGAAGGCGACGTGGCCGGCGAACCCGTGTACTGGGCGCCACGGGGCACCGGGCGCGGCGGCAACAATTTCTCCGGAGCCGGTGTGCTGGTTGAGCTTTCGTCGGGAGGCGAAGCGCTGCTGCTCGCCGAATCACTGTCGGTGCCCGACTTCGTCGGCGTCATGCACGACGTCCACGACGACGAGATACGCACGCACGGCCGGGTGATCGACCACATCACCGACATCCAGCGGCAGTACTACGGCTTCGACGAGAGCGGCTTCCCCGAGCCTTCGGCCGACGGCCGGGTGATGGTGCTGCTGTCTTATCCCTAAGGCCCAGCCAGCGAAGGGAAGTCGCTCTAGGGTGGTCGGCATGGGGCTGCCGGACGACGTGTACGCACGGCTGTTGCTGCTGCGCACGGCGTTGCGCCGGTTCGAGCGCTGGAGCGCCGAGCAGGCGCAGGCGGCGGGCCTGACACCGATGCAGCACCAGCTGCTGCTGGCGATCCGCGGGCACGCCGATGATCGCGGGCCGACCATCGGTGAGGTCGCCGACTACCTGTTGCTGCGCCACCACAGCGCCGGTGAACTGGTGAATCGCGCGGAGGGTGGCGGACTGCTGCGCCGGGTCCGCGACGGCGACGACCGCCGGGTCGTGCGGCTGCAACTCACCGACGCCGGATCCGAGCGATTGGAGTCGCTGACCGCCCTGCACGTCGAGGAGTTGAAGCGCCTCGACGTACAGCTGCGTGGCGCTTAGGACCTGATCCGAGTCGGGCGGGCAACCACTCGCCACGGATGCATCAGCAGGGGGTGGCGGCACCGCGCACAGTCATGCTCGGCGCGCTTGCCCGGCGAGAAGGTGAAGTGGTCGCAGTGCGGGCAACGGACCAGATGGAAGGCGCCCAGAAGTCCGAGCACACCGAGATATATCGCGACGGTCGCCGCTGCGGCCAGCACCGCGTCCAAGGCGATCGTGAGCACTTCGTAGATCGGCATGAGGATATTTTATCTCGTGTCACGATATATTTCCAGCCGGCTGATGCCATTCGGCGCGCGGCTATGCGCGCCGTGCCCGTTTGAACACTTTCTTGAGTTTCCTGCCGCGGACTCCGTGCAATCGCGCCTTACGCACCTTCGAAACCACGACCGGGCAGCGCTTGCACCGGGGCTTACTTTGGCAGCACTTCTTCTTCGGTTCGAGGCCGGCGAGCTTGCTGGGCTTCAAGTGACGGGCATCTCTCGTTTTCGTGATCGGCCGACCGCACTGGGATGATTCTGAAGTGAGTTCCCAGCCTGATTTCAGAAACGTCGCCATCGTGGCACACGTCGACCACGGGAAGACGACCCTCGTCGACGCCATGCTGCGCCAGTCCGGCGCGCTGACACACCGTGGTGACGACGCCACTGAGCGCATCATGGACTCCGGCGACCTGGAGCGTGAGAAGGGCATCACGATCCTGGCCAAGAACACCGCGGTGCACCGCCATCACGCCGACGGCAGCGTGACGGTCATCAACGTCATCGACACGCCCGGGCACGCCGACTTCGGCGGCGAGGTCGAACGCGGGCTGTCCATGGTCGACGGGGTGCTGCTGCTGGTGGACGCGTCCGAAGGCCCGCTGCCGCAGACCCGGTTCGTGCTGCGCAAGGCGCTGGCCGCCCACCTTCCCGTCATCCTGGTGGTGAACAAGACCGACCGCCCCGACGCGCGGATCAGCGAGGTCGTCTCCGACAGCCACGATTTGCTGCTGGACGTCGCCTCCGACCTCGACGAAGAAGCCCAGAAGGCCGCGGAGGAAGCACTCGGGCTGCCCACGCTGTACGCATCCGGGCGGGCCGGGATCGCGAGCACCACTGAGCCCGCCAACGGCGAGAACCCCGACGGCAGCAACCTCGATCCGCTCTTCGACGTCCTCATGGAGCACATCCCGCAGCCCAGCGGCAACCCCGAAGCCCCGCTGCAGGCACTGGTCACCAACCTCGACGCCTCGGCCTTCCTGGGCCGGCTGGCGCTGATCCGCATCTACAACGGCAAGCTGCGCAAGGGCCAGCAGGTCGCGTGGATGCGCGAAGTGGACGGCGTGCCCGTCGTCACCAACGCCAAGATCACCGAACTCCTGGCGACCGTGGGCGTCGAGCGCAATCCGACGGACGAGGCCGTCGCCGGTGATATCGTCGCCGTCGCCGGCATGCCGGAGATCATGATCGGTGACACCCTGGCCGATCCGGACCATGCTCACGCGCTGCCCCGCATCACGGTCGACGAGCCGGCGATCTCGGTCACCATCGGCACCAACACGTCACCGCTGGCGGGCAAGGTGTCCGGCCACAAGCTCACCGCCCGCATGGTGCGCAACCGGCTCGACCAGGAACTGGTCGGCAACGTGTCGATTAAGGTCGTCGACATCGGCAGGCCCGACGCCTGGGAGGTGCAGGGCCGCGGCGAGCTGGCGCTGGCCGTGCTGGTCGAGCAGATGCGACGCGAGGGCTTCGAGCTGACGGTCGGCAAGCCGCAGGTGGTCACCCGCACCATCGACGGCAAGCTGCACGAGCCCTTCGAGGCGATGACCATCGACTGTCCCGAGGAGTTCGTCGGCGCGATCACGCAGCTGATGGCCGCGCGCAAGGGCCGGATGGAGGACATGACCAACCACGCCGCCGGCTGGGTGCGGATGGACTTCGTCGTGCCCAGCCGCGGCCTGATCGGCTTTCGCACCGACTTCTTGACGCTGACCCGTGGCACCGGCATCGCCAACGCCGTCTTCGACGGCTACCGGCCGTGGGCCGGGGAGATTCGCGCCCGTCACACCGGTTCGCTGGTGTCCGACCGCAGCGGCAGCATCACCCCGTTCGCGATGATCCAGCTGGCCGACCGCGGCCAGTTCTTCGTCGAGCCGGGCCAGGACACCTACGAAGGTCAGGTCGTCGGCATCAACCCGCGCGCGGAGGATCTCGACGTCAACGTCACCCGCGAGAAGAAGCTGACGAACATGCGCAGTTCGACGGCCGACGTCATCGAGACGTTGGCCCGGCCGCTGGAGCTCACCCTCGAACAGGCGATGGAGTTCTGCGCCGAGGATGAATGCGTCGAGGTGACACCCGAGGTCGTGCGCGTGCGCAAGGTCGAGCTGAACGCCAGCCTGCGCGCACGCGCCAAAGCGCGCGCAAAGGCCCGGAACTGAACCTGGCGGATACCCTGTTTGTCGTGTCCGGCCCCCCACGCGTCATCGCCGCGATCTTCGCGATGGTGACCCTGGTGGCCGCGTGCACCGTCAGCCCGCCGCCCGCTCCGCAGAGCACCGACACCTCGGAGACGACGGCGCCCCCGCCGTTGAAGGCGACACAGATCATCATGGCGATCGACTGGATCGGCCCCGGCTTCAACCCGCACCTGCTGTCAGACCAGTCCCCGGTCAATGCGGCGATCAGTTCGCTGGTGCTGCCGAGTTCCTTTCGGCCCATTGCGGATTCGAAGATGCCGACGGGATCGCGTTGGGAGCTCGACCCCACCCTGCTGTTGTCCGCACAGGTGACGAGTGAGGATCCGTTCACCGTCACTTACAAGATCCGGCCCGAAGCGTCGTGGACCGACAACGCGCCCATCGGCGCCGACGACTTCTGGTACCTGTGGCAGCAGATGGTCAGCCAGCCCGGCGTCGTCGACCCCGCGGGCTACGACCTGATCACCGGGGTCCAGTCGACGGAGGGCGGCAAGACCGCGGTCGTGACGTTCTCGCAGCCGTACCCGGCGTGGCGCGAACTGTTCAACAACATCCTGCCCGCCCACATCGTCAAGGACGTCCCGGGCGGATTCGCCGCGGGACTGGCCCGCGCGCTGCCCGTCACCGGGGGACAGTTCCGGGTGGAGAGCATCGATCCGCAGCGCGATGAGATCCTGCTGGCCCGCAACGACCGGTACTGGAGCACACCGGCCAAACCGGACCTGGTGCTGCTGCGGCGCGGCGGCGACTCCGCGGCGCTTGCCGATTCGATCCGCAACGGCGATACGCAGGTCGCCCAGGTGCACGGCGGGGCGGCGACCTTCGCCCAGCTGTCCGCGATCCCCGACGTGCGCACCGCACGGATCGTCACCCCGCGCGTGATGCAGTTGAGCCTGCGGGCCCAGCAGCCCGCTTTAGCGGATTCCCAAGTGCGCAAAGCGATTCTGGGGCTGCTCGACGTCGACCTTCTCGCCGCGGTGGGTGCCGGTGACGACAACACGGTGACGTTGGCGCAGGCGCAGGTGCGCTCGCCGTCGGATCCGGGCTATGTGCCCACCGCGCCGCCGGCGATGGCCAAGACGGACGCGCTCGGACTGCTCGCCGACGCCGGCTATGAGCTGGAACCGGTCGCGACCAGCGCACCGCCCACCCCGGGCACGCCGCCGCCGGACGGCGATCGCGGGCGGATCGCCAAGAACGGCGACCCGCTGTCGCTGGTGATCGGGGTGGCGGCCAACGACCCGACCTCGGTCGCCGTCGCCAACACGGCAGCCGACCAGTTGCGCAACGTCGGCATCACGGCATCGGTGACCGCGTTGGACCCCGTCGTCCTCTACGGCGACGCCCTGCCCAACAACCGCGTCGACGCGGTGGTCGGCTGGCATCACGCCGGCGGCGACCTCGCGACGTCGCTCGCGTCACGTTACGGGTGCCGGGCCCTGGAGACGACGCCGGTGGCGACCGTGCAACCCGGCGCGACGACACCGGTCGCGCCGACCGCCACGCCGACCACTCGGCGGCCCAGCCCCACTTCGGTACCCAATTCGACACCCGCGTCGGTACCCAATTCGACGCCCGCGTCGGTACCCAATTCGACGCCCGCGTCGACGACACCTCAAAAGCCCAGTCCCGCACCGGAATCCGACGAGCTCGTTCAGGCGCCCAGCAACATCACCGGCATCTGCGACCGCAGCATCCAACCGAAGATCGACGCCGCGCTCGACGGCACCGAGAAGATCGCCGACGTGATCACGGCCGTCGAACCGCGGCTGTGGAACATGGCAACCGTGCTGCCGATCCTGCAGGACACCACGATCGTGGCGGCCGGCCCCAGCGTGCAGAACGTCAGCCTTTCGGGCGCCGTGCCGGTCGGCATCGTCGGCGACGCGGGCAACTGGGTCAAGACTCGGCAGTAGCTACGCCCCGCTGACGTAGCAGGCGTACACCGTGCGCGCCGAAGGCGCCGATGCCGAACACGATCAGCAACCAGTACGGCGGATGCGCGAGCTCCCACACGAAAAGCCCCGCGAACAGCGGCGCGCGCTGCGTGATGGCCAGCACGCCTGCGGCGCACGTCAACGACAAGGCCGCCACATTGATGCCCGCGCCCGCTTCGTTGAGCGCGAGGCCGATGAGCGAACCCGCCGCCGCTCCGGTCGCCATCGCAGGCGTGATCAACCCGCCGACGGCGCCGCAGCGCAGGAACACCGCGGTGAGAAGCGGTTTGAGCACCAGGATCATCGCCGCTGCGCCCAGCGTGAGCCCGCTGTTGACGCTGACCGTCAGGATGCTCCTGCCGTTGCCGGGCAGCTCGGGCCACCAGATCGAGCACACACCGGTCAACAGCCCGGCCGCGGCCACCGCCGGAACCAGGTACCAGGCTCGCAACTGGACTCGCGGGCGCGCGGCGGCCATGACGCGGTCGAACGCGAAACCGATCCCGGCCGCGAGCGGCGAGACGGCCACGGCCAAGAGCACGAACAGATAGGACAGTTCGAAGTCCGGCCACGTCAGCGCATGTTCGAGATGGGTGACCGGAGACGCCACCGCGACAGCGAGACTCGAGGTGATCAGCGCTGCGCCGACCGCGCGCGGATGCCAGGTGCGCAGCAGTATCCGCGCGGTGAACACCGCCCCGCCCAGCGGCACGCTGTAGACGGCGCCCAGACCGGCGCCCGCCGCGCACGCGAGCAGGATCTCGCGGTCGCGAGCCGTCAGCGACAGCCGCGTCGTCCCGAGATCGCCGAGTGCAGCAGCGATCTGACGCGGCGCGCTTTCCCGGCCCAGCGACGCGCCGGACCCGACGAGCAGCACCTGCAACGCCGCGTCGATGCACAACGGCACTCGAGGCAACCGCCGGTTACCGGTGATCACCGCCGACAGCGACGGGACTTCGGCGCGTCGCCGCAGCAGCCACCATCCGCACCCGGCAAGCGCACCGCCGATCATCGGTCCCAGCGCGCGGCGGACCGGGCTGCTGCCACCGACACCGGTCAGCAGGGTGCCGAACGAATAGTGGTATGTGAGGTGTTCGACGCCGTGCAGCAACAGCGTCGTTGCCGCGCCTGCGACGCCGGCGAGCAGCCCGACGATCATCACCGCGCAGCCGAACTCCACGGTGCGCCGAGACACCTCGTGAATCTATGCCAGCCGGCAGGCAAGCTGGTGCGAATGGAAGCCAACGCGTTCGACCGCGTCGCCGGGGCGCGGCTGCTGTTCGTGCACGCACATCCCGACGACGAGACGCTGACGACCGGGGCGACGATCGCCCACTACGTCGCGCGCGGCGCCCAGGTGCGCGTCGTCACGTGCACCCTGGGCGAAGAGGGTGAGGTGATCGGACAGCGGTGGGCGCACCTCGCCGTCGACGCGGCCGACCAGCTCGGTGGGTACCGCATCGGCGAACTGAGCGCCGCACTGAGCGCGTTGGGAATCGCCGAACCGCACTTCCTTGGCGGGGCCGGGCGCTGGCGCGACTCCGGGATGGTGGGCACGCCGCGTCGTCACCATCAGCGGTTCGTCGACGCCGACCCCGCCGAGAGCGTCGGCGCGCTGGTGGCGGTCATCCGTGACCTGCGTCCGCACGTCGTCGTCACCTATGACCCGCAGGGCGGGTACGGCCACCCGGATCACATCCACAGCCACGAGGTGACGATGGGCGCCGTCGAGAAAGCCGGCGCCGCCGACATTCCCGGTGACCCGTGGACGGTCCCGAAGGTGTACTGGGCAGTGACGGCCAAGAGCGCGCTGGCCGAAGGGCTCGCCGAGCTCGACGACGCGCCGCCGGAATGGACCCGGCTGAGCGCCGACGAACTGGGCTTCGGGTATCCCGACGACGCGATCGACGCCGTCATCGACGACCCGGCGCAACTGAACGCCAAGGTCGCCGCGATGCGGGCGCACGCCACGCAGATCAGCGTCGCCGCAAACGGCCGGTCGTTCTCGCTGTCCAACAACATCGTGTTGCCGGTCGGTGCGGTCGAGCACTACATCCTGGCGGCGGGCAAGGCGGGCGAGCGCGATGCCCGCGGCTGGGAAACCGACCTGCTGGCCGGGCTGAACCTTCATGAGTGACGCGGCGGAGGAGTAAGCTTTGCCAGTCGGCGGCGCAACGAAGGGACGGCCATGGACCCTGATCTCGATCCCAATTTGCAGCACTGGCAGGACCGGTTCGACAGCCTGCAGTGGGTGATCGGCTCGCTCACCGGCTTGCTGGACAGCATCCCGACCTGAGTTCCTTCGTCGCGGACCTTCGGCGCATCGCGGTCCTGACGCTGCTGGCAATCGACGGCGTGCTCTGCGCCGTCGCGGCAGCTCTGCTTCTTCCGCTGCGGCTGGGGTCGATCCCGTTTCCCGTCAGCGCGTTGATCGCCGGCCTCGTCAACGCCGCGCTGGTGTGGGCCGCACTGCACTGGACCTCGTCGCCCCGGGTGGCGGCCCTGCCGCTGTGGACATGGCTGCTCGCGGTGGCGTTGATGACCTTCGGCGGACCCGGCGACGACGTCATCTTCGGCGGTGCCGGGATCATGGCCTACGCGGTCCTGGTGCTGATCGCGCTCGGCACGCTGCCGCCGGCGGCGGTGCTGAGGGCGCGGGTGAACCGGGGACTAGGGTGACCCGTATGTCGGGGATGAATCTCGTGGGCGCCGGGGTTACAGGGGAGTGGCTCTGAACCCTCAGCCCGGCACCGACCTGCCCAATCCGGTGATCGCGCCGAAAGCCGATCAGCCAACCGCTGCCGCTGTGCGGC
>NZ_LZKP01000190.1 GCF_001672895.1 Mycobacterium sp. E740
TGGCCCAACCCGCTCTCGGCGATGCCGTCGTCCATGCCACGGTCACCAGCGTCGTGCCCGCCACGATCGCGCCGACGGCCGAACACAGGTGGATGAGGCCGCGCGCCCTGGGCTTTCCGATGAGGTCGGATACAGCGTCCGCGAGCGCGTGTGGGAGATCGTCGACGCCGCTCGGGATGGCTGATGGCGCGAGCGGACCTGGGCCCGATCCCAGTGTCACGTCTGACACGTCGACGATCCACGTTCGGTCAGCAAAGAGTCCCCCATGAGGTGATTCTGTGGCCTCAGTGGCGAATGCGCAATGAACCTTTGCGATCACAACTATCGCCGAGCTTGCGCTTATCGCGCGGTGGCGAGCCGGCCGGGGTGATAATTCGAGAACTCAACCACTGGGGAGTGGCGGGCAACGTGAATGATCAGGTCTCTGTCGTCATCGCAGAGGATTCGTTGCTCGTGCGCGACAGCGTGTCCCGCGCGTTGTCGAGCGATCCCCAGCTGACCGTGGTGGGGGAGGCCGAGGACTACGACTCGGCGGTCGACCTCGTGGCTGAGAAGCAGCCGACGATCCTGCTCACCGACATCCGCATGCCGCCGACGTCGACCGACGAAGGTATCCGGCTGGCGCACTGGGTGCGTGAGGCACATCCGGAAATGGGCGTGATCGTCTTGTCGAACTACGCCGAACCCCGTTACGCGGCAGGCTTGCTGGCGGGCGGCACCGCCGGGCGTGGCTATCTGCTGAAGGAACGGGTGTCACAGTTCGCAGAGCTGCACGACGCCGTGCATCAGGTGGCCCGCGGCGGGACGGTCCTCGACCCGCTGGTGGTCGAGGCGCTGCTCGCTCAACCTCGATCCGCGCCTGCCTTGAGCCGACTCACGGCCAGGGAACGCGAGGTGCTCGGGGAACTCGCCACCGGCTTCTCCAATCGCACTGTGGCGCAACGGCTGGTGCTTTCCCAGCGGGCGGTCGAGAAGCACATCAACTCGATCTTCGCGAAGCTGGAACTGACCGTCGACGACTCGGTGGACAGGCGGGTCAAGGCCGTCCTGATGTTCCTCGACGACCACGGACCGGCCTGATCGTGTGGAAAAGCGTGTGGAAAAGGTGGTGTGTACACCATGGTGCCGGGGCGGTGCGGCCGGGCACGATGGCGCGGTGGCGGAGGAGTGCGTGCGGGTCTGGGTCGTCGACGACCAGGCCGGCTTCCGGCGGGCGACGGCCGCCACGCTCGACGCGACGGACGGCTTCCTGATGGCCGGCGAATGCGAAACCGGTGAGGCGGCGGTCGAAATGATCAGCACCGCCGAGGCGGACCTGGTGTTGATGGACATCCACATGCCGGGAATCGGCGGGATCGAAGCCACGCGTCGGCTTCACGCGGCGCATCCGGGCCTGACGGTGGTGCTCATGTCGACGTACGAGCTCGAAGACCTGCCCGCCGCCGCGTCGGCCTGTGGCGCGACGGGCTACCTGAAAAAGGAGCTCCTCTCTCCTGAGTCATTGAGCCGGATGTGGCAGACAGCGGGCTGAGAACAGCGCAGGCAGACGACTCGGTACCGCACTGGCGGGTACCGCAGGTACTGCTCAACGCGGCGGTTCGGTCGTCGCCTCTGCTGGGCCACGATCTGATCAACCGCTACCGGGCGGAGCGCTTCCAGCTGTTCGTCGGAGGTCACCTCGCGCTGTGGGCGGCGTTCGGTGGAGTGCTCCCGCTCCTGGAGTACGGGTGGATCCTGCGGTCGCACTGGTATCTGGTGCTCGCGGCGATCGGTATCTCGCACTGTGTCGCGCTGGCGTTCGCACTGCGCCTGGCGCAGCGACGCAGTTACGAGAACTCGATAACCCTCGTCTGCGTAGCGACCTGGATCTCGACGACACTCGTGACGTTGGTGTCGCCGCCCCTGCTGCCGGCGATGGCCCTGATCGCGATTGTGCCGGTCGTATTCGCCGAGCCGTACGTCCGATGGCAACGCGGTCTGACTTTCACCGTGGCGACTGCAGGGTGTCTGCTGACGATGACCGCGCTGGCGCGATTCACCGAGATCGCCGACGCAGTGCGCCAGACGCCGCGGTGGGTCGAGACCACGTTCCTCGTTGTCGCGGTGCCGATCAACGCTTTTCACCTTCTCGTCATCGTTTGGAACAACGCGGCGGCGCTACGAACCTCGGAACAGAAGCTGGCCGACCACGCGGCCGAACTGGCAGCGTCTCGCACCCGCTTGATCACCGCCGCAGACGAGGAGCGCCGCCGGATAGAACGCGATCTGCACGACGGCGCTCAGCAGCACCTCGTCGCGCTGTCGGTGCTACTGGGGTTGGCGCGCAACACAAATGACGACAGACACGGCGCCCTGCTCGGTGAGGCGTCCGAACTCGTCGACACCTCGATCGCCGAGATTCGCAGGCTCGCCCACGGAATCTATCCCCCGCTGTTGGTCAGCGGTGGATTGAGTGAAGCGTTGCCGACACTCGGCGCCCACTCGGTGATTCCGGTGCGATTCGAGCTACAGGGACTGGGCCGCTATCCCACCTCGACCGAGGCAGCCCTCTACTACTGCTGCAGCGAAGCACTACAGAACGCTGCCAAGCACGGCGGCCCGGGTACCACGGTGACCGTGACCGCCCGTGCCGACGATCAGGCGGTC
>NZ_LZKP01000191.1 GCF_001672895.1 Mycobacterium sp. E740
TGCGGCTGCGGAGCAAGGTCGTCGAGGTCTGCGTCGCCGACGGGCGGGTGAACGGAGTGCGCCTCGAGGACGGCACCCCGCTGAGCGCGCCGGTAGTCGTCTCCGGCATCGCGCCCGACCTGACGGTCAACGGACTCATCGACGTGGGATCGGTGCCGGCCGAGGTGCGGGATCGGTTCTCCCGAGTGGACCATCGCGGCAGCTATCTGCAGATGCATTTCGCGCTCGACGGCATCCCGGAGTTCGCCGCACCCTACGAACTGCTCAACGACCCGGCGATGCAGTCCAACATCGGGATCTTCAGCACGCCTGAGGAATTGCAGCAACAGTGGGAGGACTGCAGGCGCGGGATCGTGCCCGCCGACCCGGCGATCGCGCTGCAGCTCCCGTCGGTCAACGACCCCGAGCTGGCGCCCCCCGGGAAGCACGCGGCATCGGCATTCTCGCTGTGGTTTCCCATCGAGGAAGGTGAACACTCCTACGGTGAGATGAAGGTCGAGATGGGCCAACGGGTGATCGAGAAGATCGGCCGACTGGCACCCAACTTCGAGAGCCTCATCCTGCGGCACACCACGTTCACGCCCAAGCACATGGGCACCATGTTCGGCGCGCCCGGTGGCGACTACTGCCACGGGCTGATCCATCCCGACCAGATCGGGCCGAACCGGCCGGGCCCCAAAGGCTATCTGGACCAACCCATCCCGATCGAGGGACTCTACCTCGGTAGCGCCGGTTGCCACGGCGGGCCCGGTATCACGTTCATCCCCGGCTACAACGCTGCCAAGCAGGCGCTGGCCGACCTGTCCTGAAGCCCGGCGAGAGTTTCAAACGGGTGGTGCAGGGAATGCATCGCCCATGGGAATCATCGTCGCTGTCACCGGGCCCACGGGCGAGATCGGCAAATCTGCCGTGGCGGCGCTCGAGGGCGTTGCCGAAGTCGACGAAATCTTCGGCATGGCTCGGCGGCCTTTCGACCCCGCCGAGCACGGTTGGACCAAAACCACCTATCTACAGGGCGACATCCTCGACCGAGCGGCGGTCGACTCCCTGGTCGCCCGCGCCGACGTGGTGGTCCATCTGGCCTTCATCATCATGGGTTCACGAGCCGACAGCGCTCGCGTCAACCTGCAGGGCACCCGCAACGTCTTCGAGGCGACTGTCGCCGCTTCGCGGCCACGGCGACTGGTGTACACCTCGTCGGTCGCGGCGTACGGCTATCACTCCGACAACCCGGTTCCGATCACCGAGAGCGTCCCGCCACGAGGCTCGCCCGAGCACTACTACTCCGAACAGAAGGCCGCATGCGAGGCCACGCTGGCCGAGGTTACCGACGGCACGACACTGGAAGTCTTCGTGCTGCGGCCGTGCATCGTGGCCGGACCCAAGGCGCCCGCACTGGCCGACGCCATGCCGTGGAGCCAGCTGCCCGGGCCGGTCAAGCAGATCACGCAGACCCTCCCGCTGTTGAAACCACCGTTCCCGGACCCGGGAATACCGCTGCAGTTGGTCCATCACGACGATGTGGCGACGGCGATTGCGTTGGCCGCCACCACCTCAGCTCCGCCGGGTGCCTACAACCTCGCCGGCGACGGACTGGTGTCGATGTCGGACGTGGCCCGCAAACTGGGCGCCCGTCCGGTGCGCGTACCGAAAGTCTCGGCCGCCGTGGCATCGGAGATCATCGCGCGGTTGCCGTTCGTCCCGTCGATGCTGGAGTGGCTGCACACCGGCCGCACCTCGGTCGTCATGGACACCACAAAGGCCAAAACTGAGCTGGGTTGGCAGCCGAAACACACTGGCGCCGAGACGCTGACCCAGCTGGCTGATTCCCTTTAACCCGTGGGGTCGCCGGTGTCGGCGGGACCGCTCGGTGTGGCGCCGCCCTCGTCCGACCAGTCCACGCCCTCCTCGGTGCCGTCCGTGCCGCGGGCCGGGTCGCTCTGCACGTCGTCGTCCGCGTTCGATGGGCCCGCGTCGGTGTCGGTGGTGTCGGGATCGTCCTTCTTCTGCTCGGTCACCGGCACTGACTACCCGCCGAAGTGGCGTTCTAGTCGCCAACTCATGGGACACCTCCCGGGCAACACTTAAGCTCAGCGCGATCTGATCTGAATGAGCGAAACCAAAGGCGTTGAAGCAGCCAGCGAATACCCCTAATTGACGGCCGGGTCCGGCCGTTCCCTTGCGTTGACAGCTAATTCGGACGTGCTTACCGTCCCGCCAGACCTGACGACGATGGGACCGAGTTTGAGCATGACTACAACTGCGTGGTCCCGGCCTGCGCTTGCCATGGGCGATTTCGTGGTGCTCGCGGGGGAGACGTTCGCGGCGATGTTCCGCCGCCCGTTCGCATGGCGCGAACTCATCGAGCAGATCTGGTTCGTCGCCCGGGTGTCGATAGTGCCGACGCTGGTGCTGTCGATCCCGTACACCGTGCTGATCGTGTTCACCTTGAACATCGTGCTGATCGAGGTCGGCGCCGGTGACCTCTCGGGCGCCGGTGCGGCGCTCGCGTCCGTGACGCAAGTGGGTCCGGTGGTCACCGCGATCGTCGTCTCGGGAGCCGGTTCGACGGCGATGTGCGCCGATCTGGGTGCGCGGACCATCCGCGAGGAGATCGACGCGATGAAGGTCATCGGTGTCAACCCGATCCAGGCCCTGGTGGTGCCGCGGGTGATCGCGGCGACATTCGTCGCGCTGATGCTGTATTCGGTGGTGGCAGTGGTCGGGCTGACCGGCAGCTACTTCTTCGTCGTCTTCATCCAGAACGTCACGCCCGGCGCGTTCGTCGCAGGCATGACGCTGCTGACCGGGCTGCCGCAGGTGATCGTCTCGTTGGTCAAGGCGTTGTTGTTCGGCCTGTCCGCCGGACTGATCGCCTGCTACAAGGGTTTACACGTCGGCGGCGGCCCGACCGCGGTGGGCACGGCGGTCAACGAAACCGTCGTCTTCGCGTTCATGGCGTTATTCCTCATCAACATCCTGGCTACGGCGTTCGGCGTGAAGGTGGCCCCGTGAGTGTGAGTGAGCTTGCGAGCGAACCAAAGGCACGGCGCGAGGTTGGATTCATCAACACCACCCGCAGGCTCGGGGAGCAGACCGCCTTCTACGGTCAGGCACTCGCTGCCACCCCCGACGCGGTTCGGCGTTACCCGACCATGGTGCTGCGCCAGATCGCCGGGATGGGCATCGGCACCGGCGCATTGGCCGTGATCGGCGGGACGGTCGTCATCGTCGGGTTCCTCACGCTGTCAACCGGCGCGCTGATCGCCGTGCAGGGCTACAACACGCTGTCCAACGTGGGAATCGAAGCCCTCACCGGTTTCCTCGGCGCGTTCCTCAACGTCCGGTTCATCGCGCCCGCCACGGCCGGTGTGGCCCTCGCCGCGACCATCGGCGCCGGCGCCACCGCGCAGATCGGCGCGATGCGGATCAACGAGGAGATCGACGCGCTCGAGGTGATGGGCATCCGCGTCATCACCTATCTGGCCTCCACCCGCATCGTGGCGAGCGTCGTCGCGGTGGTCCCCATTTACACTGTGGCCGTTCTGATGTCGTTCCTGGCGACCAGATTCGGTACGACGGTGATCTACGGGCAGTCGTCGGGTGTCTACGACCACTACTTCTCGACGTTCCTGCATCCGACCGATCTGCTGTGGTCGTTCGTCGAGGCGTTGGCGATGGCCGCGGCGGTGATGGCCGTGCACACCTACTACGGCTACACCGTGACCGGTGGACCGGCCGGTGTCGGTGAGGCGGTCGGGCGCGCGGTACGGATGTCGATCACCGCGGGCGTCTTCATCCTGCTGACGATCACGCTGTCGGTATACGGCCAGTCCGGCAACTTCCATCTGTCGGGATGACGGCATGAGCACAATCAATTCGCCTCGACGCGGCGGAATCGACCCGATCTGGTGGGCCCCGGTGCTGTTCGTGGTGACCGGTGCGCTGGTGGCGCTGACCGCGCTGCTGTTCTCCGGGTCGCTCAAGCGGTCGGTGCCACTCACGCTGGTGTCCGACCGGGCCGGGCTGGTGATGGAGGACGGCGCCAAGGTCAAGCTGCGCGGCGTGCAGATCGGCGAGGTCCACACGATCGGTGGTGAATCCGGGGTGGCGGGCGCCACCTCGAAGCTGGCGCTGAGGATCGATCCCGAACCGTTCTCTTACCTGCCGAGCAACATCGAAGCAGAGATCAAGGCCAGCACCGCGTTCGGCGCCAAGTACGTCGACCTCGTCGTGCCGCCGGATGCGAGTGCCGAGCCGTTGAAGCCGGGTTCGGTGTTGCATTCGCGCAACGTGACCGTCGAGGTCAACACCGTGTTCGAGAACCTGCAGTCGGTGGTGCGGTCGATCGACCCGGCGAAGCTGAACGCGGTGCTCTCAGCGGTCGCCGAATCCCTGCGCGGCAAGGGCGATGTCATCGGCCGGGCGATCACCGGCTCGAACAATGTGCTGCTCGCGGTGAACCCGCGCATGGACACCGTGCGACAGGACTGGCAGCTGTTCGGGCAGACAGCACAAGCGTATTCGACTGCGGCACAGAATATCTTGTCGACACTGGAGTCGTTCTCGACGACGAGCGCGACGATCTCCGGCCATGCCGGAGCGTTGGACGAGCTGTTGCTGTCAGCGGTCGGCTTCTCCACCTCGGGCATCTCCACGATCGGCGGAAACCAGCCCGCGCTGGCCCGCGCTCTCGACACCGCCGTGCCGACGACCAAGCTCCTGCAGACATATTCACCCACCTACGCCTGCCTGTTCCTCGGCGCGCAGTGGTTCCTGGAGAACGGGGGACGAGACGCATTGGGCGGCAACGGTAAATCGGTCATCATGGATGCGGCGCTACTCGCCGGTGACGATCCATACCGCTTCCCGGCCAACCTGCCGAAGGTCAACGCCAAAGGCGGGCCGGCCGGGAAGCCGAGCTGTGGTTCGCTGCCCGACGTCAGCAAGAACTATCCGGTCAAGTACCTCGTCACCGACACCGGTTTCGGCGACGGTCTGGACGTGCGGCCCAACCCGGGTATCGGATTCCCCGGCATCGCCAACTACTTCCCGGTGACCAAGCCGATTCCCGAGCCGCCGCGGATCCGCTACCCGGGTGGACCGGCGCCGGGTCCGCTGCCGCCCGCACCGGGGGGTGGACCGTGAGGAGGACCGGCCGCACGCTGACGCGGGTGGTGCTGTTCACCGCGATGTGCGTCGCGTTCATGTTCGTGCTGATGACCGTCTTCGGACAGTTCCGGTTCGACTCCCGCGCCACCTACAGCGCGGTGTTCACCAACGTCTCCGGACTCAAGGGCGGCAACTTCGTCCGCATCGCCGGCGTCGAGGTCGGCAAGGTCAAGAGCATGAGTCTGCACAAAGACGGCACGGTCACCGTCGAGTTCACCGTCGACAGGAACCTCACGCTGACTCAGGCCACCAGGGCGGCGGTGCGCTACGAGAACCTGGTCGGCGACCGCTACCTCGCGCTCGAGGAGGGCGCCGGCTCGGTGCGTAAACTTCAGGCGGGACAGACGATTCCGCTCGAACGGACCTCGCCGGCTCTCGACATCGACGCCCTGCTCGGCGGGTTCCGGCCGCTCTTCCGGGCGCTGGACCCAGACCAGGTCAACGCGTTGTCCGGTGAGCTGCTGCAGGTGTTCCAGGGCCAGGGCGGCACGATCGCCTCGGTCCTTGCCCACACGTCGACACTGACCTCGACGCTGGCGGGCCGCGACCAGCTCATCGGCGAGGTGATCACCAACCTGAACACGGTGCTCGGCACGTTCGCCGAGCGCGACGAGCAGTTCTCCCAAGGCCTGGACAAGCTTTCGCAGCTGGCCCAGGGGCTGGCCGACCGCAGATCCGACATCGCCACCGGGACCGCCTACATCAACGCCGCGGCGGGTTCGGTGGCGGACCTGCTGACCGAGGCGCGTCAGCCGATCAAGGAAGCCGTCACCCAGACCGACCGGGTCTCCGGTCAGATCATGGCGGACCGCGACTACGTCGACGATCTTCTCAAGACCCTGCCGGACGCTTATCAGGTCCTTGCGCGGCAAGGCCTTTACGGCGACTACTTCGGCTTCTATCTGTGCGACGCGATTCTTAAGGTCAACGGCAAAGGCGGCCAACCCGTGTTCGTCAAACTCGTCGGGCAGAGCACGGGGCGGTGTGCAGCCAAATGAGCCGACTTCGATTCAAGCGTCCCGAGATCAAGCCACTCGCCGAACGCAACAGACTCGTCGTGGGAGCGGTGGGCATCGCGCTCATCCTCGCGATCGTGGTCGCGGCGTTCTCCTACGACAGAATCCCATTCATCAAGGGGACCTCCGACTACTCGGCCTACTTCGCCGAAGCCGGTGGCATCAAGCCGGGCAGCGACGTCCGGGTGTCGGGCATGAGTGTCGGCAGGGTCTCCAGTGTCACGCTCGACGGCACCAAGGTGCTCGTCGACTTCACCGTGCGCGACGGCGTCGAACTCGGTGATCGAACGGAAGCCGCGATCAAGACCGAGACCGTGCTCGGCAACAAGATGCTCGAAATCACGCCGCGCGGTGACGGTGTGCTGGACGGCACCATCCCGCTCGAGCGGACGAAGTCGCCCTACGACCTGCCCACTGCCCTCGGCGATCTGACCACCACGATCAGCGCACTGGACACCACACAGCTGTCGTCGGCGCTGACCACACTCGCCGACACATTCCGCGACACGCCGCCGCAGCTGAAGACAGCGCTCGAGGGAGTGGCAAAGTTCTCCGACACCCTCAACACCCGCGACCGGCAACTGCGCAACCTGCTGGCCGACGCCAACAAGGTCAGCACCGTGCTCGGCAAGCGCAGCGACCAGATCGCCGCGCTGGTGGTGAACACCAACGCCCTGCTGAGTGAGATTCTGGCGCAACGGAACTCGGTCGACGCCTTGATGACCAATGTCACCGCGGCGTCGCAGCAGGTCTCCGGTCTGGTGGCCGACAACCGCACCCAGCTCAAGCCCGCGCTCGACAAACTCAACGGTGTGCTGGGAATTCTGGACCACCGCAAGACCGAACTGCAGCGGGTGCTGTACCTGTTGCGGCGCTACGCGATGTCCTTCGGTGAAGTGCTCGGCGCCGGCCCGTTCTTCAAGGCATCGCTGGTCAACCTCGCCCCAGGCCAGCTCGCCCAGCCGTTCATCGACGCCGCGTTCTCCGACCTCGGATTGGACCCCAGCGTCCTGCTGCCCTCGCAACTCGTCGACCCCGCTCTCGGTCAACCAGGCACACCCGCGCTGCCGGTGCCGTTCCCGCGCACCGGTCAGGGCGGTGAACCGAAACTCACCGTCCCCGAAGCGATCACCGGCAACGAGGACCCGAACCTGCCCGCGCAGTTCCCCGGCCGCTACCCGCACCGCGAGCCGCTGCCCGCGCCGCCGCCGGGTGGTCCGCCGCCCGGTCCCCCCGCGATCGACGGAGGCCAGTGACTATGCGCCGCAGAACGCTGCGAGCAGTGCGGATCGCCACCGCGGCAACGCTCGTCATCCTGCTGGCCGTCGCCCTCACCGTAGTGGCGACCCCGTGGTGGGACCGCGTCGCGAAGAACACCTTCGTCGCGTACTTCGCCAACGCCAACGGCCTCTACACCGGCGACGAGGTCCGCATCCTCGGTGTGGAGGTGGGCACGGTGGACGCCATCGATCCTCAGCCGAACCGCACGAAGGTCACCTTCTCGGTCGACAAGCAGGTCGATGTACCCGCAGAAGCGCGCGCGGCGATCCTGTCGCCGTCACTGGTCAGCGCACGAGCGATCCAGTTGGTCCCTGCATACTCCGGCGGCCCGAAACTCGCCGACGGTGCCACCATCCCGCAGGACCGGACCGCAGTCCCCGTCGAGTGGGACGACTTCCGCGAGCAGTTGGAGAAGCTCACCGAATCGCTGCAGCCCACCACGCCCGGCGGGGTCAGCGCAGCCGGTGAATTCATCAACAGCACCGCGAAGAACCTGCGGGGTAACGGCGCGACGGCCAGAGACACGGTGATCGAACTGTCGCAAGCGGTTTCGGCACTCGGCGATCACAGCACCGACATCTTCAGCACGGTGCGCAACCTGCAGCTGCTCGTGGCTGCGCTGTCGTCGAGTAGCGACCTGCTCGCGCAGTTCAACACCAATCTCGCCGACATCACCACTGCGCTGTCCAACACCCCGAACGAGGTCGCCGATGCGACCGCGAGCCTCGACGGCGCGGTCACCGACCTGCGCGGGTTCGTCGCCGAGAACCGGGAGGGTCTCGGGGAGACGTTCGATCGCGTCGCGTCCATCACCACGACGCTCAACGACAGCCGACAGGACGTCAAGCAGATCCTGCACATCACGCCGACGGTGTTCCAGAATTTCATGAACATCTACCAGCCGGCCCAGAGCTCGGTCACCGGCATCCTCGCGCCGGTGAACTTCGCAAACACCGTCCAGTTCATCTGCAGCGCAATCGAAGCGGCGGCCCGGCAGGGCTTCGAGCACTCCGCCAAGCTGTGCGTGCAGTACCTGGCACCGATCATCAAGGACCGCCAGTACAACTTCCCGCCGCTCGGCATCAACCCGTTCGTCGGGGCGTCGGCGCGGCCCAACGAAATCACCTACAGCGAGGATCGGCTGAAGGGGAGCCCCTCGAACCCGCCCGTGGCCACGCCCACCGACCCCAGCCTCGGCCTGCCGGGAATGATGGTCCCGCCGGGAGGGACGCCGTGAGGCGGGCGCTGGTCGTGCTGCTGGCCGCGGTGTGCGCGTCGGCGTTCAGCGGATGCGGCTGGCGCGGGCTGAACTCGTTGTCGCTACCGGGCACCGAGGGCGGCGGAACCGGGTCCTACACCATCCAGGCGCAGTTGCCCGACGTCGTGGTCATCCAGCAGAACACCCGCGTGCGGGTCGCCGACGTCAACGTCGGCAACGTCACCAAAATCGAAGTGCAGGACTGGCATGCGCTGGTGACGATGCGGATCAACTCCGATGTTCACCTGCCCGCGAACAGCACCGCGAAAGTCGGGACCACCAGCCTGCTGGGCTCCATGCACATCGAGCTCGCGCCGCCCGCCGACCAGCCGCCGCGCGGTGAACTCAAGGACGGCTCGGTGATCCCGTTGTCGGCGTCCGGGACGTATCCGACGACCGAGCAGACGTTGGCCGCCGTGTCGATACTCCTCAACGGCGGCGGCCTGGGCCAGTTGCAGGAGATCAACCAGACCTTCGCCAAGGCGCTCGCCGGCCGCGAGAGCGAGATGCGCAGCCTGCTCGACCAACTCGACATCTTCATCGGCCGGCTCAACGAACAGACCGACGACATCATCACCGCGACCGAGAACCTCAACGCACTGGCGGGCCAGGTGGCGGCGAAAGACGACACCGTCGACAGAGCGCTCACGACGATCCCGCAAGCCATTGCGGTACTGGCGGATTCGCGGGAGAAGATCGCCAACGCCGTCCACGCGCTCGGCCAGTTCAGCGCGATCGCGACCTCGACGGTCCAGCAGACCAAGGAGTCGCTGGTGGCCAACCTGCGCAACCTCGCGCCGGTGCTGCGCGAACTGGCCAACGCGGGTCCCGCCCTCACCAGGGGGCTCGACTTCCTGTCGACGTATCCATGGGTCAAGAGCACGATCCCCAACTGGTTCCGCGGTGACTTCGCGAATATCACGCTCGTGATCGACCTGACACTGAGCCGCATCGACGCCGGCTTGTTCACCGGCACTCGGTGGGAAGGCGACCTGACCGAACTGGAACTGCAGTGGGGCCGCACGATCGGCCAGAAGCCCAGCCCGTACACGGCGGGCAACCCGCTGGTCGCGCCGTACCGGTGGGGAGCCTACTGACATGGTGCGGTTGCCGCGCACGGTGTGGATCCAGTTGGGGATCCTGGCTGCCGTCACGCTCATCGCCGGTGGCGTGATGGCTTTCGGGTTCGTCAAGGTTCCGGCCCTGGTCGGAATCGGCCGCTACCACGTCACTTTGGAGTTGCCGTCGTCGGGCGGGCTGTACCCGTCGTCCGTGGTGACCTACCGGGGACTGGAGATCGGCAGGGTGACGTCGGTCGACGTCACCCCGAACGGGGTTCGCGCCGTCCTCAAACTCGAGTCGTCGAGGAAGGTCCCCGCCGACGTGTCGGCGGCCGTGCACAGCCGCTCGGCGATCGGTGAACAGTTCGTCGAGCTGACCCCGGCACCGGACACCGACGACGCGACCGCTCCGGCGCTGCACGACGGTTCGGTCATCCCGGCGGCCAAGGTGGCGGTGCCACCCGACGTCGCCAATCTGCTCGATGCGACGAACCGTGCACTGCAGGCGATTCCACAGGACAACCTGCGCACCGTGGTCGACGAGGCCGCCACCGCTGTCGCCGGGCTGGGCCCGGAACTGTCGCGCATCGTCGACGGCTCGACCAGGTTGGCGATCGACGCGGGAAAGACGGTGGACCCGATAGTCGGTCTCATCGATCAGTCCCCGCCGGTGCTCAATTCGCAGGTGCAGACCGCGGATTCGATCCGGACCTGGGCCGACCGGATGGCGTCGATCACCGGGCAGCTGAAAGCACAGGATGCTGCGTTCGCCGACCTGCTGCAGTCCGGTGCACCGACGCTAAAAGAGGGCCGCGCGGTCCTCGACCGCATCAGCTCGCCGTTGCCGCTGCTGCTGGCGAACATGGTCAGCCTCGGCGACATCGCGATCGACTACCGCAATGACATCGAGCAACTGCTGGTGTTGTTCCCCCAGGGAACAGCGGTGATGTCGGCCATCATCCTGCCCAACGCCAACACCAAGCAGGACTACAAGGGCGTGTACCTCGACTTCAACCTCAACCTCAACCTGCCGCCGCCATGCAACACGGGCTTCCTTCCGGTGCGCCAACAGCGATCGCCGTCGGAACAGGACGCGCCTGAACGGCCCGCCGGCGAGCTGTACTGCCGGGTGCCGCAGAACTCGGACCTGAATGTCCGTGGGGTACGCAACATTCCGTGTGCAACCGTGCCGGGCAAGCGGGCGCCGACGGTCGAGATGTGTGAGAGCGACGAGCAGTACGTCCCACTGAACGACGGCTACAACTGGAAGGGCGACCCGAACGCGACGCTCAGCGGTCAGGGTGTCCCGCAGTACCCACCGGGCCAGGATCCGAGGCAGCCAACACCGGCTGCCCCGCCTGCCTCGCCTGTCTTGGCGGTGCCCTACGACCCCGCCTCCGGCGACTACATCGGCCCGGACGGCAAGCCGCACACCCGCGCCGACCTCGCGCACCCGCAGCACCGGACGTGGCAGTCGATGCTGGTGCCGCCGGGCTAGCGCGCCATCGTCGAATTCGGCGCGGCCCAGTCGGTCGAGACCAAGCGGTGCCGGATCAGCCAGTGCCCGCCGACCGGGACGAACACGTCGCGGTAACGGCCGTAGTGGTCGAGGCCGATCTCGGTGAACACGGTGAAGTAGCAGGCGACCTCCGCCCGGGCCGGCGTCAGCTCGCCGAACCGGATGTTGGCCACGTTGTGGCGCACGATGCGTTTGACGTTCGACGCCGAGGCCGCCGCATTCGGCGCCGCGACCGCGCCACCGAGGAACTCGACGATCGCGGTGCGCCCCTGCACCGGAGCGCTGCCCCGCACCTCGAGAGTCCCGTCGTCGCAGAACGCAGCGGCCAGCTCGTCGAGCCGCATCGCGTCTCCCGACCAGTTGTACTGCGCCAGGGTGTCGCGGATGCGTTCTCGGGCGCAAAGCTCCCAAAGCTCCATGCGGTCAACGGTAACGGCGCTAGTGTCACGCCATGGCAACCAGCGATTCCCGCGAGGTCGTGATCGACGCGAGCCCGGAGGAGATCCTCGACGTCATCGCCGACGTCGAATCCGCGCCGGAGTGGTCGTCCCAACACCAGGGCGCCGAGGTGCTCGACAGGGACGGCAACGGACGACCGGGCCGCGTGCGGCTCAAGCTGAAGACGATGGGCATCTCCGACGAGCAGGTGGTGCAGTACACCTGGTCCGACAACAAGGCCAGCTGGGACCTGCTGGAATCCACCCAGCTGAAGACGCAGAGCGCGTCGTACACGCTCACCCCTGACGGCGACAAGACCAAGGTGCGCTTCGAGATCACCGTCGACCCGGCGGTGCCGATTCCCGGCTTCGTCCTCAAACGCGCGATGAAGGGCGGCTTGGAAGCGGCCACCGACGGCTTGCGCAAGCAGGTGCTCAAGGTCAAGAAGGGCCGTTAGCCCGCGGCTTCCAGTTCGTCAGGCTCGGCGATCGTCAGCACGGCGTCGACGATGAAGGGGTCGGCCTGCAGCTGCGTCTCCAGGCGCCGAAGCGTCTCGGCGACCCTCGATTCCACGGCGTCGCCCTCGAGGTCGACGCTGGCCACGAGGAACATCTGCTTCGGTCCGACGAACACCAGTCGCACGAAGCGCACCGCGGCGACCTCGGGTAGGCCCGCGATGCGTTTGACCGCGGCCTCCCGCACCCGCGGATCGGCCGGCTCACCGACCAGGAATCGGCGGTTGCGGTCGATGAGGATCACCGCGATCACGCCGAGCAGCAGGCCCACCATGATCGACCCCAGGGCGTCCCACATCGCGTTGCCGGTGAGCTGGTGCAGGCCAATTCCCAAGGCGGCGATGAGGATTCCGATCAGCGCCGCGGTGTCCTCGGCGAACACCGCGCGAGTCGTCGGGTCCGAGGTGTCGAGCACGTGGTCGAGCAGGTCGCGCTCGAAGCGACGCGCCTCGGTGCGCAGTTGGCGCACGGCCTGCAGCAGCGAAACGGACTCGAGTGCGAACGCGACGCCCAGCACGACGTAGGCGACCAGATAGTTCTCGGGCCCCGACTCGCCGTGCAGGAGTTCGGTGATGCCGTGCCAGACGGACAGCGAACCACCGACGACGAACAACCCGACGGCCGCCAACAACGACCACACGTACGCTTCGCGGCCGTAGCCGAACGGGCGGTCGGCGTCGGGTGGTCGGCGGCTTCGACGGTTGGCGACAGCCAGCAGTCCCTGATTGCCGGCGTCGGCCCAGGAGTGGGCGGCCTCGGCGGTCATCGACGCCGAACCCGTCACGACGGCTGCCGCCGTCTTGGCGAGAGCCACGGCGAGGTTGGCGCCGAACGCGATGAGGACGGTCAGGGTGCTTTCGCCGGACTCGGTTTCGGCCACCTTTCCAGTCTGCTCGCCTGACCCGCGGCGGGGCCGCCCGGGGGCACATGCCGCGACGTCCCCGCGATATCCGCGCGAATCCCCACGCCGTGCTACCCGTGCTCTTAGGCTCGTTGCGTGTCCTTGTCGTGGCCGTTGATCGGCCGCACGCAGGAAATGCGAACGATCGAGACCGTTGCCACGGCCGCGGATGTCCGCGGCCTCGTCATCTGCGGATCAGAAGGCGTGGGCAAGAGCCGGATCGCCCATGAGGCCTTGTCGGAAGCGGCCTCGAAAGGCTTCGAGACTCGCTGGACGGCGGGCGCTTGCTCGGCCAGATCGGTTCCGCTCGCCGCTTTCGCGGCGTGGGCGCCGTCCGGCGTGACGGACACATTCCAGCTGCTGCGAGGGATCATCGAGGCACTCGCCCCCGCTTCGTCGAGCGCCAATGTTGTTCTCGGTGTCGATGACGCACACCTGCTCGACGAGCTGTCGGCCTTCGTCGTGCACCAGATCGTGCAGCGCGGGGCCGCGAAAGTGCTACTCACCGTGCGCGACGGCCAGCCGGTCCCACCCGCTGTGCAGGAGATATGGACGGCCGGTGAGTTCGCGCGACTCGATCTGCGGCATCTGACGCTGGACGAGACCACCGCGCTGTTGGTAGCCGCACTGGAAGGCCCGGTGGACCCGGAGGCGGCCCTACGGTTGTGGACGCTTACACGCGGCAATGTGCTGTATCTGAGGAACATCGTCGAGCAGGAAGTTGCCGACGGCCGGATCGTGCGGGTAGGTGATTTCTGGCGCTGGGTCGGCGACCCGGTGATGCCGCCGGGCTTGGTCGAGCTCATCGAGTCCCGCATCGGAGTCCTTCCGGCGCCCGTCGGCGACGTGATCGACGTGGTGGCCGTCAGCGAGCCGATCGACCTACCGACCCTCACGCGGATCACCGGCGCGGCTGCCATCGAGGAGGCCGAGACCCGGGGCCTGATCTCCATGGAGTCCGCGGGTGGCGGCATCGAGGTGCGGGTGGCGCATCCGCTGTACGGGGAGGTCCGCCGCAGGCGTGCGCCATACAGCCGGTTACGGCGACTGCGTGGAGCGGTGGCCACGGAACTCGCCGCGTCGACTGAACCCCGCGACATCCGCGTCGTCGTACGCCGCGCGACGTTGAGTCTCGACTCCGACCTCGCTCCCGACGCCGACCTACTCGTGCGGGCGGCGTACGGCGCCGTATGGCTGGGGGACCTGGCACTCGCGGATCGACTCGCGGAAGGGGCAATCGGCTCCGACGCGGCACCGGAGCCGAACTTCGTTCGCGCGCATGCGTTGTCGTGGCTCGGTCGGGGCGAGGAAGCAGAGTCGGTGCTCGCCGCGATCGACACCGGTCAACTGACTGATCAAGACCGCGCCAGACTCGCCTTCCTTCGGGCCAGCAACATGCTGTGGGCGCTCGGTGATCCCGCACGCGCGAAGGCATTCATCGACGATGTGCAGCCCGTCATGAGTCCGAATGCCCGCATGTACCTCGACGCCTTCCGCACCGTCTACTGGTTCGCCATGGACGAGCCCGAAAAGGCGTGGGAAGTCTCGAGATCCATTGCTGTAGAGGAGTTTCCCGTCGCCGGCGCCGAAGTGGCCTGGGTGCTTGTCCAACTCTGCGCGGACGCCGGACGCACCGCCGAAGCCATGGCGTACGCCGACGCCGGCTATTCCGTGGCGACCCGCAGCCTCGAGGCCCCACAGATGCGATTCAACATCGCGGACGCCGAAGTCAGCGCGTTGCTTCTCGGCGGCCTCATCGAGGACGCGGCGGGTGTGGCCGAGCGCACTCGTGAACAGGCTGCCGGTCTACCCGGAGTTGTTCACCTGCTCGGTGCGGCGATCGCCGGTCGGGCCGCGCTCGGTGCCGGTGATCTGCACAACGCGTCCGCACTGCTGGAGCAGGCAGCCGAGGGGCTGTGCGCAACACATCCCGACGGCTTCGGATACCGCTATCGCATCCCTCAGGTGACTGCGCTCGCGATGCGCGGCATGACTCGGGAAGCCGCCGAGGCACTGGCCACGCTCGCCAGGAGTCCACGCCGATTCCGCTCCCTGGACCACGAGCAGGCCATGATGCGGGCTTGGGTCTCCGGGAGTCAAGGCGCAGTCAGCGAGGCGATCGCGATACTGGTGTCAGCCGCCCAACGAGCCGCCGCGGCAGGGCAATTCGCAGCCGAATTGCTTTGCCTGCAGACCGCTACGCAGTTCGGTGATCGCAGCAACGCACCCCGGCTGCGCGAGCTGGAATCGATGGTCGAGGGACCCCGGGCGGGCCTTGCTGCGCGATTCGCCGATGCCATGTCGAAGGGCGATGCCGCCGAATTAGCCTCCGTGTCGGAAGAGTTCGAGCATCTCGGCGACCTCATCGCGGCGATGGATGCGGCCGCCCACGCCGCCTTGGCATACCGTCGGGACGACAAGCGGGGATCGGCGCTAGGCTGCGCGACACGCGCCGTAGCCCTGGCCGAGCGGTGCGGCGCCAGCACTCCGGCGTTGCGACAGGCCAGCGATCCCCTGCCGTTGACCGATCGCGAAGAAGAGATCGTGATGATGATCAGCGAGGGATTGTCCAACCGAGCGGTCGCCGAGCGACTGACCCTGTCCGTGCGCACCGTCGAGAGCCATATCTACCGGGCCATGGCGAAGACCGGAACCACCAGTCGCGAAGAACTCGCAGCGTTGTTGCCGCGGCGCACCGCGTCTAAGTACTGATCGACTCGAGAGCGCGCCGACTGCAGTAGCGGCCTACTGCGCTCGTCGCGGCATGCGCGGCCGACGATCGAGCGACACAGCCCTAGTGAGGAGGCACGAAGTGACCGATCTCATCACCGCGCCAACTGAGCGCCAGGAAATCATCGAAAGCGGGCCCGTCGTCACAGAGGTCGCCCAGCCGCCGGTCCTCATCACGGTTCAACAAGTGGCTTTCAGCACGGCGGCCGCGGCGTCGCTGCCCCGTACGAAGCCCCATCATGGTCTGGTCGCCGCCGTGCGAGCGATGCTGTCGAGTCACGAACAGGCGGCATCGCCGGCAGACGACCGCGTTCCGCCGAGTCACTATCTGCCACATCGCGAGGCCTTCCTCGAAAGTGCCGCCATGGCGCGAGAGATGCTCAGGCTGTGATCCTGTTTCAAGGCCGGGTACCGGTGGATTCGGCCCCGGTGGCCGGATGCGGGCATCTCGGGGACTCGGTCGCGCCGGCGCTGAAGCTCTCGGGCATCGCCAAGACCCACCGCAGGGGTGACGAGCAGGTGCATGCGCTGCGTGATCTCGACTTGACTTTGGGTGCGGGCGAGTTCGTCGTCGTCACCGGGCCGTCCGGATCCGGCAAGTCGACTCTGCTGCATGTCGCCGGCGGCCTTGACCGACCGGACAACGGCACGGTGACCGTGGCAGGAAAGGATGTGTGGACGATGAAAGCCGGTGCGCGCGCTGCGTTCCGGCGCCGCAACCTCGGATTCGTGTTCCAGTTCTTCAACCTGGTGCCGATGCTCACCGCGGCCCAGAACGTGTCGTTGCCCCTGGTCCTGGACGGCGTGCCGACTCGGGTTGCGGACGCGCGCGCCGCGGAGTTGCTGCACCGGGTGGGTCTCGGCAACCGGGTCGATCACCTGCCTGCCGAGCTGTCGGGTGGCCAGATGCAGCGCGTGGCGGTGGCCCGTGCGCTGGTGGCCCGACCGTCGATCATCCTGGCCGACGAGCCGACGGGAAACCTGGATCGTCACTCGTCGGTAGAGGTCTTGGAACTGCTGCGCTCGCTGTCGGACGAAGACGGCGCGGCGGTCGTGATGGTGACACACGACCAGACGGCGGCGTGCTACGGCTCGCGCGAACTACATCTCGTCGACGGGCATGCGTACGCAGCCGACGACGTGGCGCTCAGGTAGAGGTGATGTCCCGGCTGGCCGGCACCTGGGTGCCGTTTCGGCGGATCCACCTCGCAGCGTTGATCGCAGACTGGCGCCGGACGCTGCTCAGCGTGATCGGAGTCGCCGCCGGGGTGACGGTGGTGGTCGGATCGCTGATCCTCAAAGGCGAACTCCTGCGCCCGTTCGATTCGTACGGTCCCTCGCTCACCCACGCCGCCGAGGGCGAGGTCGTCGAGGTCACGCCGAATGTCAGTGGCCGATTGTCGATCGAGATCATCGACCGGCTGCGCACCGAAGTCACCGGGGCCCAAGCGGTCATCCCGGTCGTCGCCGCGTTGACGCCGGTCGACATCCCCGACGGCCAGCAGGGCTTCTTCCTGCTCGGCGGCTCCTGCCAGATCGAGCTGCTGGTCGGGCCGTTCAACTGCGAACAGCGCGCACGTGAGAAGGCCGCCGACGGTCCCGGTGTGCCGCTTCAGATTCCGACCGCCATCGCCGAGCGCCACGGTCTGCAGCTCGGCGACGAGTTGCACATCCCCGGCCTGCCGCCCGGCTCGGCACATCTGGGTTGGACGTTCCCGGAGTTCGACCGCGTCGAGGGCATCAACAACGGCTACGTGCTGCTCGCGCCGTCCTGGGACATCGCCGCGGCCATGCTCTCCTCACCTGGCTACGTCACCGCCGCGTTCGTGTTACCGAGACCAGGTGCGCATATCACGACCGCCATCGACCGTGTCATCGCCGCCACCGCGACGGCGGGCCCGCCGCGCCCGCACCTGCCCGCGGTGCTGCAGAACGGCACGCAGAGCTTCAACCTGACGGTGCTGGCCGGCGTCTTGATCGGATTCCTCATCGCCGTCAACACGATCCTGCTGGCCGTCGAGGACCGACGGGCGGTCATGGGCACCATCGGCGCGATGGGCGCAAAGCCGGTCGGGTTGTTCGGTGGCATGCTCGGCGAAGGGGCGGTGGTGGGTGTACTCGGGGGACTGGCGGGGGTGCCGAGCGGTTTCCTGCTCGGGATGTATCTGGTCCATCGGCACGGCCAAGCCATCCTCGCCGGCTCCGGGGCCACGCCGGCAGCGCATTTCACGCCGAGCTTGATCGTGATCGGCGCGGTCGCGGGAACAGCCTCGGGAATCCTCGCGATGATCGGGCCTGCCATGCGGCTCGCCCGTGAAGGCCCGTTGGCGTCGATGGCCGGTGCCGGCGGAGTGCAGCGCGCGAGGACGATTCCGTTCTGGCCATTGATCATCGGAGCGGCAATGGTGGCCGGCGCCGTCGTCGTTTTGCAAAGGTTCGAACGTGGGTCGATGCCGCTGAATGTCGGAATTAACGGAATGGCGGTCGGGCTCTACGGGATCGCGTTCGTGGCACTGTGGATCGCGCCGCGCGCAGCCGGGCCGTTGATCGGCGTGGTGACCGCCGCCCGACCTGACGTCGGGCGTCTGCTGCGTGCCGATGTCCGGCGCTACACACTGCTGTTCGCCATGTCCGTGGCGTTGCTCACCGTCGGCAGCGGTTTGGCCATCGGTTCACATGGAATGCAACTGCTCGCTACCACGCAGGTGGCAGAACAGAAGGCCGAGCGCTTGCCTGACGCCCTGCTCGTCAGCGCGCAATCGGTGCTCGACCAGCGGGACAGCCACCTCGCAGACGCCACTTTCGGCTTGGTGACCGGGGCCGCTGACGGCCGCAGCGTGTCCGCGCGCTGGCGGTCGACGATCTCGTCAGGCACCACGCCGCGGCTTGTCATCGGCGTCACGCCGGGGGACTGGTACAGCCGCGGCCGCTATCAACCGACGCGCGCCGACGACGAGATGTGGCAGGGCTTGCGCGAGGGGAACATCGGTCTCAGCGAGATCGCCGCCAGCCGCCTCGGCGTCACCGTCGGTGATGCAGTCGAGCTGCCGACGGTCAACGGGCAGAAGCGGTATCGGGTCGCGGGTATCTTTCGTCCGCGCATGATCGACGACACCGCGGTGGGCGACATCGTCCTGACGTCGGAGACTGTGGCGCGCACCGACTGGGCAGCCGTCCGCGATCGAGCCGCGGTGAGCTATTCGTCACCCACAGATGCAGCCGCTCATCGTCACGACTTCCTTTCGCTCGGCGCCGGACTGGCCGTGTACGACAACACCGAATGGCACTCGGTAGCCGCAGACGGGATCACCCGGTTCTTGGAGCCGTTCACGATCAGCGGGTACATCATCATGGTCGTGGCGGGCCTGAGCGTGCTGAATGTGTTCGTACTGGGCCTGGTTCAGCGCAAGCGAGAGCGCGCCGCGCTGCGCGCCATCGGTGTGACGCCCGGGCAGGAGCAGGCTGTCGTGGTCGCGCATGCTGGTGCGCTCGGACTCCTTGCCGCCGTTTTCGGTGGGTTGGGTGGTTCGGGTCTCACGTACCTCTGGACACTGGGCTCGCCGGTCTACTACGGCGTCAAGATCGACTGGGCGGTGCTGGACGCCCCGTTGAGAACCGGGATGGTGGCCGTGATCGTGCTCGTATTGGCCGCCGCTGTCTATCCGGTGTTCCACGCGCGACGGTTGGAAACGATAGCGGTGCTGCGAACCGCTTGAGCCTGGTCTACATCGCCGCGGCCCAGGCGATATGTCCTTCGAAGCCAAGCGATTCCGCCTTCGCGCGATAACAGCTCAGCAGCTCTCGGTAAGCGGCGTCGTCGCTGCGGGCGCGGGCCAGGAGCGTGCGCAACCGTAGCCGGGTGATCTCGACCATCGCCGAGTTCCCGTTCGCCGACAGGTCCGCCAACACGTCAGTTGCCTTCTGGGCTTCAGCAAGGTCTCCCTCGGCGCCACGTTTCAGCAGCGCCTCCACCAGTAAGCCGGTCCCGAAAACGCCATATCCGAGCCGCCCCGCCGCGTGCAGCTCGGACACGGCTGCGCGCATCACCTTCAGGGCGGCACCCCAGTCGCCGCGCCTGGCCGACTCAGGGGCGGCCAACAGCTCGGTGACCGGAACGAGGGAGGGGATACGTTCCCGCAGGAACATGTCGCGGGACCGCAACAGCAGCTCGAGCCCGCGGTGACGGTCGGCCGCGGCCTCCCGATAGACCAGCACCACCCCCAGGGCGAGCTCGGCGAAACCCAGTGCGTAATCGTTGGAGGCCCGTTGGGCGGCGAGCACGGCCTCCTCGCATGCGGCCAGCGCGGAGTCGTCGGGCCGTAGCACCCCGTAGGCGATTTCGATGGGGTACGTCCAGCCGAGGATGAGGGCCAGTGTTGCAGGGTCGCTGTTGCGCGCCATCGCGTGCGCGTCGTGAAGGTCCTCGCGCCAGCCGGGCCGGCCCAGCCACCACCGGGCGACTCCGCGGATTGCCAACGCGAAGGCCAGCGGTGATCCGACCCCGAAGCCGGCGCCCCTGGCGGGATCGCCGCCGGCCAGCTCGATGATGGTCTGCGACCATCGCAGGATCTGGTCGAACTCGCCGCTGTCGAACCAGCTGAGGAACGCTATGAACGACAAGCTCATGATCGGGGTCGGGTCGGCCATCGACTCGAGCAACGACATCTGTTCGGCAGCCATCCGGGCGGCCTCACGCGCTTTTCCGGTGAACAAGAGCTCGGTGGCCGGGCCGGTCATGCCGATTGCGAGCGAGACCTTATCCCCTGCCGCACTGCACATCTCGCGCAGCTCCACGAACCGTCCTTGAGTTTCTCGGAGATCACGAGCTTGAAAATCGGTGGCGCACAGCATGGTCAGCGGGGCAATCGCCATGGCGAGCTGGGTACCGTCGTCGGCTGCGGACACACTGTCGGCGAGCCGACGTGCTCGCTGCCAGCTGACTCGGGCCGCACCGACATCGCGGGTGGCCGACCAACCGCCTGCACGCATGTGCCAGCCGTACGCCGCGCCCGCCTCGCCTGCAGACTCGAGATGCTCGGCGATCAGCGCCGCGTTCTCCTCCACTGCCGCCGGTTCGTGTTCCTGGACAGCGGTGGCGACGCGCCGGTGCCATTCGGCGCGAGTGGATTTAAGTTGTGACTCGTATGCCACTGCGCGGATCAGTGGGTGCCGGAAAGCGTACTCGGCGCTTCGGGTGAAACGAATCTGGTCGATGAACTCCGCACTGATCAGCTCCTGGAGCGCCGGCTCGATATCCAGCGCTTCGAGAAACTTCATCTCGAAGCGGGCGCCGATCACCGCAGCGGCGTTCAACGTTCGTCTGGCTGGATTGCTGAGCCGGTCGATGCGCGCCTCGATCGCCGCCTGGACCGTGGCGGGCACGTTGATCTCGGCGACATCCGTGCCGCAGATATGGGCACCGCGTTCACCGGTCAGCACACCGCGTTGCACCAGTTCCCGAACCATCTCCTCGGCGAAGAAGGGGTTCCCGGCGGCTCGCTCGGCGATGATCGTGGCGAGTTCCCGGACCGAGGGATCCAGGCCCAGCAGCTCGCGAAGGAGATTCGAGATCTCCGAATCATCCAGTGGCGCAAGCGCTATGGTCTGTGCTCCGGGCACGTGCATCAGCGCGCCATCGTAATCGTGGCGGGACGTGATCAGCATCATCGACGGGGTGCGCGAAATGACGGAAACGAAATCGGTGATCAGCGACTCGCTCACGTCGTCGATCCAGTGCGCGTCCTCGACGATGAACAGTGCCGGTTCGGTGCGGGCCAACGACGCGGTGTTGATCAGTGCGGTCAGGCGGCGCCGTCGGGCATCCGGATCGATCTGGGGCGGTGGTGTATCGGCGTCGGCGATGCCGAGCAGGTCATCGAGCAGCAGAAGATCTTCGGGGTCCGCGCCGGGGAGCATCTCCGCTCGCAGCCGCCGGCGCGCGGTCGCGTCCTCGAGGCCGGCGACACCGGTGACCTCGCGGAAGAGTTGTGCCACCACCGCGAAGGAGATGTCACGGGTGTGCGACTCGCAGAAGGCCCAGTGCACCTCGATTCCGCGCGCAGTCGCCAACCGTGCGGTCTCGCGCGCCACCCGGCTCTTGCCGACACCGGGTGGACCGGTCACATTCACGACGGTGCCTTGACCGGTCTTCGTGCGGCCGACGATTGCCTCGAGGGTTGCCATCTCCCAGTGTCGCCCGACCAGGTGCGCATCGGCGCGGTCGACGAGTCCGTTCCGTGGACGGATCGAGATCAGTCGGCGTGCAGGTACCGGGGCGTCCATCCCTTTGACACGAACCATCTCCCGTTCGGCCAGTATTACCGCGTGTTCGACGAGCCCAGCGGTCGACTCCGACAGCATCACCCCGCCGGGCGGAGCCACCGATTCCATCCGCTGGGCAAAGCCGACCGATTCGCCCGTCGCCGCGTAACCCAGTAAGCCAGAACCCATCTCGCCCGCGATGACCCGACCGGAGTTCAGCCTGACTCGCAACCGCAGGGGCACACCGTCGCGCCGCTGGATCTCGCCGGCCAACTGCTGGGCCTCATCCTGGAGAGCCAGCCCGGCGAGGCACGCGCGAAAGGCGTGATCCTCCAACGCGACCGGAGCTCCGAAGATCGCCATCACGCCGTCGCCGGTGTACTCCACTGTTCCGCCGAAGCGGCGCACCACCGCCGCGGAGCGCTCCAGTAAGTCGGTCATGATGTGGCGCAACCGCTCGATGTCCACGACGGCCGCGATCTCCATCGAGCGGACCACATCGGCGAACAGCACCGTCACCTGTTTGTACTCGGCGGCGTTGACCGGCACCGCAGTCGAGGCGCCGCACTCGTCGCAGAACCTCGCGCTCTGCCGCAGTTCGGTTCCGCATGAACTACACGCGGCTTCCGTCGTCACGCGATCCTCACTCGCTGCCCCCGACATCGATATGCCGCAGTCCACCCAGGCGGCGCATGCATGGACCACCCGACTCGCCAAGCGTATGTCCGCAGGTGGGACGAAGTGACGATATTGACGCACCTGACGGTCGCGTACGCCATGGCGATCCACCCGATCGGAGCCGCCGCACTAGCGTGGCCTGTCATGACGAGCTCAGGTCCCCTCGCGGGGGTGAAGGTGATCGAACTCGGCGGAATCGGTCCCGGACCGCATGCGGCGATGGTGCTGGCCGACCTCGGCGCAGACGTCGTGCGGGTGCGCAGGCCGGGCGGTCTGCAGATGCCCGCGGAGAACGTCGACCTGTTGCACCGCGGCAAGCGCGTCGTCGACCTGGACGTGAAGCAGGAGCCGGCGACGCTGCTGAGTCTGGTCGAGAAAGCCGACGTGCTGATCGACGCATTCCGGCCCGGCATCTGCGAACGGCTCGGCATCGGACCCGAGGACTGCGCGGCGGTGAACCCGCGACTGATCTTCGCCAGGATCACTGGCTGGGGTCAGCACGGGCCACTGGCGCAGACCGCGGGCCACGACATCAACTACCTGTCGCAGACCGGGGTGCTGTCGGCGATCGGCTACCGCGACCGGCCGCCCGTCGTGCCGCTGAACCTGGTCGCCGACTTCGGCGGCGGGTCGATGCTCGTGCTGTTGGGCATCGTCGCCGCGCTCTACGAGCGGGAGCGCTCGGGCCGGGGCCAGGTAGTCGACGCGGCGATGGTCGACGGGGTCTCGGTACTGGCACAGATGGTGTGGACGATGAAGTCGACCGGCACGCTGGCCGACGAACGCGAATCGTTCCTGCTCGACGGCGGCGCCCCGTTCTACCGGACCTACGAGACCTCCGACGGTCGCTACATGGCGGTCGGATCGATCGAACCGCAGTTCTACGCTCAGCTGCTCGCCGGCCTCGGGCTGGACGCCGACGAGCGGCCTGCCCAACTGGACAAGTCGGCGTTCCCAGAGATGCACCGGTTGTTCGCTGATCGGTTTGCGAGCAAGACCCGCGACGAGTGGACGCAGATCTTCGCGGGCACCGACGCGTGCGTCACGCCGGTGTTGACATGGAGCGAGGCCGCCGCGAACGACCACCTGCGCGCGCGATCAACTCTGGTGCAGGCCAACGGCGTCGACCAGGCTGCGCCTGCCCCGCGGTTCTCCCGTACCCCCGCCGGGCCGATCGGTCCACCACCGCAGGCGCTGACCTCCGTGGAGGACATCGACTGGTAGCGGGAATTAGCTGGAAAATGCTGGCCGACAGGCGCGTGGGGTAGCTAGGATTTGCCGTATGGCGGTCCGGGCATCGAGAGAAGTGGTCTTCGAGGCGCCCAAGGAAGCGATCCTCAACGCGCTGGCCGACATCGACGCGGTGCCGTCGTGGTCGCCGGTGCACAAGCGCACCGAGGTGGTCGACCGGCATCCGGACGGCCGTCCGCATCACGTCAAGGCGACGTTCAAGATCATGGGAGTCACCGACAAGGAACTGCTCGAGTACCACTGGGGTGACAATTGGGTCGTCTGGGATGCGGAGGCGACACTGCAGCAGCGCGGTCAGCACGGCGAGTACAACCTCACTCCCGTCGGAGAGGACCGGACGCGGGTGCGCTTCGACATCGTGATCGACCTCGCCGCGCCGATCCCGGAGTTCCTCTTACGCCGCGCGAAGAAGATGGTGCTCGACGTCGCCACCGAGAATCTCCGGCGGCGGGTGATGGCCGGCGCCGGATAGTTATCGGCGAGAGTCGGGTTGACCGACGTTTTGGGCGCCGTGCCGTAAGACAACCCGACACTCGGCACCCGGCTAGCGTCGGCGCAGGGCCTGTAGGCGGCGGATCGCCTCGTCGAGCGTGTCGTCGCGCTTGCAGAACGCGAAGCGCACCAGATGGTTCCACGCGCCGGCATGCTCGGCGCCCGAATCGCAGAAGGCCGACATCGGGATGGCGGCCACTCCTGCCCGGTGCGGCAGCTCGTTGCAAAACGAGGTGCTGTCGGTGAAGCCCAGCGGCCGCGGGTCGGCGCACAGGAAGTAGGTCCCGAAGCTGTCATGCACCTCGAAACCGAGGTCTTTCAGTGCCGCACTGAGCCGGTCGCGCTTCGCCTGCATCGAAACCCGCAGGGCGGCCACCCACGCCTCCTCGTTGTCGAGTGCGTGCGCGACGGCGGGCTGGAACGGCGCACCGCCGACATAGGACAGGTACTGCTTGGCAGCGCGCACACCGGCGATGAGTTCTGCTGGGCCACAAGCCCATCCGATCTTCCACCCCGTCACGTTGAACATCTTCGCGGCGCTCGAGATTGTGATCGTGCGGTCGGCCATGCCGGGGTAGGAGGCCAACGGTAGATGGCGACGCCCGTCGAACACGAGGTGCTCGTAGACCTCGTCGGTGATCACCAGGAGGTCTTTGTCGACGGCGAGTTGAGCCAGCGCCCGCAGTTCGTCGTCGGAGGCCACCATGCCGGTGGGGTTGTGCGGCGAGTTGACGATCAGCGCTTTGGTGCGCGGCGTGATCGCCCGGCGCAGCCTGTCGACGTCGATGGCGAAGCCTGCGCCTTGTTGCAGCAGCGGCACGGCGCGTCGCGTGCAACCGGCCATGGCGATGACGGGGGAGTAGGAGTCGTAGAACGGCTCGATCAACAGCACCTCGGAGCCGGGCTCGACGAGGCCGAGTACGGCAGAAGCGATCGCTTCGGTGGCGCCGACGGTGACCAGCACCTCGGTCTCGGGGTCGTAGCTGGTGCCGTAGTGGCGTTCGCGGTGCGCGGCGATGGCCTCGCGCAGCGGTGCGATGCCGAGGCCGGGCGGATACTGGTTGACGCCCTCGGCGATCGCGTTCTCGGCGATCTCGAGCATCCGGGGCGGGCCGTCCTCGTCGGGGAAGCCCTGGCCGAGGTTGACGGCGCCGATGCGGGCGGCCAGCGCAGACATCTCGGCGAAGATCGTCACCGCGTACGGCCGTAACCGTTGAACCGTCACGGTGACCGAGCGTAGCGCCGCTGCCGAACGTCGATCACCGCTCGAAATCCATGGCGGCCAAGCGGTGCACCTGCGCCTTGGTGGCCTGGTACAACTCCCCCCAGGTTCGGTGTAGCCCGTCGTACAGCGCCGCCCGGTCCGGATCCGGCTCGATGCGGCTTGCGATGCGGGTCCAGTCGGTGTCCGGCGGCACGAGCCCCACACCTATCGCCGCCAGCAGGGCGTCGCCGAAACTGGCGCCGACGGTCTGTTCGGGTATCAACTGGGTGCGGCCGGTGATGTCGCTGACGGTCTGCGGCCATACCGGGCTGTCCAGTCCGCCGCCGACAGCGACGAGCCGTGCGCTCGGCGAGGCGTCGTCGAAGCGTGTGAGCACGTCGCGCACACCGAAGGCGATGCCCTCGTACGCAGCCCGCAGCAGGTGACCGCGCCCGTGTCGCAGGGTCAGTCCGGCCAGCACGCCGCGCGCCTGCGGATCGAATATCGGGGTCCGCTCGCCGCTGAAGTACGGCAGCATCAACAGGCCTTCGCTGCCGGGCGGTACTGCCAGGGCTTCCGCGGTCAGTTCGTCGAACGACGCGTTGCCCGTCGTGGACTGCAGCCAAGTGATCAGGCTGCCCGCGGTGGCGGTGCCCGCCGCCAGCGCATAGCTGTTGCGTTCCACCGCGGCGGTCGCCCACAGTGCCGGGTCGCGGTGGTATTCCGCGAGGATCTGAACCATGAACATGGTCGACCCGTACATCAGCATCAGGTCGCCGGGCCGGCGTACGCCCACTGAGAAAGCCTCGGCGTAGGCGTCGACCGTCCCCGCCACGACAGGCGTCCCCGCCGGAATGCCGGACACGTCGGCCGCTTCCGCAGTGACCGAGCCGACCACCTCGTCGGGCCAGAAGAGCCGGGGCAACGGGAGGTGTCCGCAAATCCGTTCCGCCCATTCGAGGTTCCACTCGAATGTCGGAGTCGCGTACATCGGATCGCACTGGCTGGCAGTGTGGTGGTCGATGACGTACTCGCCGGTGAGTTTGGCGACGACATAGGAGTTGGAGCTGAACCATGTTCTCGCGTCGGCGAATACCTCGGGTTCGTGGTTCCGGATCCATTGCAGCTTCGGGCCGACGGCCTGGCTGGTCAACAGGCTGCCGCCCCGGTCGAGGATGTTCTGTTCGCCGAACTCGGCGGTGAGCGAGTCGATCTCGGCGACGGCGCGGGTGTCGATGCCGTAGAGGATCGCCGGTCGCAGCGGTCGCAGGTCGTCGTCGCACAGCAGCAGACAGGGGCCGAGCCCACTGATGCAGACGCCCGCCGGTGAACCGTGGGCGGGCATGCGGGCCAGCAGCGCGCGGCTGATGTCACAGACTTCGCGCCACCACACCGCCTCCGCGTCGAACTCCGCCCAGCCGGGCCGCGGCAGGTCCATCGAGTGCGTCCGCGTCTCGGTCGCCAGCACGGTGCCGGAGGCGTCGGTGAGCACGCCTTTCGTGCTTCCGGTGCCGATGTCGATGCCGAGAAGGACGTCCACGGCGTCACGGTAGCCGTGTTCGCGCGAGGACGTGGCCGCCCCAACCAACAGGTTGGCCGAGGCTGTTAGGCTCACCCGCATGTCTGAAGAAGCCTTCATCTACGAGGCGATCCGCACGCCTCGCGGCAAGAACAAGAACGGCGCGCTCAACGAGATCAAGCCCGTCAACCTGGTCACCGGCCTGGTCGACGAGTTGCGTCGCCGCCACCCCGACCTCGACGAGACGCTGATCAGCGACGTCATCCTTGGCGTCGTCTCGCCGGTCGGCGACCAGGGCGGCGACATCGCCCGCACCGCGGTGCTGGCCGCGGGCCTGCCCGACACCACCGGCGGCGTGCAGCTCAACCGGTTCTGCGCGTCGGGCCTGGAAGCGGTGAACACCGCCGCGCAGAAGGTGCGCTCGGGCTGGGACGACCTGGTGCTCGCCGGCGGCGTCGAGTCGATGAGCCGCGTGCCCATGGGTTCCGACGGCGGCGCGTGGGCGACCGATCCGGAGACCAACTACGTCATCGGCTTCGTCCCGCAGGGCATCGGCGCCGACCTGATCGCGACGATCGAGGGCTTCTCGCGTGAGGACGTGGACCGCTATGCGCTGCGCTCGCAGGAGAAGGCTGCCGCGGCGTGGTCGGGCGGTTACTTCGCCAAGTCTGTCGTGCCGGTGCGCGACCAGAACGGCCTGGTGGTTCTCGACCACGACGAGCACATGCGCCCCGACACCACACTCGAGGGGCTGGGCCAGCTCAAGACCGCCTTCGACGGCATCGGTTCGATGGGCGGCTTCGACGACGTGGCGCTGCAGAAGTACCACTGGGTCGAGAAGATCAACCACGTGCACACCGGCGGCAACAGCTCCGGCATCGTCGACGGCGCCGCGCTGGTGCTCGTCGGGTCCGAGAAAGCAGGCGCGTCACAGGGTTTGACGCCGCGGGCCCGCATCGTGGCGACCGCGACCAGCGGCAGCGATCCGGTCATCATGCTGACCGGCCCGACGCCGGCCACGCAAAAGGTGCTCGACCGCGCCGGCCTGACCGTCGACGACATCGACCTGTTCGAGCTAAACGAGGCCTTCGCCTCGGTGGTGCTCAAATTCCAGAAGGACCTGAACATCCCCGACGAGAAGCTCAACGTCAACGGTGGCGCCATCGCGATGGGCCACCCGCTGGGCGCCACCGGCGCCATGATCACCGGAACCATGGCCGACGAGCTCGAGCGCCGCGGTGCCCGGCGTGCGCTGGTCACGCTGTGCGTGGGCGGCGGCATGGGCGTGGCCACCATCATCGAAAGGGTTTAAGGCTATGGCGGAGAACACGATTCAGTGGGACAAGGACGACGACGGCATCGTCACGCTGACGCTGGACGACCCGACGGGCTCGGCCAACGTGATGAACGAGCACTACAAGGAGTCCATGCACAAGGCCGTCGATCGTCTTGTCTCCGAGAAGGATTCGATCACCGGCGTCGTCATCACCAGCGCGAAGAAGACCTTCTTCGCCGGCGGTGACCTCAAGGGCATGATGAACGTCGGGCCCGACAACGCCGCGGAGGCCTTCGAAGAGGTCGAGACGATCAAGGCCGACCTGCGCAAGCTCGAGACGCTGGGCAAGCCGGTCGTCGCCGCGATCAACGGCGCCGCGCTGGGCGGCGGTCTGGAGATCGCGCTGGCGTGTCATCACCGCATTGCCGCAGACGTCAAGGGTTCGGTCATCGGCCTGCCCGAGGTCACGCTGGGCCTGCTGCCGGGTGGCGGCGGCGTGACCCGCACCGTGCGGATGTTCGGCATCCAGAAGGCGTTCATGGAGGTGCTCTCGCAGGGCACGCGGTTCAAGCCCGCGAAGGCCAAGGACACCGGTCTGGTCGACGAATTGGTCGGCAGCGTCGAGGAATTGGTGCCCGCCGCCAAGGCGTGGATCAAGGCCAACCCCGACAGCCACACGCAGCCGTGGGATGCCAAGGGCTACAAGATGCCTGGCGGCACCCCCGCCTCGCCGGGCCTGGCGAGCATCCTGCCGTCGTTCCCGGCACTTCTGAAGAAGCAACTCAAGGGCGCGCCGATGCCGGCGCCGCGCGCGATCCTCGACGCGGCCGTGGAGGGCGCGCAGGTCGACTTCGACACCGCGTCGCGCATCGAGAGCCGCTACTTCACCCAGTTGGTCACTGGGCAGACCGCCAAGAACATGATCCAGGCGTTCTTCCTCGACCTGCAGTACATCAACGGTGGCGGCAGCCGCCCCGACGGCATCGAGCCCGTCAAGATCAACAAGATCGGTGTGCTCGGCGCGGGCATGATGGGCGCGGGCATCGCGTACGTGTCGGCCAAGGCCGGCTACGACGTCGTGCTCAAGGACGTCAGCCTGGAGGCGGCGCAGAAGGGCAAGGGCTACTCCGAGAAGCTGGAGGCCAAGGCGCTGGAGCGGGGCCGCACCACGCAGGAGAAGAGCGACGCGCTGCTGGCGCGCATCACGCCGACGGGCGACCCGGCCGACCTCAAGGGTGTCGACTTCGTCATCGAGGCGGTGTTCGAGGACCAGGACCTCAAGCACAAGGTGTTCCAGGAGATCGAGGACGTCGTCGAGCCCAACGCACTGCTCGGGTCGAACACCTCCACGCTGCCGATCACCGGTCTGGCGACCGGTGTGAAGCGCCAGGAGGACTTCATCGGCATCCACTTCTTCTCACCTGTCGACAAGATGCCGCTGGTGGAGATCATCAAGGGCGAGAAGACCTCTGACGAAGCGCTGGCCAGGGTGTTCGACTACACGCTGGCCATCGGCAAGACCCCGATCGTCGTCAACGACAGCCGCGGCTTCTTCACCAGCCGCGTGATCGGCACGTTCGTCAACGAGGCGCTGGCCATGCTCGGCGAGGGTGTCGAGCCCGCGTCGATCGAGGCGGCCGGCGCGCAGGCCGGTTACCCGGCGGCGCCGCTGCAGCTGTCCGACGAGCTCAACCTCGAGCTGATGCACAAGATCGCCCTCGCCACCCGCAAGGGAGTCGAGTCCGCGGGCGGTACCTACGAGCCGCATCCGGCCGAGGTGGTCGTCGAGAAGATGATCGAGATCGGGCGGCCGTCGCGGTTGAAGGGCGCCGGCTTCTACGAGTACGTCGACGGTAAGCGCACCGGGTTGTGGCCGGGGCTGCGGGAGACGTTCAACTCGGGCAGCGCTGACATCCCGTTGCAGGACATGATCGATCGGATGCTGTTCGCCGAGGCGCTGGAGACCCAGAAGTGCCTGGACGAAGGTGTGCTCACGTCGACCGCCGATGCGAACATCGGCTCGATCATGGGTATCGGCTTCCCGCCGTACACCGGTGGCAGCGCGCAGTTCATCGTCGGCTACCAGGGTGCCGGCGGCGTCGGTAAAGAGGCCTTCGTGGCGCGGGCCAAGGAACTGGCCGCCAAGTACGGCGAGCGGTTCAACCCGCCGGCGTCGCTGACGTAGCTTCTTCGCCGAGCCGGGCCCGGCTCACGATAAGTTGTGGCCGTGCCCGAGACGTTCACCGAACGGTTCGCGTCGGGGTTGGCGAGCTACGGCGGCAAACCCTGCATCGAGTTCGACGGGCGGTGGTACACCGGCGACGAGGTGGCGGCGTACGGCAGCGCGATCGCTAGGGTGCTTCGTGAGGCGGGTGTCGACGACGACGCCCCTGTCGGTCTCGTGGTGCGCAACCGGCTGCCGCATGCGGCGGCGATCATCGGCTTCCTGGCCGCCGGGCGCACGGTCTCGATGATCTACTCGTTCCAATCGCCGGAGTCGATCGGCCGCGACATCGAAACGCTGCGGCTGCCGGCCGTCGTCGCCGACGTCGAGGACTGGACCGCGCCCGTCATCGACGCGGCTACGCGAACCGGCTGCGCGGGGGTGGCGATCTCGACGCGGTCGCCGGCTGTGGCGGCGGTGCCCGGGCTGCAACGTCGTGACCCGAACCGTGCACACGCGCACGCGGAACCCGAAGTGGCGCTTCAGATTCTGACCAGTGGGACGACCGGACCGCCGAAACGCCAATCGATCAAGACGCCGGTGCTCGAGCGCACGGTCTTCAGCGTCACCAGCGGAGAGGCCGCAACCGCCGACGCGCCGCCCGAGCTGGCGTACTGGCAGTTCGGCGGCATCGGCGTCTGCCAACTGGTCGCCGGCGTCTACAACGGCAGGCGCATCGCGATGCTCGAGCGTTTCAGCGTCGAGGATTTCGTGAGCGCGGTGAAGCGCCACCGCATCACGCGCTCGGGCGTCCAGCCCGCCGTCATCCGGATGCTGCTCGACGCCGACGTCGCCAAGGAGGACCTCGCGTCGCTGGATTTTCTCATCAGCGCGTCGGGTCCGCTGGACCCCGAAACGCGCGACGAGTTCGAGGCCAGGTACGGCATCCCGATCGTCCTGGCTTACGGCGCAACGGAATTCGCCGGATCGCTGTGCGCGTGGACTCCGGACCTGCAACGCGAGTTCGGCTCGACCAAACGCAACAGTGTCGGCAGAGCACTGCCTGACGTCTCGTTGCGGGTCGTCGACCCCGACACCGGAGCCGAGTTGGCTATCGGGGAGCAGGGCTTGCTGGAGGCCAAGGTGGGGCCGATCGGTCCGGAGTGGATCCGGACCACCGATATCGCCTCGATCGACGCCGACGGGTTCGTCACGCTGCACGGCAGGGCCGACGGCGCCATCAACCGCGGCGGGTTCAAGATCCTGCCGGAAACCGTTCGGCGCGTTCTGATTTCGCACCCCGCGGTGCGCGACGCCTGCGTCGTCGGAGTGCCTGACGCCCGCTTGGGCGAGGTGCCGTTCGCCGCCGTCGAACTGCTGCCGGGCCTATCGGTGCCCACTGAGGCTGAGCTCGCCGACCTGGTTCGGCGGTCACTGCCGGTGTACAACGTGCCGGTGGCGTTCGCCGTCGTCGACCAGCTTCCGCGCAACCCCGCGCTCAAGGTGAGCCTGCCCGCCGTCGCCGCGCTCTACGAACCGCGCTGAAGTCAGAGGGAACCGAGGTCGGCCGACAGCCAGTGCTGCGGCCTCATGAAGATCACCACGCTGTCGCCGTGCTCGCGGCGCGCGTACTCGAGATAGTCGTCGACCTTGTCGGGCGGCAGATAGCGTTTGGTGACCTCCACGAGGTATTTGTCGGTGCCGGGTTCGATCCGGCTGACGGGGCCGTCGACCGCCACATAGCGCACCGTCGGTTCGGCGCGCTCCACCATGAGCGTGAATTCGCCTTGTGCCTCGATGAGCCGGTGCTTGCGTGACCCGTCACCGGTGAGCACCCACGGCTCACCGCCAGGACTGTACTGGTACCAGACCGGGACCGTCAGGGGACCGCGTTTGTCACCTGCGCTCACCGACAGCGCCGCGATGTGTGGTTCAGCGAGGAATTGTTCGCGTTCGTCTTTGGACAGTGCCATGGCGCCAGGCTAACCCCGGCGGCCGACAGTGCCCGACGGTCAGCAGCCGACCCGGGAGAAGAACGCGAGTGAGACGATTCCGATCGCGATCGCGATCGGGGTCTGGCCGGCCGCCGCGGTGCTGACGATGCCCGCCACGGCGGCGATCGCGATGAGCGCCAGCAAAAGGGCGTGGAACCAGCGAACGCCGATCGCACCCCCGGGACGCACCGGATGGTGTTCCATCCTGATGATCGGATCTCGGGCCACGGCCGCCTCCTTTGTGTGGCTCAGCTCACATCCAGATTGACGTGTGAGCCACACCATACAACAGAAAGTGCCGGTCAGCGAACCGCTTGGCACCTGTTTCGCCTGCTCGGCTCCGGTTCAGGCCGCTGCTGCGCCGCTCGACCGGCGCTGGAGGCGGAGGTCTCGACGGCTCCGTGCTGCTTGGTGATCATGATGAGCGCAGCTAAGTGATTTGCGCGTCCGGTGGGGCGCAGATGTGGCGAATCGACGGCGCCGGGCCTGTGGTGACCTAAAGTCGGGAGCCATGCGCTTCGGATTGTTCATCCCGCAGGGTTGGCGACTCGATCTGGTGGACATCTCCTCCGAAGACCAGTGGGACGTGATGCGCGGCCTGGCCGCCTACGCCGACGGCAGCGAAGGCTGGGACTCGCTGTGGGTGTACGACCACTTCCACACGGTCCCCGTGCCCACGGCCGAGGCCACGCACGAGGCGTGGACATTGATGGCCGCGTACGCGGCGACGACGTCCCGGATCAAGCTCGGGCAGATGTGCACCGCGATGAGCTACCGCAACCCGGTCTATCTGGCGAAGGTCGCCGCCACCACCGACATCATCTCCGGCGGCCGGGTCCAGATGGGCATCGGTGGCGGTTGGTACGAGCACGAATGGCGCGCCTACGGATACGGATTCCCGTCCGCCGGGGTACGGCTGGGCCGCCTCGACGAGGGCGTGCAGATCATGCGCGACGCCTGGCGCGACGGCAAGGTCACGTTCGACGGCAGGCACTACCAGGTCGCCGGTGCGATAGTCGAGCCGAAACCGTTGCAGGAGGGCGGGATTCCGCTGTGGATCGCGGGCGGTGGAGAGAAGGTGACACTGCGTATCGCGGCGACGTATGCGCAGTACACCAACTTCACCTCGGAGCCGGGAGGCTTCGCGCACAAGTCGCAGGTGCTGGCCGAACATTGCCGCGACGTCGGCTCGGACTACTCCGCGATCGTGCGCTCGGCCAACTTCAACGCGGTGATCGGCGAGTCGGAGCGCGAGGTCTCCGACCGGGTGGCGAGGCTGCGCGCCCGGCAGGTGGCCAAGGCCGACGAAAGAGCGGTCGACGCAATGCTGAGCACAGTATCGGCCCCCGAATCGGCAAGCGGCACACCGGAACAGGTCGTCGAGAAGCTGCAGCGCATGCGAGACCTCGGCTGCGAGTACGCGATCCTCTATTTCCCCGAGGCCGCGTATGACCGGTCCGGTATCGAACTCTTCGAACGGCAGGTGATTCCCGCGTTGAGTTAAGGCGTCGGGGGAGTCGGGCCGGGCGCCGGGGCGTCGTAATAACCGGGCGGCGGCGGGCCGTTCAGGGAGTGATACCCCGGTGGCAGCGGCGGACCGCCCGCTGCGGGTGCGGCCACCGGCGGTCCGTTGGACTCGGGCGCGGTCAACGAGACGTACCCAGGCGGCAGCTGCGGAGCCGGCCCGGCCCCGGGCGGCGGGGGAGCCCCGACCGGCATCTGACCGGGTGGCATTCCGGTGAACCCGAATGGGTCCTGGGCCTGATGCCAGGCGTCCCGCAGGAAGCCGAGCGGCCCTGGGCGCGAACCCTGCCCGTACTGGGCGTTCGGGATCTCCGGCACAGGCGGAGCTCCGGTGGGCGGTGGGGCGGGCGGGGGTGCGGCCGAATCCACCGGCGCCGCGTAGGGCTGCCCCGGCGCAGGCGGCGTGCCAGGGACCGGGGGCACCGGCGGCGGTGGGGCGTCGGGTTGCGCGCCGGCGAACCCGGCACCTGTGAGCGCGCCCAGCCCGAGCGTGACGCAAGCCAGCACGACCTTGGCCGATGTGGTGGCGCGTGGGCGTCGGCGTCCGGTCATGGGTATTGAGGCTAGCGCCTGTCGACGGTGTGCGCCCGGGGACGGTGCGAGCGTCCGGGGGTGGACCCGCGGCACTAGGATCGAGGTTTCCGGCGTACCGCGATCGACCAGCCCTCGATTGAGACGAGCTCGCGCCGTCTCGGAAGGAAGCCTGATGAACAAGACGTCACTAACCGCGCTCGCGCGCGAGCAGCTCGAAACCGCCCGCGCCGCACGCAGCGGTCGCAGCGCGCACACCGTCTACGGCGGCCATGAGCATTCGCTGCGTCAGACGCTGATCGCCCTGACGGCCGGCTCGCAGCTCGACGACCACGAGACGAACGGCGAGGCTACGCTGCAGGTGCTGCACGGCCGGGTGCGGCTGACCCAGCAGACGGCCAACTGGGAGGGCTCCGCGGGTGACCACATCGTGGTGCCGAAGTCGCGGCATGGACTGCAGGCGATCGAGGATTCCGCGGTACTACTGACCGTGTCGAATCCCGTTGGCCCGCACGTCTGAACGCCCTACACGGTCGGGCCGAGCAGGTCGTCGGCGTCCTTGATGACGTAGCCGTAGCCCTGCTCGGCCAGGAAGCGCTGCCGGTGCGCGGCGTACTCGGCGTCGAGACTGTCGCGGGAGACCACCGAGTAGAAGATCGCACCGCCGCCGTCGGCCTTGGGGCGCAGCAGGCGGCCCAACCGTTGAGCCTCCTCTTGGCGCGATCCGAAGGTGCCCGAAACCTGAACTGCCACAATTGCTTCCGGTAGGTCGATGGAGAAGTTCGCGACCTTCGAGACGACCAGCGTCGAGATCTCCCCACGACGGAACTGGTCGAACAGCGCCTCGCGCTCAGCCGTCTTCGTCGAGCCCTGGATCACCGGCGCGTCGAGTTCGTGGCCCAGCTCCTCCAACTGGTCGAGGTAGGCGCCGATCACCAGCGTCTGCTCGCCCCGGTGCTTGTCCAGGATCGCCTTCACCACAGCGATCTTGGTGTGCACCGTCGAGCACAGCTTGTAGCGCTCGTCGGGCTCGGCAGTGGCATACAGCATCCGCTCGTTGTCCGTCATCGTGACCCGGACCTCGACGCACTCGGCGGGCGCTATCCAGCCTTGCGCCTCGATGTCCTTCCAGGGCGCGTCATAGCGCTTGGGCCCGATCAGGCTGAACACGTCGCCCTCACGGCCGTCCTCACGAATCAGCGTGGCGGTCAAGCCAAGTCGGCGGCGCGATTGCAGGTCGGCGGTCATCCGGAACACCGGCGCCGGCAGGAGGTGCACCTCGTCGTAGATGATGAGGCCCCAGTCGCGGCTGTCGAACAACTCCAGGTGCCGGTACTCGCCCTTGGTGCGGCGGGTGATCACCTGATAGGTGGCGATGGTGACCGGGCGGATCTCCTTCCGTTCGCCGGAGTACTCACCGATCTCGTTCTCCGTCAACGAGGTTCGGTTCATCAGCTCGCGCTTCCACTGCCTGCCCGCGACGGTGTTGGTCACCAGGATCAGCGTGGTGGCCGACGCCTTGGCCATCGCGGCCGCGCCGACGAGCGTCTTGCCGGCACCGCACGGCAACACCACGACACCAGAGCCGCCCTCCCAGAACGACTCGGTGGCCATCTCCTGGTAGTCGCGCAGGTGCCAGCCGTTCTGCGCGAGGCTGATCGGGTGCTTCTCGCCGTCGACGTAGCCCGCCAGATCCTCTGCGGGCCAACCGATCTTGAGCAGCATCTGCTTGACGCGGCCGCGCTCGCTGTTGTGCACGATCACCGTGTCGTCGTCGATGCGCGCGCCCAGCATCGGTGCGATCTTCTTGTTGCGCAGCACCTCTTCGAGCACCGCGCGGTCCAAGCTCACCAGCGTCAGGCCGTGCACCGGACTCTTGACCAACTGCAGGCGTCCGTAGCGGGCCATCGTGTCGACGATGTCGACCAGCAACGGCTGGGGCACCGCGTAGCGGGAGAACGACACGAGCGCGTCGACGACCTGTTCCGCGTCGTGGCCGGCGGCGCGGGCGTTCCACAGCGCAAGGGGCGTGATGCGGTAGGTGTGCACGTGCTCGGGGGCACGCTCGAGTTCGGCGAACGGGGCGATCGCGGCGCGCGCGGCGCCCGCCTGCTCATGGTCGACCTCGAGCAGCACCGTCTTGTCGGACTGCACGATGAGGGGGCCGTCGGTCATTTTGTCCATTATCCAGCACCGCCGGACGGCCACCGCTGCGCGAGCGTGCGCACAGTGCTGTTTTTCCGCGGCGTGTCGTGTGCCGACACACACGCTCGGCCGAAAAGGGGGAGGTCAGGTAGGCGCAGGGTTACTGTTCGTCGGCGGCGACGACCGACGTGATCCTGTGTACCGCGAAGTCGCGGACCCGGCCCGATGCGGGGTCGTACGCGGTCAACTGCCCGCCGCGCACGTTGATCGGCGCGACGACCCGTTGCGTCGCCACCCCCGCGGGATCGACGTAGCCGATCAGCACCGAGTCCTGCATGTGCGCGGCCTCCTGCAGCTGGGTGATCGCCACCGTCGGGTCCAACCGCACACCGCCGCCAGGAGCGGCCGAAGCCCTGCGCAGCACCGCGACGATCGCGGCCAGCGTCTGGCTGCTGGGCGTGGGAGCGTAGCGGTAGACGCGCCGGCGGCCGGGCGGCGCCGACACGCGCGCCCCGCGTGCGCGGATGTCGACGATGGTGCCCGTCGAGTCCTCGGCCGCGGGGGCGAAGCCGGCCTGGCGCAGCGCGGCGAGCACCTCCGATATCGGCGCTTGGGACACCGCGACCGTCGGCGCGAGCAGCCGCATCTCGAGTGCCTCGGCCGCCGGCGCGGTCACCGCCTGCGCGAGCAACGCCGCGTCCTCGCACCGCACGAAGGACGCGGCCATCCCCACGCGAAGCTGCCCGTGGCGACGGGCCACGTCGTCGATGAGATACGTCAACCCTTGCGGGACAGGGGTTTTGGAATGACGATCGAACAGCGCGTGCAACTCGCCCGCGGTACGGCCCGTGTCGAGCGCCCGCCGGATCGACGCCTCGCTGATGCGGTACACCATCGCCGCGCCCGCGGACTCCACGGCAGCCACCGCGGCCAGCTGTTCGGCGAGGTCGCGCTGCAGCGGGCCCGGCACGATCACGGTCAGGTCGGCCTGCAGCAGGAAATGGTCGATCGGCGTGGGCAGCACCTTCTCCATCGCCTTGACGACATCGTCGGTGCTGTCACCGGCCAGCAGCGCTCGCGCGGGCGTGGCCAGCGCGCCGCGGCCCACCAGTCCCAGCGCGTGCGCCTCGGTCAACAGGTCGCCGACCGGTCCGGGTTGCAGGCGGACTGCCCACCGCGGCCTGCGCCAGATCAGCGCGCGCGACGCCTCGGTCGGATCCACCCCCGCCCCTGCAGGCAGGCTCGCCAGCACGGCGAGGAGCAGTCTGCGGTCCAGCGGTGCTGCGGTGGAGAACAACGAATCCGACAGCGCCGCATAGGGTTTGTTGTCGGAGCTGCGGCTGCCGATGAGGCTCGGCCGACCGTGCAGGTCGAGCCATGCGACGGCGAGCAGGTGCCATTTGGCCGCAGTCGGCGATTCGACGAACCGGTCCGCCGCCACCGTCGGCGCCCAGAAGGGGCCGTCGCCGGCTTCTGGTTCCGGGTCCGGCATGCCCACCGAGATCAGCCCCGCCGCCGCAGTGATCTCGAGAATCAGCCCCAGCCTGCGTTCGTCGATGCCGGTGACTTTCGCCAGCCGCTTGAGGTCGCGCACCCCGAGCCCACCACTGCGAAGGTCGGGAACCGGTGTGGCGCCCAGTGTTTCGAGCACCATCTCGACTTCCCGCAGCAGGTCGAGCGCAGCACCCGCGGCCACCGCGTCGGCGTCGGCCGCCGTGGTGGTCGACACGACGGGATCAGGTTCGGTCAGCTGCACCGGACCGGGCAGTTCGCCTCGAAGCACCTGACCGACCAGTCGCGGCATGATCACGGTCTCGGCATCCAGTTGTCGCAGCAGACCGGCCGCCAACAGGCGCTGCACCGGACGGTCCGGCGGGGTACCGGGCGCGGCGTCGCGGGTGCGGCCGACCGGTGAGCCGTCCAGCAGTTTGTGCAGGAGATCGGACTGCGCCTCGTCGAGCGCCTCGAGCCGCGCCGCGATCTCGTGCGGCGCTTGCGTCACATCCTCGACCGTCACCTGTCCGGGCTGCCACGGCAGCCCGCCGGCGACTTCGGTTGCCGCCCGCACCGCCGCGTCGCCCCACACCAGCGCCCGCTCACGCAGATCGTCGACGGCGGCGGCGACTGCCGCCTCGGGCGCCCGCTCGCCGATCAGCTCCACGAGTTTGGTCAGCGGTACGGCGCTGGTATCGGCGCGCAGCACGAGCAGCGCGTCGAGCACCGCCAGGTGCAGGAAGTCGAGGTCATCGGTGGCGGCCTTGACCGACTGACGGCTCTGTGCGCGCGCCGCCAGCGCCGCGATCGAACCGGGCGGCGGGTTGGTCAGGTCGGGCCGCAACTCGAGCAGGCGGATGAGCCGCTCGTCGGGGAGATCGGCCAACCAGGCGCCCAGAGGCAGGCCCCCAGCGTTCTCGGTCATTGCTGACCAGCGTAAAGCAGCCCGGCAGTTCGCCACCGGCCGACGCATTTGCCACAATGTGGGCGTGGCAGACAACAAAGGGAAGAAGCGTTACGTCGATCCGGGCTGGCCGGCGGTCGACGGTGAGGACGATCATGCCGTCAGCGAGCTGGCTGCCGACCGTACCGGCGCGCTGTCGCCCTTCGGTGAGCTGACCTTCCCGCTGCCCGCCGACGACCTCCCGTACGTGCACCCGGTGACGGTCGTCAACAAGTAGGTGTCCGAGCGGCCCCGCCTCTCGCACGTCGACGAGTCCGGCGCGGCGCACATGGTCGACGTCAGCGCCAAGGACGCCACCAAGCGCACCGCCGTGGCGGCGGGCACCCTGCACACCACCCCCGACGTCGTCGCGATGATCGCCTCGGGCGGGCTGCCCAAGGGTGACGCGCTGGCCACCGCCCGCGTCGCGGGCATCCTCGCCGCCAAGCGCACCAGTGACCTGATCCCGCTGTGCCATCAGCTCGCGCTGACCGGTGTCGATGTGGACTTCGAGATCGGCGACGCCGCCGTGGACGTGACCGCGACCGTGCGCACCACCGACCGCACCGGTGTCGAGATGGAGGCACTGACCGCGGTCAGCGTGGCTGCGTTGACCGTCTACGACATGATCAAGGCCGTCGACCCTGCCGCCCGCATCGACGACATCCGGGTGCTGCGCAAAGAAGGCGGCAAGACCGGAACCTGGACCAGATGAGGTCGGGTCGCGTCGTGATCGCCTCCACCCGCGCCGCTGCCGGGGTTTACGAGGACCGCTGTGGACCCATCGTCGTCGACTGGCTCAGTGCCCGCGGCATCGCCACTGGAGCGCCCGTCGTCGTACCGGACGGCGGCGCGGTCGTCGACGCGATCTCGGCTGCGGTCGCTGAGCGCGTCGACGTGGTGATCACCTCGGGCGGCACGGGGATCTCGCCGACCGACCGCACCGCCGAGGCCACCGCGGAGATCGTGGACTACCAGATTCCCGGGCTGGCCGACGCGATCCGCCGCGCCGGCGAGGACAAGGTGCCGACGTCGGTGCTGTCGCGGGGGGTGTGCGGCGTCAAGGGCAACACGCTGATCGTGAACCTGCCCGGCTCGCCCGGCGGGGTCAAGGACGGCTTGGCCGTGCTGGACGCCGTTCTCGAGCATGCGCTGGATCAGCTTGGCGGAAAGGACCATTCGCGATGACGGCCGTCGTGCTGCGCGCTGAGCTGACCGGGCAACGGATCGAGGTGGCCGCGCACGAGGCGTTGGTCGCCGATGCGTCCGCGGGCGCAGTGGTCAGCTTCGCCGGGGTGGTGCGCGACCACGACGGCGGCCGCTCAGTGGTCCGGCTGGAGTATTCGGCGCATCCCTCGGCCGAGCAGACGCTGGCCGACGTGGCCGCCGAAGTCGCCGCCGATGCGACGGGCGTGCGTGCCATCGCCGTCAGTCACCGGATCGGGACGCTCGAGATCGGCGACGCCGCGCTGGTGGCCGCGGTGGCGGCCGACCACCGGGCGGCGGCCTTCCAGACGTGCGCCCGGCTGGTCGACGTCGTCAAGGAGCGTCTTCCCGTGTGGAAACACCAGTTCTTCGCCGACGGCTCCGACGAGTGGGTGAACTCCGCCTGAGCGCTCGAGATCAGGCAGCCGGGGTGGGTGGCGGCGGCGGCTGGGTCAGCGCCCGCAGCGCATCCATGCCGGTGATCTCGTGGTTCTGCAGCGCCTGCCAAACCTCCTGCAGGTAGTCGCCGCCGGGGCGGTGCTGCGGGACGTGCCCGTTCTCGACGGGCGCGGCCCAGTTCTGCGGCTGATCTGCCGGAGCCGGCGCGTTCGAAGCGGCATCCCAGTTGGCGGCGGGCTGCAGTTCTCGCCGAGCACCTGGAGCGGCCACGGCGGCGGCGAGTACGCCCCTGCCGCGAACCTGGCACG
>NZ_LZKP01000192.1 GCF_001672895.1 Mycobacterium sp. E740
ACCTCGATTCTGGTGCTAATGGTCTTCCCGATCCTGACCGCCGCGCTGTTCGGTCTGGCCGCCGACCGCCATCTGGGTGCGCACATCTACGACCCGGCCAACGGCGGTCCGATCTTGTATCAGCACCTGTTCTGGTTCTTCGGGCACCCTGAGGTCTACATCATCGCGTTGCCGTTCTTCGGCATCGTCACGGAGGTCTTCCCCGTCTTCAGCCGTAAGCCGATCTTCGGCTACACCACGCTGGTGTACGCGACGCTGGGCATCGCGGCGCTGTCGGTGGTCGTCTGGGCGCACCACATGTTCGCGACTGGCGCGGTGCTGTTGCCCTTCTTCTCCTTCATGACCTATCTGATCGCGGTGCCGACGGGCATCAAGTTCTTCAACTGGATAGGCACGATGTGGAAGGGGCAGTTGACCTTCGAGACACCGATGCTGTTCTCCGTCGGGTTCGCGGTCACGTTCCTGGCGGGCGGGCTCACCGGTGTGTTGCTGGCCAGCCCGCCGCTGGACTTCCACGTCACCGACAGCTATTTCGTGGTGGCGCACTTCCACTACGTGTTGTTCGGCACGATCGTGTTCGCCACGTATGCGGGGATCTACTTCTGGTTCCCGAAGATGACGGGCCGGTTGCTCGACGAGCGGTTGGGCAAGCTGCATTTCTGGTTGACGTTCATCGGTTTTCACACCACGTTCCTGGTGCAGCACTGGCTCGGTGACGAGGGTATGCCGCGCCGGTATGCGGACTATCTGCCGTCGGACGGGTTCACCACGCTCAATGTCGTCTCGACCATCGGCGCGTTCGTCCTCGGCCTGTCGGTGCTGCCGTTCACGTGGAACGTGTTCAAGAGCTGGCGGTACGGCGAGCCGGTGACCGTCGACGATCCGTGGGGTTACGGCAACTCGCTGGAGTGGGCGACGTCGTGCCCGCCGCCGCGGCACAACTTCACCGAGCTGCCCCGGATCCGTTCGGAGCGGCCGGCTTTCGAGCTGCACTACCCGCACATGGTGGACCGGATGCGCGCCGAGTCCCACATCGGCAGGCACGCCACCGCGGGTGAGTCGCCGGAAGGTTTCGGCCCGCGCACCGAGCCGGACCGCTAGCCACCCGCCGTTACTGCAGCGACTCCTGCTGTTGAAATGACGCGATGATCGCGTCCACCGGGGAACGCCACGTCACGCCGAGATCCTCGATCGTGGCCGAGTCGTCGGTCGGCGTCGCCGCGGTGAGCAGCAGCGCCGCCTCGTAGGTCAGGCCGTCGCCGAGGTCGACGACCGTGCCCAACGCCTCACCGGCCCGACTCATGAGCCGAAACAAGCCCGGGCTCAACGGGATTCGCCTGAAACGCCGGTTGGTACCGCGCTCCAGGGCCGTGATCATGTCGTCGAATGCGATCAGCTCGCCGCCGCACACGTAGCGGCGTGGACCGAGCCCGGGTTTCATCAGAGCGGTGTGCACGTCGGCGACATCGCGGACGTCGATCATCTGCATCCCGCCGCGCAGTCGCGGCGCGACGCCCGAGCGCACCAGCGGCGCCCAGCCGCGTTCCGTCACACCGGGTGCGGTGTGGAAGGCCGGACCGACCACGCTCGACGGATAGGTGACGACGACGGGCGCGCCCTGCGCCTGCAGCCGACGCGCCACATGGTCCGCATAGGCCTTCGTCCGCGCGTACGGGCTTCGTCCCGGCGCGGTGGGCGTGTCGGGGCCGATGACACCGTTCGGCGGCGGGAACAGCGCGCTGTAGCTGCTGACCGACACGACCGGATCGAGGCCCGCCGCGGTCGCGCGGGTCAGTACCGCCTCGGTGGCGTGGGCGTTGATCTCCCACATGAGTTCGGTGCGTCGCTTGTCGGTGCCCACCACGCCCGCGGCGTGCAGCACCGCATCGCAACCGTCGAGCAGCTCGTCGATCGTCTCGGCGGCCCGGATGTCTCCGGCCAGCGTCTCGATATCGCCGAGCGCTGCGAATCGCTCCAGCACCGGTGCGCCTTCTGCATCGGGCGCCACCAGCAGCCGAACCTGATGTCCGCCTTCGAGCAGCGCGCGCACACAATGCGCGCCGACGTAGCCGGTCCCTCCCGTCACCGCGATGCGCATGGCGGTTGAGCCTAGGCCATGTCGGCCGCACGGTGCACGGCGTTGACGATTCCCTGGTAACCGGTGCACCGGCAGAAGTTGCCGGAGAGCCCTTCGCGAATCTCCTCGTCGGTGGGTTCGGGGTTGTCGCGCAGCAGCGCGGTGATCGAGGTGACGAAGCCCGGCGTGCAGAACCCGCACTGCAGACCATGGCATTCGCGCAGCGCGGCCTGCACCGGCGACAGCTCGCCGTTCGGGCCTCCGATGCCCTCGACAGTCGTGACCTCCATGCCCTCGGCTTGCACGGCGAACATCAAGCACGCGCGCACCGCGTCACCGTTGACCAGCACCGTGCAGGCACCGCAGGCACCGTGTTCGCAACCGAGGTGCGTTCCGGTCAGCCCGCACTTCTCGCGCAGGAAGTCCGCCAGCGTGAGCCGCGGTTCCACGGTGGCGGCGAATGTGCGTCCGTTGACCGTCATCTCGACCGGCATGTCATGCATCGTTGGCCTCCGTGGTGGCTTTCGACCAGGCGCGCGCGACCATCGTCGCCCCCACCTTGGCCCGGTATGCGGCCGACCCCTGCAAGTCGGACGGGATGTCGTCGAGCGCGCTCAGCGCCAGCCTGCCGACTTCCTCGGCGTCGATGTCACTGACAGGTCTACCGGTGACGGCCTGTTCGGCGGCGCTGCCCCGCAGCGGTGTCGAGCCCAAGCCCAACAGTCCTATGCCGCAACGGGTTACCCGATCGGAGCCGTCGAGTTCCACCGCCACCGCGGCCCCGGCGATCGCGAAGTCGCCGTGGCGGCGCGCGAACTCCTCGAGGCCGAACCCGCTGCGCTCACCCCAGACCGGGAAGCGCACCGCGGTCAGCAGCTCGCCGGGCTGCAACGAGGTCTCCCACAGCCCGGTGAAGAAATCCTTGGCCGCGATCGTGCGTGAACCCGTCGAGGACACCACGTCGATCTGCGCGTCGAGCGCCAGCGCGACGGCCGCGTACTCCGCGGCGGGATCCGCGTGCGCGACCGCGCCGCCCAGCGTTCCCCTGCTGCGGATCTGGAAGTGTCCGATGTGCGGCGTCGCCAATGTCAGGAGCGGAACCGATTCGGCGACCTCGTCATCCAGCCCGACGAAGGCGTGCGGCGTCCCGGCGGCGACGCGTACCTCGCCGTCGATCAGGTCGATGCTGCGCAGCTCGTCGATGCGGGAGATGTCGATGAGGTTCTCGAAGTGCGTCAACCGCATCGCGAGCATCGGCACCAGACTCTGGCCGCCCGCAAGGACTTTCGCGTCGTCGCCGAACTCGGCGAGCAAATCGACCGCCTCCTTGACCGACTCGGGGCGGTGGTAGGCGAACGGGGCGGCCTTCATGACGACAGCAGTCGCGCCAGCGCGGCTTGCAGGTCGTCGGCCAGCGCGGCGGCCGGCGCCTTCTTGCGGCGTCGCCCGAACAGGAAGCCGACGGCGACCCCGGCGGCGAGGCCGGCCGCCACCGGCGCGACCCGCTTGGCCAACGGCAGCGCAACGACTTTGAGCATGTCGATCGACTCAGCGGCCTCGGGCTGCGCTGCGGCGGTGACCGCTTCGGTCGTCGGGGCCGCAGTGCCCGTGTCGCCGAGCACGCTGGCCTCCAGCGACTTCGCGAACTGGCCGATGAGGTTGGACGCGACGTCGGCGAGCACGCCGCGGCCGAACTGCGCGGCCTTGCCCGAGATCGTCAGGTCGGTGTTGATGTAGACAGCAGTGGCGCCGGGCCCGTCTTCCTTGAGCTGCGCGGTGACGATCGCCGCGGCGTTGCCGTTGCCGCGCGTCTCCTTGCCTTCGGCCTTGAGCACGACGCGTTGAGCCGCGGTGTCCTTCTCCTGGAACGACGCCTTGCCCTGGTAGGACACCGTGATCGGGCCGACCTTGACCTTGACCGCGCCGGTGAAGTCGTCGCCGTCGACGGAGAGCAGGGTGGCTCCTGGCAGGCACGGCGCGACGCGCTCGACGTCGGTGAGCACCTCCCACGTCTTGGCGGCGGGCACCGCAACGCGAAATTCGTTGTTGAGTTCCACTGCTGCTTCCTTACTTTCGCGAGTTGCTGGCCTCTTCGATCGCCTCGACGATCGCGGCCGGACTGGCGGGCAGACGGGTCAGCGTGACACCGAGTGGTGCCAGCGCGTCGTTGATGGCGTTGATCACCGCCGGCGTCGCGCCGATGGCACCGCCCTCACCGACTCCCTTGTATCCGCCGACGCCGGGGCCGGGGATCTCGACGTGGCCGTACTCGATCGGGGGCACCTCGGTGGCCGTCGGCAAAAGATAGTCGACGAACGTGCTCGACAGCGGGTTGCCGTCGTCGTCGTAGACCATGTCCTCAAGCAGCGCGCCGCCGATGCCCTGCACGGTGCCGCCGGCGATCTGGCCCTCGACGACGTTCGGGTTGATCATCGGGCCGACGTCCTCGCTGACGATGTACCGGGTCAGCGTGACGCGGCCGGTCTCGATGTCGACCTCACAGGTGCACGCGTGGGTGGCGTTGGCCCAGTGGATCATCGCCTCCGGCGGTGACATGAACCTCGCGGTTGCCTCCAAGGAGGTCGCCACGCCCGGCGGCAGCTGTGCAGGTTCGTAGTACGCGCGGTAGGCCAGATCGGCGAAAGTCACGCTTTTGCCCGGGTTTTCGCGCACCCTGACCCGCGAGTCGGCCAACTCGAGTTCTGACTCCTCGGCCTCCAGGCGCGGCGCCGCCATCGCGAGGAGCTGCTTGCGCAGCATGGCGCCGGCCTCGGCGACCGCGCCGGCAGTCATCGGGCCGCTGCGGCTGCCCTGTGTACCGGCGCCGTACGGCGTTACCGCGGTGTCGCCCTGGATCGTCGAGACGTCTGCGATGTCGGCGCCCAGGGCGTCGGCGGTCAACTGCACGACCGTGGTCTCGATGCTGTTGCCGGTCGAGCCGCCGTTGACGTACACGTTGATCTTGCCCGTCGGCTCCATGCGGATCGTCGCGCCCTCGGTCGCGAGGTGACCCGTTGCCGCGCCGGTCGGTTCGATGTAGGCCGAGTACCCCAGGCCGATGTAACGCCCGTCGGCCAGCGCGTCGGCCTGCTCCTTGCGGAAGCCCTCGTGGTCGAGGATCTTCACGGCCTGCTCGAAGGTGTCGGCGGGCGCAACGTGGTCATACGGCATGCCGTTGGGGTTGAAGTAGGGCATCTCGTCGCCGCGCAGGATGTTTCGGCGGCGCAACTCGACCGGGTCCATCTCCATCTTGCGGGCCGCGATGTCGAAAAGCACTTCGCGCGCGAGGGTTTCGTACTGCCAGGGCCCACGGTAAGCGGCCAGTCCGGCCGTGTTGGTGAACACCGTCTTGTAGTTGAAGCTCGCCTTCGGCACCCGGTACGGGCCGGGGAAGAACATGCCGACCGCGGCGGTGGTCAGCACCGGGTACGGCGTCGGATAGGCACCGATGTCGTAGGCGAAGTCGATGTCGACCGCGAGGATGTTGCCGTCCTCGTCGAACGCCGCGCGCGCGGTGCCGTCGACGTGGCGGGCCTGCCCGGCCGACATCAGGTTCTCGCGCCGGTCCTCGATCCACTTCAACGCGGAAGGCACCTTGCGTGCCGCCAGCATGATGCACATGTCCTCACGCATCGGCACGACCTTCTGGCCGAAGCCGCCGCCGGTGTCACGCATGATGACCCGGACGTTGTGCGCCGGAATGCCGAGCAGCCGCGCACAGAACGCGCGCAACTCGTGAGGCGTCTGCGTCGAGGCCCACATGGTCAGTTCTTCGGTCGCCGGCGTCCACTCGACGACCATGCCGCGGCACTCCATCGGCACGGGGGCGTAGATCTGCTGGTACACGTTGGCCGACGCGGTGTGCGCGGCGTTGGCGAACGTCTCCTCGTCCGGCGGGGCGCCACCCATCCCGCCCGCGACGTTGTCGGGGTAGGCCTCGTGCACCACGACCGGCGACCCGACGGCCTTCGTGAAGTCGGCGATCGCAGGCAGCGGTTCATAGTCGACATCCACCGCGTCGGCGGCGTCCTCGGCGAGGTAGCGGCTGTCGGCCACCACCAGAGCGACCGGATCGCCGACGAACTTCACCTCGCCTTCGGCCAGCGGCGGGCGCGGAGTGTCCGCGACGTCCTTGCCGGCGACGGCGTGCCAGGCCTCTTTGACGTCGGGGTTGAGGTCGTCGGCGGTGAACACGGCGTGCACGCCCGGCATGGCCAGGGCAGCCGACGCGTCGATGCCCTTGATCGTCGCCCTGGCGAACGGGCTGCGCACTAAGCACGCGTGCACCATTCCCGGCCGCACCACGTCGTCGACGAAGGTGCCGTGACCGGTGAGCAGCCGGTTGTCCTCGACGCGTGGCACGCGGGTCCCCGCGTAGCGGGTCGCGACAGTCTCCGCTGAAGCAGAAGTCACCGGATCACCCTTCCCCTCGCCGTCTAAAGAGTGACGTTATCGCATTCGAGAACGACATTTCCATATCTGGTGTCTCATCCGTCGTGGTGGATGCGGCCGCGGGTGCCGCTCAGCGGCTTGCCGCCGCCGCCCCACCTGCGGGCGATGATCTCCGCGGCGATCGACACCGCGGTCTCCTCCGGCGTGCGGGCGCCGAGATCCAGCCCGATGGGACTGGCCAGCCGCGACAGTTCGACGTCGGTCAGCCCGACGTCGCGCAGCCGCCGTAGCCGGTCGTCGTGCGTGCGGCGCGATCCCATCACGCCGATGTAGCCCACCTGCGGCAGGCGCAGCGCCACCTGCAGCACCGGCACGTCGAACTTCGGGTCGTGGGTGAGCACGCAGATCGCGGTGCGGGAATCGATCGTGCCCGCCTCGGCCTGCTCGGCGAGGTAGCGATCGGGCCACATCACCACGACTTCGTCGGCGCCCGGGAAGCGGGCCGGTGTCGCGAACACCGGGCGGGCGTCGCACACGGTGACCCGATAACCGAGCATGGCGGCCTGCTGCGCCAACGCGCCCGCGAAGTCGATCGCCCCGAAGATCAGCATCCGCGGCGGCGGCGCGTGGCTGGCGACGAACACCTCCATGCCGGACTCCTGGCGCTGGCCGTCGGGGCCGTACGACAGCACGCCGGTGCGCCCGGCCGCGAGCAGCCCGCGCGCGTCATCGGTGACGGCGGCGTCGACGCGCGCCGATCCCAATGACCCGTCCGCCGATGCGGTCCCTATCACCAGCCGGCGCCCGATCCAATGCGGATCAGGATGGGCGATCACGGTCGCCACCGCGGTCGGCCGGTGCGCCGCGATGTCCTCGGCGATCGCCTCCAACTGCGGGAAGGAGTCGCGCGACAGCGGTTCGGTGAAGATGTCGATGATGCCGCCGCACGTCAGGCCGACGGCGAACGCGTCGTCGTCGGTTATGCCGTAACGCTGCAATTGCGGCCGACCGGAAGAGACCACCTCGTTGGCGAGCTCGTAGACCGCGGCCTCCACGCAACCGCCCGACACGGAACCCGCGACCGTGCCGTCGGGACAGACCACCATGGTCGCGCCGGGCTGACGCGGGGCCGACCGGATCGTTCGCACGACGGTGGCCACCCCGGCGGTGCCGCCGGCCCGCCACACGGTCAGCAACTCGTCGAGCACGTCGCGCACGCTCGAAGTGTAAGCCCGTGGCGCTGTACGAGTGCTCAGCGGCCGACCGGCGAATTCGCGGACGCGGCGCGCCAATCGCTCTATCGTTTGGGCATCGCTTGGAACTGGCCGAAACAACTGACCCCACCGCGGCTACCGTCGTTGCCCGCGTTGGCGTCGGCCGCCGACATCCCGGATGGCCGCGTCGTGGAGCTACCGCGCCGCGGCACCACCTACGTCGTCGATTCCGGCCCGCAGGACGGGCCGACCTTCGTGCTGCTGCATTCGGTGGCGTGCACCGGCGTGATGACGTGGTATCCCGCGCTGACCGAACTGCAGCGGCTCGGCCGGGTGGTCGTCTTCGACCAACGCGGCCACGGCCAGGGCATCACCACACCGCGGTTCCTGCTGGAGGACTGCGCCGACGACGTCGCGGCCCTTGCCGACGTGCTTGGGGTGGACACCTTCGTGCCGGTCGGCTATTCGATGGGATCACTTGTCGCACAACTTGTTTGGAAGCGGCACCGGGAGCGGGTCGGCGGGCTGGTGCTGTGCGCGGCAGCGGCGGCGGTCAACCGCGCCAGCTACGAACGGATCGCGACCGGAATCTTCGCCGCGCTGCTCGAGTCGCTGAGCCCGGCCGCGCGTCGGCTGCCGCCGGCCGCCGCGGTGGCGCCGGGACTGCTCGCCGACCACCAGTGGCTTCTCGGACAGGTACGGACCACGTCGCCCGGTGCGATCACCCGCGCCCTTTCCGAAGTCATCCGTTTCGACTCGTCGACATGGGTGCACGAGATCGACGTCCCCACCGCGGTGCTGGTGACGACGCGCGACCGTGCTTTCGGGGTGGGCCGGCAGCGTTGGCTGGCGGATCGGATACCCGACGCCGTCACCGTGGAGGTGCAAGCCGGGCACGCCGGGTGCACGTTCGCCGCCGAGAAGTTCGTCGCCGGACTCGTGGCAGCGGTCGAGTCGGTGCGCGACCGGCTCCCGTCGACCGAGTGGTACACCAGCGCGCAGGGTTAGCGGTGAAGCGACTCAGCGGCTGGGACTCGCTGCTGCTGTGCAGTGAAACGCCCAACGTGCACCAGCACACCCTGAAGATCGCGGTGGTCGACACCTCGCAGTTCGAGGCGGAGCCGACGTTCGAGGCGTTCCTCGAGACGTTCCGGTCACGGCTGCCGGCGCTCGATCCGCTGCGCTACGAACTTGTCGAGGTTCCGCTGGGCCTGCACCGCCCGCTGTGGCGCGAAGGCGCGGACATCGACTTCGATTACCACGTGCGCAGGGTGAGCGTCCCCGCGCCCGGCGGCCGTACCGGCCTCGACGCGCTGATCGGCCAGATCGCGAGCACGTCGCTGGACCGCAGCCGACCGCTGTGGGAGCTGTACTACGCCGAGGGTGTCGCGGAGCACCGCGTCGCGGTGATCGGCAAGGTGCACCATGCGCTCGCCGACGGCGTCGCCTCCGCCAACCTCATGGCCCGCGCGATGGAATGGCCGGGCGAAGCGCCGGACGAGTCGATCCGTCGCGACACCGAAAAGCCTTCGGCAGCATCACTTCTCGCGTTCGCCGGGCGTGACCACCTCCGCCAGCTCGCGGCCCTTCCTGCCGCGGTCGCCGACGGCGTCGCCGGCGCCTACCGGGTTGCGCGGCGGGCTCGCCAGCGTCGAGATCACCCTGAGCTCGCCGAGCGGTTCAAGCCGCCGCCGACGTTCCTCAACCGCAAACTCTCGCCGGGACGGATGTTCGCGACCGCGACGCTGTCGCTCGACGAGGCGAAGCAGACCAGCAGGCATCTCGAGGTGACCATCAACGACCTGGTGCTAGCGATCGCCGCGGGCGGCCTGCGCACGCTGCTGCTCGAGCGGGACGGCCGCGCCGACGACGCGCTGATCGCGTCAGTCCCCGCGGCGACCGACACCTCACCGGAGCGGATCGCGGGCAATGAGCTGAGCACGATGGTGGTCTCGCTGCCCGTACAGCTTCCCGACCCGCTGGAGCGTGTCCGACTGGTCCAGACGGCGACCGGCATCGCCAAGGAGGATCACCGGCTGCTCGGGCCGAGGACCGTCGGCACCTGGTTGCGGTACGTTCCGGCCCCGGCCATCGGCACCACCTTCCGGTGGATGTCGCGACGCGAGGCGCCGAACCAGTTGTTCAACCTGATCGTGTCCAACGTCCCCGGCCCGCGCGAACGAGGCCGTATCGCCGGGGCGGCGGTCACCGAGATCTATTCGGTCGGGCCGCTGGCCGCGGGGTCGGCAATGAACGTGACGGTGTGGAGCTACGTCGACCAGCTCAACATCTCGGTGCTGTGCGACGACCTGGCGTTCGACGATGTGCACACGGCGACCGACGCGTTCGTCGCCGCGTTCGCCGAACTGCGCCACGCCGCGGGCCTCGGCGAGACGACCACCGACGTGGCCGGCGCGCTGCCGCGGGCGCTCAGCGCACGTCGAACTCGATCGGCAGCACCGCCGGCCCGGTGATGCCCACCAGCGGCTTCCACTGCGCCGGCGCCGTGCGCCGCAGATTGCGCATGCGGCTCGTCATGACGATCAGCGCCTCGGCCAGCTCGCGGCGGGCAAGGTTCGCGCCGAGGCAGTAGTGCGCACCCGCACCGAATGTCTGCATCGGTGCGGCACCGCTGCGGGTGATGTCGAGCCGGTCGGGCTCGTCGTAGGCGGCCGGGTCGCGGTTCGCGGCAGCGGTGTTCACCACGACGAAGGTGCCCGCCGGAATCACCACTCCCTCGATGTCGATGTCCTCCATCGTCATCCGCATCGCCCCGAACACCACCGGGTAGAACCGCATCAGCTCCTCGACGGCGTTCATCGCGAGTTCGGGGTGCTGGGCCAACAGTTCCCACTGGTCGGGGTGGTCGCACAGCACGTCCACCGCCGCGGCCAGCTGGTTGCGGGTGGTGTCGGTGCCCGCCATGAGGATGCCCGCCGCCAGCATGCGCAATTCCTCGATGCTGAGGCGGTCGCCGTCGTCTTCGGCCCGGATCAGCTCCGAGATCAGGTCATCGGTCAGCGAATCGCGGCGATCGGCGACCATGCCGTCGACGTAGTCGTCGAGCTCGCTCCAGGCCTGCAGGACGACGGCCTCGTGTTCGGCTGCGTTCCACTGGAACAGCTTGAAGAAGTCGTCGGCCCACTCGGAGAACAACTTCGAGTCCTCGCGCGGTGCGCCGAGCAGCTCGGCGATCACCGGCACCGGGTACGGCCGGGCGATGTCCTCGACGACCTCGCACCGCCCCGACGCCAAAACGGGCTCGACCAGGTCGGTGATGATGTCGGTGATCGTCGTGTCCAGCCGCCCGACCGCGCGCGGGGTGAACGCCTTGGACACCAGCCTGCGCAACCGGGTGTGGGTGGCGCCGTTGACACTGAGCAGCGTGCTGATCGCGCGGTCCCACAGGGGCCCGGACGTGATGCCCTGCGCCTCCAGACCGAGCCCTTCGGGTACGCACATCCGGTGGTCGCGAAGCGCGGCGCGGGCGATCTCGTAGCGCAGCAGCTCCGGACCGTGCGCGCCGAGCGCGACGGGCGCCTGCGCACGCGCCTCGGCGATGCGCCGGTGTGCTTCGTGGGCGGTGGGTGCGTCTTCGTAGGAGAGGGTCGGCACATCGGCGTCGAACACGGTCGTCGCCTCGGCGGTGATGGTCATTGCGGGTCTCCTCGGCTCGGGTCACTTCGATGGTCGATCGCCGGGCAGGAGGCGCACTAGCGTAGGCGACTACCCCAATGCGAGAGAGGCCGCGATGCGCACGATGAGTAAAGCCCTGGCGGTCATCACAGCGGGCGCCACGGCCTTGTGCTCGAGCTGGCCCGCGACGGCGCAGCCGGTTCCGCCGGTTTCCGACGCAGCTGCCGCCGCGGGTCTGGTCGACGTGCGCACGGTCGTTCCCGACGCCGTGATCGACCTGCGGTACGCGACGCCGAACAACTTCGTCGGCGAGCAGCTCTATCCCGCGGGCGCCCGGTGTCTGGTCGACCAGTCGGTGGCTCCGCGGTTGTCAGCGGCCGCCGACGCGTTGCGGCCGGGCGGCGAGGTACTCGTGTTCTGGGACTGCTACCGACCGCACCAGGTGCAGGTGCGGATGTACGAGGCGGTGCCGGACGCCGGTTGGGTGGCCACACCCGGGCCGTACGCGCGCAGCCACGAGGCGGCTCTGTCGGTCGACGTGACACTGAGCCGAGGCGGTGAACCCGTCGACATGGGGACCGGTTTCGACGAGTTCACCCCGCGCGCGAACGCCTACGCCACCGAGGGAGTTAGCGATGCTGCCCAAGCGAACCGGGCGCGGCTGCGGGATGCGATGGCGGCAGGCGGGCTGCGCGTCTACAGCGGAGAGTGGTGGCACTTCGACGCGCCCGGCGCCAACGCGCAGCACCCGATCCTCGATGCGCCGGTGAACTAGGCGATCGAAGCCGTCAGGCGGCCGTCGGCCCGACGGTCAGGGCCTGGCAGTAGGCGCACAGGTTAGAGCCGAGTGTCGGATAGCCACATCCGCCGCAGACGGCAACCGTGGTGGTCGCGTGGACTTCGTGCATGCCGCATATTTACCCGCTCGTAGCCGAATCAATCCCATATTTGGGACAGCTGGGTAGGTTCGCTTCGTGACCCGGCTGATGAACCGCCAGATCGTGTTGCGCCGCAGGCCCACTGGGCTCGTCGCGCCCGGCGACACCGAGCTTGTCACCGCGCCGGCGCCGGAGCCCGCCGACGGGGAGGCGTTGGTGCGCACCACTTATGTCGGCATCGACGCCGCGGCCCGCACCTGGCTCAACGACCAGCCGGGGTACCTGCCACCGGTGCAACTCGGTGAGGTCATCCGCGCGGCCGGGATCGGTGAGGTGGTCGAGTCGCGCTGCGAGGCGTACGCCGTGGGTGACGTGGTGACGACGCTGACCGGATTCCAGGAGTACGTGCTCAGCCGCGACGACATCTTCACCACGCCGGTGCCGGGCCCCGGGGTGGACCAGCTGGCGGTGATGTCGGTGTACGGCCCCACCGGCGCGACGGCGTACTTCGGGATGGTCGGCATCGGCAAGCCGCAGCAGGGCGAGACCGTGGTGGTGTCCGCGGCCGCGGGCGCCACCGGATCGATCGCGGGACAGATCGCGAAGATCGCCGGCGCCCGCGTGGTCGGCATCGCGGGCGGGCCGGACAAATGCCGGGCGGTCGTCGACGATTTCGGGTTCGACGCCTGCATCGACTATCGCGCGGATGACCTGCCCGCAGCGCTGAAACAGCACTGCCCGAAGGGTGTAAACGTGTACTTCGACAACGTCGGGGGGCCGATTCTCGACGCGGTGCTCGGCCGGCTGGCGCACAAGGCGAGGGTGGTGCTGTGTGGGGTCATCTCCAGCTACCTGACCGGTGAACATCCCGGCCCGGCCAACTACGTCAACCTGCTGTCGAAGACGGCCATGATGCAGGGGTTCAACGCGCTCGACGAGTGGGGCCGCTTCGATGAGGCGTTCGGGCCGCTGCGCCAGTGGGCGCAGGAGGGGCGGCTGCTGCACCGCGAGACGATCTTCGAGGGCATCGAGTCCTGCGTGGACGCGATGAACGGACTGTTCACCGGAGCGAACATCGGCAAGATGCTGGTCAAGGTAAGCGAGCCGAGCAGCGTGTGACGCGCCTGGATTGACTGGCAAAATTTGCGGGTATGACGAAGCGGGCGACGGCCGTCGCAATTTCGTTGATGCACGTATAGGAGTACCGAATGAGCGCTCGTCGAATCGCTCGGATGATAGGTCTGGTCGCGCCCGTGTCGGCGCTGCTGTGCGCGCCGGTTCCACTCGCGGCGGCCCAGCCGCCGCCCGCGTGTCCGGATGTGCAAGTGGTGTTCGCGCGTGGAACCGGCGAGCCGCCCGGTGTCGGCGGGATCGGTCAGTCGTTCGTCGACCAGGTGCGCACGCAGGCCGCGCCGCGCTCGGTGGACGTTTATGCGGTCAACTACCCGGCCAGCAGCGACTTCAACAACCGCATCCAGTTCGCTCGCACTGTCGTCGACGGCATCCGCGACGCGGCTGGCAAGGTCGAGTCGACGGCAGCGGCGTGCCCGAACACCCGGATCGTGCTCGGCGGTTACTCGCAGGGCGCGGCGGTCGCGGGGTTCGTCACGTCCGCCGAGATTCCGCAGGAGATTCCGGCGGAGTATCGGCAGTACATCCCGAACCCGATGCCGACCGAGATCTCGAACCATGTCGCGGCGGTCGTGCTGTTCGGTAAGCCGTCCGCTCGGTTCCTGCAGGACATGGGTGCACCGGCGATCACGATCGGGCCGTCCTACGCCGGCAAGACCCTCGATCTGTGCGCCGACGGCGACACGATCTGCAACGGCGCTCCCGCCGGTGGACCCAGCTTGGCGCACGCCTCCTACAGCTTCAACGGGATGACCACCCAGGGCGCGACCTACGCCGTGTCGCATCTCTCGGGTACGCCAGCACCCCAGCCGGCGCCTGCGCCCGCCGCCTGAGTAGGCGCTGTCGCGGTCTGCCACTCTCGAGTGGTGGACCGAGACGTTTACGACAGAGGCCGAGAGATCCGCGCCGCGGTGCTCGGCGAGGCGTATGTGCAGAACGCCGCGGGCGGCGCGGACGATTTCACCGGACCGTTCCAGGACCTGGTGACCGAGTACTGCTGGGGAGCGGTGTGGGGTCGCGACGGCCTGCCGCGCAAAACCCGCAGCATGCTCAACCTGGCGATGCTGGCGGTGCTGAACCGTCCCACCGAATTGCGCACGCACGTCCGCGGTGCCCTCATCAACGGGGTCACGCGTGAGGAGATCCGGGAGATCTTCCTTCAGGTCGCCGTCTATGCGGGCGTCCCGGCCGCGGTCGAGGCGTTTCGTGTTGCGAGTGCGACCTTCGACGACGCCGGGCAGCAGTAGGACGCGGCGGCATGGACATCGGTTTCGTCGGGCTGGGCAACATGGGATTTCCGATCGCGACGCGATTGCGCGCGGCCGGACACACGGTGGTGGTGTGTGACACCCGCTCCGACGTGGTCGAGCGAGCGGTCGGGTCCGGCGCACAACCGGCGTCGTCGGTGCGTGAGGTCGCCGACCGGGTTGCGACGGTGCTCGCCAGCTTGCCGACCCCGCAGGCGTCGGAGTCCGTCGTCGCCGAGGTCGCGCAGGGAACCGCTGTCGAACGGTTCGTCGACCTGTCGACGGTCGGCAGCCGCGCGGCGCAGCGCAACAGCGCGGTTCTCGCCGAGCGGGGAATCACCGCGCTCGACAGCCCGGTCAGCGGCGGCGTGCACGGGGCACAGGCAGGCACGCTCGCGGTGATGGTCTCGGGCCCTCGGGCACACTTCGAAGCGTGCGCGCCGGTCTTCGAGGTCATCGGCCGCACGACCTTCGTCGGTGAGAATCCCGGTGCGGCACAGACGATGAAACTCGTCAACAACCTGATCGCGGCGGCCACGCTGGCGGTCACCGCCGAGACGGTGGTGGCCGGCGTGAAGGCCGGACTCGACGCCCGCGTGATGATCGACGTGCTCAACGCGGGATCGGGCGGCACCCACGCCAGCCGGGACAAGTTCCCGCGGGCGGTCCTGCCGCGCACTTTCGACTACGGGTTCGCAACCGGGCTGATGGTCAAGGACGTCCGGCTGTACCTCGACGAGGCGAAAGCGCTCGGGTTGCCGACCGAGCTCGCTGACGCAGTCGCGCGGGTGTGGGAGTCGACATTGGCAAGCGAGGGCGCCGACTCGGACTTCACCGCCGTGGTGAAGCCGATCGAAGCGGCCGCGGGGGTCGTCGTCGAAGGTTGACGTAGAGTTCGGCGGGTGAGCACGCCGAGATCGCGCGCACGCTGGGTGCGCGGAGGCCTCGTTGGTGCGTGCTCGGCCATCGTCACCGCGGCCTCTCACACTTTCGCCGGCGGTGAGCTGCCACGAGGGTCGGCGCTGATCGTCGCGATGCTGTTCTGCGCGACCGCGGGCGCGATGGTCGCGCGGCTGGCGCTCGACGGTCGCCACGCCCGCCTCGTGGGCGTGACCGGCGCCTTGGGGCTCGCGCAGCTGTCGGGCCACTTCTCGTTCGTGGTCGCCGGAGGCCATCACCACTCGGCCGCTGGTCTCACCCCGGCGATGGTGGCGGCCCACATCGGCGCCGCGGTCGTCCTGGGCGCGGCGATCGCCGCCGTCGAATACCTCTATGTCGTCTGCGTGTCGGTGCTGCGGTGGCTGCGGATCTTCGCCGTGCTCGGCGTTCGGCCGCGCAACCAACGCCCCCGCCCCGCCGTCAAAACCGTTGTCGCCGAGTCTGTTCTGCTCAGCTACGGCCTCGGGATGCGCGCTCCGCCGGTGAGGTTCGCCACGGCGGCATAGCCGCCACCCGATCTGTTAGCCGCGGTCGAATGATCGCGCTTTGCTGCGTTTTCGCAGTCCTCACACCAACTCTCGGTGCGCCGACGCTCGGTGCGCCGTCCGCTCGAAAGCACTCGATACCATGACGACCACTCGTAGCCCCAACGTGCCTACCCGGCAACGGCTGCGCGGCCTTCGCCCGCTGCTGTTGCGACTGCATTTCTACGCCGGCGTATTCGTCGGACCGTTCATCCTCATCGCCGCGATCACCGGCCTGCTGTACGCGGTGATCCCTCAGATCGACAACGCGGTCTATCGCCACGAACTCACCGTGTCTCACGTCGGCGAGCAACAGCTGTCGCTGGCCGAGCAGATCGCCGCGGTGCGGGCGGCGCACCCCGAGGGCACGGTGGAGAGCATTCGGCCGCCGGCCGCGGTCGACGAGACGACGCGGGTGACGCTCGCCGTCGACGACGTGCCGGCCGACTACGCGCGGACCGTGTTCGTCGATCCCTACACCGGTGAAGTACGCGGCGTGCTGACCACATACGGCCAGTGGTTGCCGCTGCGGGCCTGGTTCGACGAGCTGCACCGCAACCTGCATCTCGGTGCGGTGGGGCGCAACTACAGTGAGCTGGCGGCAAGCTGGCTGTGGGTGATCTCGCTGGTCGGCCTGGCGCTGTGGTACCTACACCGCCGCGACACCAAAAAGCTGCGGCGCATCGCCGTTCCCGACCGTGACAAGAAGGACCGCCGCCGCACGCTGTCATGGCATGGGGCAGTAGGGGTCTGGACCGTCGTCGCGCTCCTCGGCCTGTCGGTCACCGGCGTCACCTGGTCGCGGTACGGCGGGGAGACGGTCAACCTGCTGCAGGAGAGGCTCGACACCACGGCGCCGACGGTGGACACCACGCTGACCGGATCGTCGGAAATGTCGGGCGGCCACCACCATGGCGGGTCGTCCGCCGGTGGCGGTGACGCCTTGCTGCACGGTGTGGACAGGGTGCTGCGCACCGCCGTCGACGCGGGACTGCGCGGACCGATGTGGATGTACCCGCCTGCCGAGGCCGGGCAGGGTTGGCAGGTGGCGGAGAACAAGCGCGACTGGCCGACCCGGCACGACGCGGTCTCCGTCGACCCTGACACCGGGGCGGTCACCGACCGAGTCGATTTCACCCAGTGGCCGTTCCTGGCCAAGCTCACCGACTGGGCTATCGACGCGCACATGGGCGTGCTGTTCGGCATCGTCAATCAGATTCTGTTGGCGCTCACCGCAATCGGGCTGATCACGATCGTCGTCCGCGGCTACCACATGTGGTGGCAACGACGGCCCACGCGCGGATCGGCCTGGGCGGTCGGGCGCCCGCCGTTGCGCGGCACGTTCTTTCGCCTACACCCCGCCGCGATTATCGCAATCGCCGTCGGCGCGCTCGCGCTCTGCTGGACCCTGCCGCTGTTCGGGCTCAGCCTCGCGGCGTTCATGCTCGTCGATCTCGCCGTCGGCGCAGTCAAAAAACAGGAGTCGAAAACCAATGCTTGAAAACGTAACTCGCGCAGCGTCTCTGCTGACCACATTGAGCGTTCTCGCGGCTGGCTGCACCACGCAGGAACATGAACACGAGGAGTCGATGGCTTCGACGGTGACGGTCACCGACCAGTGGGCCAACTCGGCGGAGGCCGGGATGGCAGCGGTGTTCGGTACCTTCACCAACACCGGACACCACGAGGCCCGGATCGTTTCGGGCCGCTCCGATGCGGCCGGTCGGGTCGAGGTGCATGAGCTTGCGGCCGCTGCCGGCGGTGCGAAGACGATGCGCCCCAAGGACGGCGGGATGCAGATTCCTGCCGACGGTTCACACGCGTTGGTTCCGGGCGGCGATCACCTGATGTTGATGGATCTCAAGAAGCCACTGCCGCCGGGCTCAGAGGTGACGGTCACCGTCGAGTTCGAGGACGGGTCGACGCTGCCCGTCACCGCTCAGGTGCGTGACTTCGCCGGAGCCAACGAGGACTATCAGCCGTCGACGGGCGGTTCGGCGCCGCACCACGGTCATGGGTGAGCGGGTAGCGGACTCGCCTTTGCGGCTCAACCGGCGGCGCCTCCTGACCGGAAGCGCCGCCGCGGTCGCGGCCGGAGCGACTCTCACGCAGTCCAGCATCGCGCGATCCGCTGTTCCGGAGCAGACGGTCGACCGAGCGGTCGAACCGTTTCACGGCAGGCATCAGGCCGGTGTGGCCACGCCACCCCAGGCGCATGCGCTGTTCGTGGGGCTCGACCTAAAACCTGGGTCCGCGCGCACTCCGCGCGAGACGCTGGCCGCGGTGCTCAAACTGTGGACCGCCGACGCCGAGCGGCTGACTCAGGGCACCCCGGCGCTGGCCGACACCGAACCCGAACTGGCACACCGGCCGGCCCGGCTCACCGTCACGGTCGGATTGGGCCCGGCCGTCTTCGACCGGATCGGGCTCACGGACCGGCGTCCGCGGTCCGCGGCCGAACCGCCCGCGTTTCCCACCGACCGGCTCGAGCCACGGTGGTGCGGCGGTGACCTGCTTCTGCAGATCTGCGCCGACGACCCGATCACCGTCGCGCACACCAGCCGGGTGCTGTGCAAGAACGTCCGCACCATGACCGCTGCGCGCTGGCGGCAGAGCGGGTTTCGCACCGCAGCGGGAAGCGGCGGCAGCATGCGCAACCTCATGGGCCAGATCGACGGCACCGCCAACATCACCGACGGTGCGGGCTTCGATCGAAACGTCTGGGACGACGGCGGCGATCAGCCGTGGTTCGCAGGCGGCACGATCCTGGTGTTGCGCAGGATCCGCGCCGAAATGGACAGGTGGGACGAACTCGACCGCGCCAGCAAGGAACTGGCAGTCGGGCGGCGGCTCGACACCGGGGCCCCGCTCACCGGCAGGCTGGAGTCCGACGAACCGGATCTCGATGCGACCGAGAACGGGATTCCGGTGATCCCGCCGAACTCGCACGTGGCGCTGGCGCGGCATCGCAGCGACACCGAACAGTTCCTGCGCCGTCCCTACAACTTCGACGACACGCCACCGGTGGGACGGACCACTGACAGCGGCTTGATCTTCGCGGCGTACCAACGGGATCCGGCTGCACAGTTCACTCCGGTGCAGCGGCGTCTCGCGGCGGCGGACGCGCTGAACGAGTGGATCACGACGATCGGCTCGGCTACGTTCGCCGTCCTGCCGGGAGCCGAACCGGGCGAATACCTGGGCCAGTCGCTGTTCTCGTAGGCCACGACGAACGTCAGAAAGGGCTGCTGTTCTGTTGCCAGCGCGCCTCTTCGGGGCGGGGACCGTAGCGGCGAGCGTAGTCCTCGTGCATCTGTGCGTTCCTCTCGCGCCTGAGCTCGTCGACGAGGTTCGGGTCGATCCCGTGCTGCGCGAGGCGGTGGCGGCGCCAGATCTTGTTGAGGGCGAGTGCCATCAGGATGGCCCATGTGTAGATCGGCACAGTCATTTCCAGGTGCACGTACAGTGACGCCGGCAGCAACCAGAGCGGCGCCAACACGAGCAGCGGAGGTATCGCCATCCGAATCATGTGGCGACGCAGGGCACCTGGCCCGGCGAGGTCGCGCTTCACCCACTCGCGCATGGAGTCGGGAAGGCGACGTCCATACGAATAAGCGATGTACTGAACGATGTTGGGGCGGGCGGCAGCCACGGCTACTCCTTGGGTTCTCAGGTGTCGAGTGCGCCGGCAGCGAGGGCAGCGGCGTTGACGCGGGTGAGTACGTTGCGCAGATGCTCGAGTTCGTCGAGGTCGACGCCGAGCCGCTCGACCACCGCCGGTGGGATCTTCAGCGCGCGTCGTCGCAGTCGCAGTCCTTCCTCGGTGAGCCGCACATCGGTGGCGCGTTCGTCGACGGCACTGCGTGACCGAGTGATCAGACCGAGCGTCTCGAGGCGTTTGAGCATCGGTGAAAGGGTCGCCGAGTCCAGTTGAAGCGAGCGGGCGATGTCCTTGACCGACAGCGGTCTGGCCGGCCCATCGCCCGTCGCGTGCGCCTTCTCGTGGTCCCACAGCGCGAGCATCACCAGATACTGCGGATGGGTGATGCCGAGCGGTTCGAGCAGCGGGCGATAGACGGCCAGCACCGCCCGGTTGGTGACCGCGAGCGCGAAGCACACCTGGTGCTCGAGCGCGAGCGGGTCAACATGGGGAAGCGTCGTGGTCACAAATCCATAGTGCCCTAATAGTTAGCGCCCTACCAATGTCGGTTCTCTCACACCCCGGTTTCGTAGGGGAGCGAACGGGCGATCCTGCCGGCATGTCAACGCCGAACGATCCCCCGGCCACCCCCATGGACGCGACGAAAGCGACCGACGAACAGCGCGAACTGCAAGACGAACTGGACCACCGCAACGACGATCCGGAAGCGCCGGGTGGTCACCAGGATCGTCACGACGTCGCCGACGAGACGTGATCGCGGAGTTCTAAAGCACGACGACCCAGACCGCGACGTAGTGGCAGGCCGCCGCGGCCGCGGTGAACGCGTGGAAGAACTCGTGGAAGCCGAACGTCTGCGGCCACGGGTTGGGCCAGGCGAGCCCGTAGCACACGGCGCCGATGTTATAGAGCACGCCGCCGGCGAGGAGTAACAGCACCACCGTCAGGCCGGCATGGTCTAACAAGGTGTGGGTGTACAGCACCGCGGTCCAGCCCAGGATGAGATACAGCGAGACACCCAGCCATCGAGGCGCCGTCGGCCACAGCAACTTCATCGCGACGCCCGCTGCCGCCGCGACGCACACCACGGTCAGGACGCGGGAGCCGGTGTTGCCGGGCATCCCCAGCAGGGCGATCGGCGTGTAACTGGCCGCGATGAAGACAAAGATCAGCGAGTGGTCGGCGCGCTTCATCCACAGTTCGGTGGTGGGACGCCACTGGACGCGGTGATAGGCGGCGCTGACGCTGAACATCGCGACGATGGCCGCGCTGTAGGCCAACGTGGCCCAACCCGCTCTCGGCGATGCCGTCGTCCATGCCACGGTCACCAGCGTCGTGCCCGCCACGATCGCGCCGACG
>NZ_LZKP01000193.1 GCF_001672895.1 Mycobacterium sp. E740
GCGGTCACCCTGCTGTTCGGCGCGATCATCGGCTGCGCGAAAGACGACATCAAGAAAGCGCTTGCGGCGTCGACGATGTCGCAGATCGGCTACATGGTGCTGGCCGCCGGCCTCGGACCCGTCGGCTATGCGGTCGCGATCATGCACCTGCTGACCCACGGCTTCTTCAAGGCGGGCCTGTTCCTGGGCGCCGGCTCGGTGATGCACGCGATGGACGACGAGGTCAACATGCGTCGCTACGGCGGCCTGCGCAAGGCGCTGCCGGTCACGTTCGCCACATTCGGGCTCGGCTATCTCGCGATCATCGGTGTGCCGCCGCTGGCGGGCTTCTTCTCGAAGGACGGGATCATCGAAGCGGCGCTGGGCGCGGGCGGCGTCAAAGGCATCATCCTCGGCGGCGCCGCGATCCTGGGCGCGGGGATCACCGCGTTCTACATGACCCGGGTGATGCTGATGACGTTCTTCGGTGAAAAGCGTTGGGCCGCCGAGGCGCATCCCCACGAAGCGCCCGCCGTGATGACGTGGCCGATGATCCTGCTGGCCATCGGATCCGTCGCCTCGGGGGCGGCCTTCGCGATCGGCGGCACACTCGAGCACTGGCTGGAACCGGTGGTCGGCGGCCACGAGGCGCACCATGTCGCTCCCGTCTGGGTGGTGACGACGGTGATCCTGGCGGTGGTGGCGGGCGGTGTCTTGATCGCCTACCGGATGTATGCGAAAAAGCCGGTGCCCGAACAGATTCCGGCGGGCTCCGCGCTCACCGTCGCGGCGCGCCGAGACCTGTATGGCGACGCGTTCAACGAAGGGGTGCTGATGCGGCCGGGCCAACTGCTGACCCGCGGGCTCGTCGAGATCGACGACGAGGCGGTCGACGGCGCCGGCTCCGGGCTCGCCGGTCTGGTCAGCCGCATGTCGGACGGCTTCCGGCAGTTGCAGACCGGATACGCCCGCTCCTATGCGCTGGCGATGCTCGGGGGTGCGGTGCTGATGGTCGCGGCGATGCTGGCGGTGCAACTGTGGTGAACAACTTTCCCTGGCTGACCGTGCTGTGGGCGGTCCCGACCGTCGGCGCCGCGCTGGTGATCCTGCTGCCGGCCGCGCAGCGCGTGCTGGCCAAGTGGCTCGCGCTGGCCGTCTCGGTCGCGGTGCTGGCGATCACGGTGCTGCTCGCAATCCGGTTCCAACCTGGCGGCGAGCAGTATCAGTTCGTCGAGTCACACCGGTGGATCCCGTCGTTCGGCACCGGCTACATCCTCGGCGTCGACGGCATCGCGCTGGCGATCGTCGTGCTCACCGCCGTCCTGGTGCCACTGTTGATCATCGCCGGCTGGAACGACGCCGACGCCCGGACCGGGCTGCGTGGACGTTCGGTGCAGACCTACCTCGCTCTGACGCTGGCCGTCGAGGGCATGGTCCTCATGTCGCTGGTCTCCTTGGACATCCTGCTGTTCTACGTGTTCTTCGAGGCGATGCTGATCCCGATGTACTTCCTCATCGGTGGGTTCGGCGGCGCGAACCGATCCAAAGCGGCGGTGAAGTTCCTGCTGTACAACCTCTTCGGCGGACTGATCATGCTGGCCGCGGTGATCGGGCTCTACGTGGTGACTGCCTCGAGTGACGCCTTCGACAACGGCACATTCGATTTCCGCGCGATCGTGGTCGCGGTCTCCGGTGGCGATTTCACCGTCAACCCGGCCGTGATGAACCTGCTGTTCCTCGGTTTCATGTTCGCGTTCGCAGTCAAGGCGCCGCTGTGGCCGTTCCACCGGTGGCTGCCCGACGCCGCCGTCGAGGCGACGCCGGCCAGCGCGGTGCTGATGATGGCTGTCATGGACAAGGTCGGCACGTTCGGCATGCTGCGCTACTGCCTGCAGTTGTTCCCAGACGCATCCCGGTATTTCCAGCCGCTGGTGGTCACATTGGCGGTCATCGGAATCGTCTACGGCGCGATCGTCGCGATCGGCCAGACCGATGTGATGCGGTTGATCGCCTACACGTCGATCTCCCACTTCGGGTTCATCATCCTGGGCATCTTCGTGATGACCAGCCAGGGTCAGTCCGGTTCGACGCTCTACATGGTCAACCACGGGCTTTCGACGGCCGCCCTGTTCCTGATCGCAGGATTCCTGGTGTCGCGCAGGGGAACTCGTCTCATCAACGCATACGGAGGTGTCCAGAAGGTGGCGCCCGTGCTGGCGGGCACGTTCCTGATCGCCGGGCTGGCGACGCTGTCGCTGCCCGGGCTGGCCCCGTTCATCAGTGAATTCCTCGTGTTGATCGGCACTTTCACGCGGTTCCCCTTGCTGGCGGTGTTCGCGTCCACAGCGCTGGTGCTGTCCTCGATCTACATCCTGTGGATGTACCAGCGGATGATGACCGGCCCCGGCAGGCCCGAGAACGAGCGGGTGCGTGATCTGCTGCCGCGCGAACTTGTCGTCGTCGCACCGCTGATCGCCCTGCTGCTGACGCTGGGCGTCTATCCCAAGCTGGCACTGGATGTCATCAACCCCGCGGTCGACCACACGTTGACCACGATCGACCAACATGACCCCGCACCCAGACTCGCGGAAGGGCCGACACCATGACCCTCTCCCCGCCGACCGTCGAATACGGTCTGCTGTCACCGATGTTGATCGTTTTCGGGGTCGCCATCGCCGGTGTGCTGATCGAGGCGTTCGTGCCGCGCCAGCGCCGCTACGCCAGCCAGCTGGTGCTCTGCTTCGGCGGCCTGGCTGTGGCCCTCGCGGCCGTCGTCCTGCTCGCGCGGGACCTGCACGGCAGCGTCGGGCGGTCAGCCGTCATGGGTGCGGTCGTGATCGACACGCCCGCGCTGTTCCTCCAAGGCACACTGCTGCTCGTCGGCGTGCTGGGAGTGCTCCTGATCGCCGAACGGCAGGCCGGCACGGTCGGCGCGGGGCGCGGGCTGGACGGGTTCACGCCGCAGGCGTCCGCGGTGCCAGGCAGCGTCACCGAGCAATTGGCCGTCAAGGCGGGAGCCATCCAGACCGAGGTCTTCCCGCTGACGATGTTCGCGATCGGCGGCATGCTGCTGTTCCCGGCCGCCGACGACCTGCTGACGATGTTCATCGCGCTCGAGGTCCTGTCGCTTCCGCTGTATCTGCTGTGCGGGCTGGCCCGTCGGCGCCGCCTGCTCTCACAAGAGGCGGCGCTGAAATACTTTCTGCTGGGCGCGTTCTCGTCGGCGTTCTTCCTCTACGGCGTCGCAATGCTGTACGGCTACGCCGGGTCGCTTGACCTGGCCGGAATCGCTGAAACCGTCACTGCGGGGACGGGCACGACGTCGCTGGCGCTGATCGGCACCGGCCTGCTGCTGGTAGGACTGCTGTTCAAGATCGGCGCCGTGCCGTTCCACTCCTGGGTCCCCGACGTCTATCAAGGTGCGCCGACCCCGGTCACGGCGTTCATGGCGGCAGCGACGAAGATCGCCGCGTTCGGCGCGATGCTGCGGGTGTTCTACGTCGCGCTGCCGCAGCTGCACGACGACTGGCGACCGGTGCTGTGGGCGGTCGCCATCCTCACCATGGTGATCGCCACCGTGGCCGCGGTGACCCAGGTCGACGTCAAGCGGATGCTGGCGTATTCGGCTGTGTCGCATACCGGTTTCATGCTGACCGGCCTGATCGGCGGGAACGAGGCCGGCCTGTCGTCGACGCTGTTCTACTTGTTCGCATACGGCTTCAGCACGGTGGGCGCGTTCGCCGTCGTCAGCCTGGTGCGCGACGCGACCGGTGAAGAGGACACCGCGATGGCCCGCTGGGCGGGGTTGGGCCGGCGCTATCCCATTGTGGGCATTGTCTTTTCGCTTTTCCTGCTCGCGTTCGCCGGTATCCCGCTGACCAGTGGCTTCGTCAGCAAGTTCGCGGTGTTCAAAGCCGCCGGTGAAGGTGGCGCCATCCCGTTGGTGGTCATCGGTGTCGTCGCCAGCGCGATCGCCGCATACTTCTACGTGCGGGTCATCGTGCTGATGTTCTTCACCGACCCACCAGAAGACGCTCCGACCGTCGTGGTGCCGAGCGTCCTGAGCGCCGCGGTGGTGACCGTCACCGCAGCGGTCACGTTCGCGCTCGGCGCGCTGCCGCAGCCGCTGCTGGACCTGGTCAACAACGCCGACCAGTTCCTGCGGTAGGCCTCGACGGCTACCGTCGGTTCCATGACCGAACTCGTCCTCGTCGCCGACCACGGGCCCGTGCGGGTGCTGACACTCAGCCGCCCGGAGGCGCGAAACGCCTTGAGTCGCGCGCTCATCCACGCCACGTACGGTGCACTGACGGCAGCCGACGCCGACGAGTCGGTGCGCGCGGTGGTGCTCACCGGCGCCGACCCCGCGTTCTGTGCGGGCGTCGACCTCAAGGAGGCGCAGCGCGACGGCCTCGCCTACTTCGAGGAATTCCGGTCGCAGAGCTGCATCGCCGCGACGGGCCAGATGCGTACGCCGATCATCGGGGCGATCAACGGTGCGACGTTCACCGGTGGGCTGGAGATGGCGCTCGGCTGCGACTTCCTCATCGCCTCGGAGCGAGCGGTGTTCGCCGACACCCACGCCCGCGTCGGCATCCTGCCGGGCGGCGGTATGACCGCACGGCTCCCGCAGTTGGTCGGCCTGGCGATGGCCCGGCGGCTGTCGATGACGGGCGAGGTGGTCGACGCCGCCCGCGCCGAGCGCATCGGGCTGGTGACAGAAGTCGTCGCTCACGACCGCTTGCTCGACCGCGCGGTGGAACTGGCCACCCAGATCGCCGAGGTGCCCGGTCCCGTCATGCGCGGCCTGAAGGAGATCTACACGACCGGCGCGGCTGCGGTGATCGAGCCCGCACTGGCGGCGGAGGAGAAGATCGCATTCGCCCAGCATCGCGATTTCGACGGTCTCGGCGACCGGTTCCAGGCCGTGTCGGAGCGCAACAAACGCCAGATCGACGACTGACCACTTTTCCCTTTCGGCGCGAGCGTGCGCGTCTGT
>NZ_LZKP01000194.1 GCF_001672895.1 Mycobacterium sp. E740
TAATTTGTGTTCGGCGGTGTCCTACTTTTCCGCCCGGGTTGGGCAGTATCATTGGCGCTGGCAGGCTTAGCTTCCGGGTTCGGGATGGGTCCGGGCGTTTCCCTGCCGCTATTGACCGCCGTAACTTTATTCACTTGTCAAAAGTGCCCCATTGGTTTGGGGGGTTTGTGTTTTGGTGGTGGGGTGTGTAACGCGTGTTTGGTGTTTGTGGGGTGTGGTTGCGAGTGTGTGTAAGTTTTCGGCCGGTTAGTGCCAGTTCCCTGCGCCCATTGCTGGGCTTCTAGGTCTGGTCTATCGATCCCGTGGTCTGCGGGGGGCCTTATCCCACTTGATGGGTGAGAAGCCTGGTCTTGGAGGGGGTTTCCCGCTTAGATGCTTTCAGCGGTTATCCTGTCCGAACGTGGCTATCCAGCGGTGCCCCTGGTGGGACAACTGGTGTACCAGAGGTTCGTCCGTCCCGGTCCTCTCGTACTAGGGACAGGTTTCCTCAAGCTTCTGACGCGCGCGGCGGATAGAGACCGAACTGTCTCACGACGTTCTAAACCCAGCTCGCGTGCCGCTTTAATGGGCGAACAGCCCAACCCTTGGGACCTGCTCCAGCCCCAGGATGCGACGAGCCGACATCGAGGTGCCAAACCATCCCGTCGATATGGACTCTTGGGGAAGATCAGCCTGTTATCCCCGGGGTACCTTTTATCCGTTGAGCGACACCCCTTCCACTCGGGGGTGCCGGATCACTAGTCCCGACTTTCGTCCCTGCTTGACATGTCCGTCTCGCAGTCAAGCTCCCTTGTGCACTTACACTCAACACCTGATTGCCGTCCAGGTTGAGGGAACCTTTGGGCGCCTCCGTTACTTTTTAGGAGGCAACCGCCCCAGTTAAACTACCCACCAGGCACTGTTCCTGAACCGGGTTCACGGTTCGAGGTTAGAGGCCCAATACGATCAGAGTGGTATTTCAACAACGACTCCACACAAACTGGCGTCTGTGTTTCATAGTCTCCCACCTATCCTACACAAACCGTATCGAGCACCAATACCAAGTTGTAGTGAAGGTCCCGGGGTCTTTTCGTCCTGCCGCGCGTAACGAGCATCTTTACTCGTAATGCAATTTCGCCGAGTCTATGGTTGAGACAGCTGAGAAG
>NZ_LZKP01000195.1 GCF_001672895.1 Mycobacterium sp. E740
GCCGGAGCGCTGGTCTGCGGGGTTGCCGCCGTTGCGGAATCTGGCTGGGCCGATGCAGGCGGTTGGTGCGTTGTTCGCGATGTCGGCTGATGCGGTGCGGTTTGTGTTCCGGCGGCCGTTTCAGTGGCGTGAGTTTTTGGAGCAGTGTTGGTTCATCGCGCGGGTGTCGTTGGCGCCGACGTTGTTGGTGGCGATCCCGTTCACGGTGTTGGTGTCGTTCACGTTGAACATCTTGTTGCGGGAGCTGGGTGCGGCGGATCTTTCCGGGGCGGGCGCGGCGTTTGGTGCGGTGACGCAGGTGGGTCCGATCGTGACGGTGTTGATCGTGGCTGGTGCGGGGGCGACGGCGATGTGTGCTGATCTGGGGTCGCGCACGATCCGCGAGGAGATCGACGCGATGGAGGTGCTGGGCATCAACCCGGTGCAGCGGTTGGTGACGCCGCGGATGCTTGCTTCAGGACTGGTCGCCTTGTTGCTCAACAGCTTGGTGGTGATCATCGGCATTCTGGGTGGTTACACGTTTTCGGTGTTCATCCAGGACGTCAATCCGGGGGCGTTCGCGGCGGGGATCACGTTGTTGACCGGGGTGCCCGAGGTGATCATCAGCTGCGTGAAGGCGGCGTTGTTCGGGTTGATCGCCGGTTTGGTGGCGTGTTTTCGGGGGTTGACGATCACCGGTGGCGGGGCCAAGGCGGTGGGCAATGCGGTCAACGAGACGGTCGTGTATGCGTTCATGGCGTTGTTCGTGATCAACGTGGTGGTCACCGCCATCGGTATCCGGATGACGTCGGGTTAGGGCGGGAGTTGCGATGGGCACGGTGGCGGTGTTGCGCAGCACTTATCCGCGGTTGACCCGCGGTGCTAAGCGGCCGGTGGAGTGGTTGGGCCGCATCGGTGACCACATGTTGTTCTATGTGCGCGCGCTGGCCGGGGTGCCGCACGCGGCGATTCATTTCCGTAAGGAGATCGTGCGGTTGATCGCCGAGATCTCCATGGGTGCGGGCACGTTGGCGATGATCGGCGGCACGGTCGCGATCGTGGGGTTCTTGACGTTGGCTGCCGGTGGCACGTTGGCGGTGCAGGGCTATTCATCGCTGGGCGATATCGGTATCGAGGCGCTGACGGGGTTCTTGGCGGCGTTCATCAATGTGCGCATCGCCGCGCCGGTGGTGGCCGGGATCGGGTTGGCCGCCACGTTCGGTGCGGGGGTGACCGCGCAGCTGGGGGCGATGCGCATCAACGAGGAGATCGACGCGTTGGAGTCGATGGCGATCCGCCCGGTCGAATATCTGGTCTCCACACGCATCGTGGCCGGGATGGTGGCGATCACCCCGTTGTACTCGATCGCGGTGATCTTGTCGTTCGTCGCCTCGCAGTTCACCACGGTGGTGTTGTTCGGCCAGTCCGGTGGTCTCTATGACCACTACTTCGACACCTTCTTGAACCCGATCGACTTGTTGTGGTCGTTTCTGCAGGCGGTGTTGATGGCGATCACGATCCTGTTGATCCACACCTACTTCGGCTACTTCGCCTCTGGCGGCCCGTCCGGTGTCGGTGTGGCAGTCGGCAACGCGGTGCGCACCAGCCTGGTCGTCGTCGTCTCGGTCACCCTGCTGGTGTCACTGTCCATCTACGGTTCCAACGGCAACTTCAACCTGTCGGGATAAG
>NZ_LZKP01000196.1 GCF_001672895.1 Mycobacterium sp. E740
GCCAGCGAGTTGACCACCCCGACGTCCGGTCCGCCTGCCGCGCGGCGGGGATCGACGACGCGCAGCAGGCGCCGTATCTGCACGCGCTCGGAGTGCTCGCCCAATCGAAAATGCTGGTGCCGCAATGACTTCTGTACAGCCCGTACCCCGCCTCGTCGAGCAGTTCGAGCATGGCCTCGACGCCCCGATCTGTTTGACATGGGAACTGACCTACGCCTGCAACCTGGCCTGCGTGCACTGCCTGTCGTCGTCGGGCAAGCGCGATCCGCGTGAGCTGACCACGCAGCAGTGCAAGGACATCATCGACGAGCTCGAACGCATGCAGGTGTTCTACGTCAACATCGGCGGGGGTGAGCCCACCGTGCGGTCGGACTTCTGGGAGCTCGTCGACTACGCCACCGCGCACCACGTCGGCGTGAAGTTCTCCACCAACGGCGTGCGCATCACCGCGGAGGTGGCGAAGCGGCTCGCGGCCAGCGACTACGTCGACGTCCAGATATCGCTGGACGGTGCGACGGCGGAGGTCAACGACGCCGTGCGCGGCGCCGGCTCGTTCGCGATGGCCACCAGGGCGCTGCAGAACCTTGCCGACGCCGGCTTCCGAGACGCCAAGATCTCCGTGGTGGTCACCCGGCACAACGTCGGCCAGCTCGACGAATTCGCCGCTCTCGCAGACCGTTACGGTGCGACCCTACGCATCACCCGGTTGCGGCCGTCGGGCCGCGGCGCCGACGTATGGGATGACCTGCACCCCACCGCCGAGCAGCAGGTCCAGCTCTACGACTGGCTGGTCGCCAAGGGTGAGCGCGTGCTGACCGGCGACTCGTTCTTCCACCTGGCCGGACTCGGGGAGCCCGGCGCGCTGGCCGGCCTCAACCTGTGTGGAGCCGGCCGAGTCGTATGCCTCATCGACCCGGTCGGTGACGTCTACGCGTGCCCGTTCGCCATCCACGACCGGTTCCACGCCGGAAATGTCCTGTCCGACTCAGGCTTTGGGACTGGCTTTGCCAACGTCTGGAAGAACGCTCCGCTGTTTCGCGAACTGCGCGAGCCGCAGTCGGCGGGCGCGTGTGCCAGTTGCGGCCACTACGACAGCTGCCGTGGCGGATGCATGGCCGCCAAGTTCTTCACCGGCCTTCCGATGGACGGCCCCGACCCCGAGTGCGTGGAAGGCTACGGCGCTTCCGCGCTGGCCCGCGAGCGGGTCAAGCCGAAGTCCAGCGTCGACCACTCGCGCTCCGGACCGGTGATGCTGAAACTGCTGACCACTCCGCCCCGATCCCATGTCGGAGCCGGAGCGCCTCCGAAACGGATCTGCAACGAAAGCCCGGTGTAAGTCATGGCCGACACGTGGTTCGAGACCGTCGCCGCCGCTCAGGAGCGGGCCAAGCGTCGCCTGCCCAAACCGGTGTACGCGGCGCTGCTCGCCGCCAGCGAAAAGGGCGTCACGGTCGCCGACAACGTCGACGCCTTCGCCGAACTGGGTTTCGCGCCGCACGTCGTCGGGGCGACCGAGAAGCGCGATCTCGCCACCACCGTGATGGGACAAGAGATTTCGCTGCCCGTGCTGATCTCGCCGACCGGGGTGCAGGCGGTGCATCCCGACGGGGAGGTCGCGGTCGCGCGCGCGGCCGCTGCCCGCGGCACCGCGATGGGCCTGTCCTCGTTTGCCAGCAAGCCGATCGAAGAAGTCATCGCGGCCAACCCCAAGCTGTTCTTCCAGGTCTATTGGCTCGGCGGCCGCGACGCGATCGCGGCCAGGGTTGAGCGCGCCCGCGCGGCCGGTGCGGTCGGGCTGATCGTCACCACCGACTGGAGCTTCTCGCACGGCCGCGACTGGGGCAGCCCCAAGATCCCGGAAGCGATGAACCTGCGGACCACCGTGCGGATGCTGCCGACCGGGCTGGCGCGGCCCCGGTGGATGTGGCAATGGGGAAAGACGTTCCGGCCGCCCAACCTGCGGGTGCCCAATCAGGCGGGACGCGGCGAGCCCGGCCCGCCGTTCTTCGCGGCTTACGGCGAGTGGATGGGCACCCCGCCGCCGACGTGGGAGGACATTGCCTGGTTGCGCGAACTGTGGGGCGGCCCGTTCATGCTCAAGGGCGTGATGCGGGTTGACGACGCCAAACGCGCTGTGGATGCAGGCGTTTCGGCGATCTCGGTGTCCAACCACGGCGGCAACAACCTCGACGGGACACCGGCGTCGATCCGCGCGCTGCCCGCGATCGCCGAGGCGGTCGGTGACGACGTCGAGGTGCTGCTCGACGGCGGTATCCGTCGCGGCAGCGACGTGGTGAAGGCTGTCGCGCTCGGTGCTCGGGCGGTGATGATCGGTCGGGCGTACCTGTGGGGCCTGGCGGCCAACGGGCAGGCCGGTGTCGAGAACGTGCTCGACGTGCTGCGCGGAGGCATCGATTCTGCATTGATGGGGCTGGGTCGGGCGTCGGTGCGGGATCTCGGCGCGGATGACGTGCTGGTGCCCCCCGGCTTCACCCGTGCGCTCGGCGTGCCCGGCGGTCCGACCGCCTGAGGTCGGCCGGGATCCGCTGGTACAGACGGGACGCAGGAGGCTCACGGGACAGCGTGCCGCTGCACCGCCGAAATTCGGTTGAATCAATTGCCGCGCATGCGCCAACATTTGGCGCACGACAGGTGAATTCGGCCTACCATCGGCGGGTGCCATCTGTCAGCGAGCTCGCGAATGCGACGTCGAAACAGCTGCAGAGCACCCAGTCGGCGCTGCTCGTTCCCCTCGGCTCGACCGAACAGCACGGTCCTCATCTGCCGCTGGACACCGACACCAGGATCGCGACGGCCGTCTCCCGAGCCGTTGTGAGCCGACTGGGCGGTAACGACGGCTGGAACTGGCTGGTCGCACCCCCCGTCGCCTACGGCGCGAGCGGTGAACACGAGGAGTTCAGCGGCACCGTCTCGATCGGGACGTCCGCGCTGCGGCTGCTGCTGGTGGAATACGGCCGGTCGGCGTCGCGGTGGGCCTCCCGGGTGGTGTTCGTCAACGGTCACGGCGGCAATGTCGAGGCGCTGGCCGGCGCGACCGCACTGCTGCGCTACGAGGGTCGCGATGCCGCCTGGTGCCCGTGCACCGTCGCGGGGGCCGATGCGCACGCCGGGCACACCGAAACCTCTGTATTGCTACATATCTCGCCGAGCGACGTCCGCATGCACGAGCGGGTGCCGGGCAACGTCGCGCCCCTTCGCGAACTGATCCCCGAGCTGCGCGCGGGCGGTGTCGCCGCGGTCAGCGAGGTCGGCGTGCTCGGTGACCCGACGACCGCGACCGCCGAGGAGGGCGCGCGGATCTGGGCCGAGATGGTCGAGGCAGGTTTGCGGCGAATCACGCGTTGGGTACCCGACCGCGACGGGATGTTGACATGACGGGACCGCGCCTCCCCGACGGCTTTGCCGTCCAGGTCGATCGCCGAGTGAAGGTGCTCGGCGAGGGGTCTGCCCTGCTCGGTGGTTCCCCGACCCGGCTTCTCCGACTGGCGCCGGCCGCGCAGACCATGCTCACCGGCGGTCGGCTCGAGGTGCACGACGCCGTGAGCGCGCAGCTGGCGCGGACCTTGCTCGACGCCACCGTGGCGCACCCGCGCCCCGCCAGCGGCCCGTCGCACCGGGACGTGACCGTGGTGGTTCCCGTGCGCGACAACGTGTCTGGGGTGCGTCGACTGCTCACGGCGGTGCGGGGCCTACGGGTCGTGATCGTCGACGACGGCTCGGCTACACCGCTCGAGTGGTCCGACTTCAGCGACATCCACGGCGATGTGCACGTGCTGCGGCACGACCGAAGTCAAGGGCCGGCGGCGGCGCGCAACACCGGGCTGGCGGTCTGCGACACCGACTACGTGGCGTTTCTGGACAGCGACGTCGTCCCCCGGCGCGGCTGGCTGGAAGCGTTGCTCGGCCACTTCTGCGACCCGTCCGTGGCCCTGGTCGCGCCCCGCATCGTCGGCCTGCGCGAACCCGAGAACCTGGTCGCCCGCTACGAGGCGGTGCGCTCGTCGCTCGACCTGGGCCTGCGCGAAGCCCCCGTGATGCCGTACGGCACCGTTTCGTACGTACCGAGCGCGGCGATCATCTGCCGCCGGTCCGTGCTGCGCGAGGTGGGTGGCTTCGACGAGACCCTGTCGTCGGGCGAAGACGTCGACCTGTGCTGGCGCCTCATCGAGTCGGGTGCGCGACTGCGTTACGAGCCCATCGCGCTGGTGGCCCACGACCATCGGACGCAGCTGCGAGAGTGGTTCTCGCGCAGGTCTTTCTACGGCGAGGCGGCGGCGCCCCTGTCGGTTCGCCATCCCGGCAAGACCGCTCCGCTGGTGATCTCGGGCTGGACGCTGCTCGCGTGGATCCTCATGGCGATGGGATCGTCGATCGGATACCTGGCCTCGATCGTCGTCGCGGTCATCACCGGCCGCCGCATCGCGAAGTCGCTGTCCAGCGTCGAGACCGAACCCAAGGACGTCGCGGTGGTGGCGGCGCACGGCCTGTGGTCGGCGGCGATGCAGCTTGCCTCGGCGATCTGCCGGCATTACTGGCCACTCGCGTTGGTCGGGGCACTGCTGTCCCGCAGATGCCGGCAGGTGGTGCTGCTCGCCGCCGTCGTCGAAGGAGTCGTCGACTGGCTGACCCGCAACGGCAACGCCGACGAGGAAACCAAGCGGGTCGGGTTGCTCAGCTACATCCTGTTGAAGCGGCTCGACGACATCGCCTACGGCGCCGGCCTCTGGGCGGGTGTGGTTCGTGAGCGCCATCTCGGCGCGCTCAAACCTCAGATCCGGACCTGAAACGACGCATTGTCGCGTGCGTAGTGACGTCCTGATCGTCGGCGCCGGTAGTGCCGGTTCTGTTCTCGCCGAGCGACTCTCCGCAGACCCGTCGTGTGCAGTCACCGTCGTCGAATCGGGTCCGGGCCCCACCGACCCCGAGGTGCGGGCCCAGATCAGCGACGGGTTGCGGCTGCCCATCGGCACCGCCAGCTCGGTGGTACGGCGGTATCCCAGCACGCTGACCGTCGATCCGCCGCGCCACGCGCAGCTCATGCGCGGTGCCGTTGTCGGCGGCTCGGGCGCGGTCAACGGCGGCTATTTCTGTCGAGGTCTGCCCGCCGACTTCGACGGCTGGGGTCTGCCGGAGTGGACGTGGCCGGAGGTGCTGCCGCATTTCCGCGCGATCGAAACCGATCTGGACTTCGCCAGCGCGGTGCACGGCTCCGACGGGCCCATTCTCATCCGGCGCGTCGCTGAGTTCGACGGGTGCACAGCGTCTTTCGTACAGGCCGCGACGGCTGCCGGATATCCCTGGATCGACGACCTCAACGGTTCGATGCGCGACGAGCCCTCGGGGTCCGGAGTGGGCGCCGTGCCGCTGAACATCCACCGGGGCACCCGTCTCGGCCCCGGCGGCGCCTACCTGCGACCCGCGATCGACCGGCCGAATCTCACGCTGCTGGCCCACACCCGCGTGCTTCGAATCCGGATGAGCGGCGGCCGGGCGGTCGGCGTCGAGTGCGTGGGTGCCGAGGGCATCACCGAACTCTGCGCCGACCGAATTGTGCTGTGCGCCGGCGCAATCGGATCGGCGCACCTCCTGATGCTCTCCGGCGTCGGACCACAGAACGTCTTGGCGGCGGCCGACATACCCGTCGTCGTCGACCTGCCAGTGGGGACGGCCACCTCGGACCACCCCGAATTGGTGCTACCCGTGAACTGGGCGGAAACTCACGGATCACCCCCACTCGAGGCGGTGCTGACCACAGCGGATCCCGTCGAGATCCGGCCCTACACCGCCGGTTTCGGCGCGATGGTCAGCGGCCGGCGCGACGACCCCGCCGACCACCCACACATCGGTGTGGCGTTGATGCGGCCGAAGTCTCGTGGGCGGGTGCGCGTCGTCGCTGCCGACCCTGACACCCTTCCGGTCATCGAGCATCGTTACGACTCCGAACCCGACGACGTGGCGAAGCTGCGGGCCGGAGCAGACTTGGCTCGCGAATTGGTCAGCGCGACAACGCAAGTCGGCCCGGTGGCGTGGTCGACATCGCAGCACCTGTCCGGCACCGCCCCGATGGGCGCGGACACCGACGACGCCGCGGTGGTCGATCCGCGCTGCCGGGTGCGCGGAGTCGACGGCTTATGGGTCGTCGACGGGGCGGTACTACCGGCGATCCCCAGCCGCGGACCGCACGCGACCATCGTCATGCTCGCGCACCGCGCCGCCGGTTTCGTCGTCTGACCGCGACGTCAAGCGCCGCACGAAGCGGGACTGTTCACCGTCACGGCCCGGCGCCCACAGCGCGACGAACACCGCCCCGACGGCCACGATGAGCGACAGCACCAGTAGCGACAAGCCCATCGCGTCGACGAAGGCGTTCTCGGCGGCCGCCGCCAGCCTGGCCCCCTCCGGTCCCAACTGGTCCGCCACGGCCAGCGCGTTGGCCAGCGAGTCGGACGCCGCGTCGCGCAGTTGTTGCGGGAAGGCGGCGATCGCCGGCGCCAGCGCCGTGTTGTACTGCGCCGCGAGCACCGACCCCGCGACCGCGATGCCCACCGCAGCGCCGACTTCGCGGGTGGTGTCGTTGACAGCCGACGCGACACCTTGCTTCTCCGTGGGCACCGCGTTCATGATCGCCGACGTGGTCGGCGCCACGCACAACCCGATGCCGGCCGCTGTGACGAGCAGCGGCCACATCAAATCGAGGTAGGAAGCTCCGACGTTTAGAAAGCTCATCCAGAACAGGCCCGCCGCAAGCAACAGCAGCCCCGCCGATACCGCGGTTCGCAGCCCCACCTTCGGCAGGTACAGGTGCATGGTGGCGCCCAGCACCATGATTGGAAGTGCCAGTGGCGCAAGCGCGAAGGCCGTCTGCAGTGCGCTGTAGCCGAGAAGCAGCTGCATGTACTGCATCTCGACGAAGAAGAACCCGAAGTTGGCGAAGAACAGGAAGGTGATGCCGATCGATCCGGTGGCGAAGTCGGGTCGCGAGAATAGCCGGACGTCCAGGAGCGGGTGCCGCCGCCGCAGTTCCACGATCGCGAACACCGCTGCCAGCACCACGCCGAGAGCCATGCAACCCCAGACCACCGGGTGCGTCCAACCTCGCATCGGTGCTTCGACCACGCCGAACACGAACACCGCCACCGCTGAGCCGATCGTGACGGCGCCGACCCAGTCGATCGGGGCCGCGGTCTCATCGCGGGAGGACCGGATCGTCAACGTGCACAGCAGCAGCACCAGGCCGGCCGCCGCGAACGCCCAGAAGATCGACTGCCACGAAGAAAACTGCAGCAGCACGCCGGTGCCCAGAAAGCCCACGATGGCGCCGGAACTCGCGACGCCTGCCCAGATGCCGATGGCCTTGTTGCGTTCGTCTTTCGGAAACGCCGCCGTCAGCAGCGACAGTGTCGCCGGCATGATGAACGCCGCCCCGACACCCGCGGCGGCCCGCGCCAGGATGATCTGTACCGGGCCGGCGAAGAACACGGGCGCCAGAGAGGCCAACGCGAAGATCGCCAGTCCCACGAGCAGGGCGCCGCGCCGGCCGTACCGGTCGCCGAGTGCCCCGGCCGGCAGCAGCAGGCAGGCCAGGACCAGCGTGTAACCGTCCACCACCCACGTGAGCTGGGTCTGGGTCGCCGAGGTGTCCACGGCGAGGTCGGGCAGCGCGGCATTGAGCGCCACCATCGACGAGATCACCAGCAGAACATCGAGAGCAGCGACAGTGAGCAGCCAGAGCCGGCCGAACTTGCCCAGAGTTGCCAGGTTCGCGTCGATATCCTGGTCTGGCCGGGCGAGGGTGGTGACCATCGGTCTTTGCTCTCCTTCGGCGGGACGATTTTCGAGACCAATAGTCTCGTAGCGAGACCGGTAGTCTTGTTCCCGGTGCGGAGGGAGATCAAACGAATGAGCGGCGGGAGTACTGATCCGCGGCCGGCGCGATCCAGGGCCCGTCTGCTCGAGGCCGCAACGGCACTGCTGCGGTCGGGCGGACCGAACGCCGTCACGATCGACGCGGTGACCAGGACTGCGAACGTCGCGCGGGCCACGCTGTACCGTCACTTTTCCAGTGCCAACGACCTGATGGCTGCTGCCTTCATGAGCCTGCTCCACCCGGCGCCGATGCCGCCCGCCGACGGCAGCCTGCGCGACCGCTTGATCGCGGTGGTGGTGGGCTGGGCCGATTCGATCGCCGAAGTGCCCGCGATGATCACGGCGATGACGTGGATGGCCTCCGGTCCCGACGTCGGCGCCTATCCCGAAGCGCGGCAACCGGGTTCGGATGCCGTCGGCACGCTGCGGTCCCGGATCATCGCGCTGTATTCCGTTCCGTTCGACGCGATACTGGACAGCCCGCAGGCGGTGGCCGAGCTCGACGAGGTGGATCGGATCCAGGCCATCGCGCTGCTCATCGGCCCGCTGATCCTCGGCAAACTGTCCACCGTCGCCGACTTCGACTACCGCGCGTGCGCGGAGGCCGCCGTCGACGGCTTCCTGGCCACGCACGCCAAAAAGTCGCGCGGAATCACTTCAGCGAGTAGCGAATCGGAAGGTGTTTGAGGCCGCCGACGAACGTGGTGGCGGTCAGTTCCGGGGTGCCGGCCAGTTCGATCGACTCCAACCGCGGCACCAGCTCGGTGAAAAAGCTGTTCATCTCCATCCGCGCCAGCGCAGCGCCCAAACAGAAGTGCACTCCATACCCGAACGAGACATGCTTGTTGGGGTCGCGGCCCACGTCGAACCGGAACGGTTCGTCGAACACCTCCTCGTCGCGGTTACCGGAAACGTAAGCCAGATAAACCGATTCGCCCTTGGCGATCGGCACACCGCGCACGCTGGTGTCGGCCGCCGCGGTCCGCATGAACTCCTTGACCGGCGTCGACCACCGGATCATCTCCTCCACGGCCAACGGCATCAAATCCAGATCCTGACGCAGCCGGTCCAGCTCGCCGGGGTTCTCGATCAACGCGAGCAAGCCGCCGGAGATCGCGTCCTTGGTGGTGTCGTGGCCCGCGCTGGCGACGATCACGTAGTACGAGGCCGTGTCCATGTCCGAGAGCGGTTCACCGTCGACGCGGCCGTTGGCGATCGCTGAGGCGAGGTCCTCGGTCGGGTTCGCCCGGCGCGACGCGGTGAGCGTGGCGAAGTAGTTGAAGAAGTCCGCGAGCACGGCGAGCATGTCCTCGGGCGTCTTGCCGCGCTGGAACTCCTCGTCGTCGCCGCCGAACATCTCCTGGGTGAGCATGTGCATGCGGGGGAAGTCCTCCTCCGGCAGTCCGAGCAGCGACATGATCACGTACAGCGGGAAGTTCACCGCGATCTCGGTGACGAAGTCACACTCCGGGCCGATGTCGCGCATCCTGTCGACATAGCGCTTGGCCAGCTCGTCGACGCGGACCTTCAGGGCGCGCATCGCCTTGGGCCGGAACCAGTCGGCTCCGATGGCGCGCACCTTGCGGTGGTGCGGGTCGTCCATGTGGATCAGGGTGCGCAGGCCGATGCCCGCCTCGAGTTGCGCCTTGAGGATGTCGTCGGCCTCGGCGGTCGCGAGCAGCGGGCGCGGTTCGGACAGCCACAGTTCGTTGTCGCGCTCGATGGCCATGATGTCGGCGTGCTTGGTGATCGCCCAGAACGGCCGGTACGGCGGATTGTCGACCCACGCCACCGGGTTGTTGGCCCGCAGGTGGGCGAGCGCCTCATGGAGTCGCGCGTCGTCGGCGTAGCCCTTCGGGTCAGCGAGGACTTTCGCGGCGTCATCCATCGTCGGCGTGCTCATCGAGGCTCCTTCGCTACCGGGCCGGCTAAAACTTGACGGGTGTCAAGTCGCCAGTCTATGTGACGGAGGCCACGGTGCAAAGGGAAGGCCCTGCCAAGCTCAGTACGCTCGGACTCCGTGCCACTTCGATGCCCCGGTCGGCCTCGGGCGACTGTGCTGTTGTTCGCCGCCGTCTTGCTCGCCGTTGCGGGTTGTGCGAGCGGGGGCAGGGCCGCGGCGCCGGAACCGCCGGACGACCCGGCGGTGGTACACACCGCAGCAGGTAGCCTTCGCGGCACCGTCGCCGACGACTACCGGTATTTCGCTGGAATCCCTTACGCCGCACCGCCGGTGGGGCGGCTTCGGTGGCAGCCGCCGGCTCCGGCCGCCAGTTGGGACGGGCTTCGCGACGCGACGAGACCGGGGGCGCGGTGTATCCAGGACGTCAGCACCGACGTCGACCGCCGTCGCACCAGCGAGGACTGCCTGACGCTCAACGTCTGGACACCGCCGCCGGCGGACGAACCGCGGCCGGTGATGGTGTGGATCCACGGTGGCGGCTTCTTCAACGGCAGCGGCGACATCTACGACTCCCGCCGCCTGACGGACCAGGGCATCGTCGTCGTCACGATCAACTACCGCCTCGGCGCGCTGGGCTTCCTGGCGCACCCGGCGCTGGGGCGCGACGGCGCGATCGGCGACTACGGCCTGGCCGACCAGCAGGCCGCGCTGCGGTGGGTGCGCGACAACATCGCCGCGTTCGGCGGCGATCCGACGCGGGTGACGATCGCGGGGGAATCGGCGGGCGGCATGTCGGTGTGCGACCACCTCGTCGCGCCCGGATCGGCCGGCCTGTTCGAGGGCGCGATCATCCAGAGCGCCCCGTGCCAGGCGCAGTACGACCTGCCGACCGCAGAGCGGACCAGCATCGCGTACGCGGCCCAAATCGGTTGTGCAGAGCCGGCTTCGGCCGCACAGTGTCTGCGCTCGTTGCCCGCCGACAAGCTGCAGCACCCGCTGATGTACAGCCGCTTCGGCACCGAACGGCTCAGTGGCCCGGTGACGGGGACGCCGACACTGCCCGTCAATCCCGTCGTCGGTATCGCCGAGGGCAGGGCCGCTCGGGTGCCCGTGCTGATCGGCACCACCGCAGACGAGTTCAACCTGTTCGCCGCGTTCCAGTACGTCCGCGGCAGGGTGTTCGACGGCGCCCACTATCCCGAACTGCTGGCCGAGGCGTTCGGCCCGGACGCGGGTGCCGTCGCGCAGCACTATTCGCCGGACCGGTTCGGTGGCAGCGTCGCGCTGGCCTATTCGGCGGCGATGACGGCTGGTGAGTTCGCCTGTGTCGCCGACTTCATCGCCGATGCCCTCGGCGATGCACCCGTCTACTCCTACGAGTTCGACGACCGTGACGCGCCGGCACCCGAACCGTTGCGTGCAGCACCGTTCCCCGTCGGCGCCGGCCACTCCGTGGAGCTGCGCTATTTGTTCGACATGGGCGGCGCCGGGCCGCTGAACCCGGCGCAGCAGCGGTTGTCCGACCAGATGGTCGGCTACTGGGCCGAGTTCGTGAAATCCGGCCGACCCGGAGCCGGGTGGCCGGCGATGACCGACGAACACGCCGGCCAGCGGCTGTCGCTGCGTCCCGACGGCAACCGGGTGGTCACCGACTACGAGCAAGAACACCAGTGCGCGTTCTGGGCCGGACTGCGTCGCTGAGCCGGTGAACCCGTGTCATCGGCGCCGGAAATGGGCGCTGGACACCTCCGTCGGTCCCGCCGGGTTTCCCATGGCCAGGGATTTGGAGCGTGCCGTTTTCTAGGGCATACTGTTCGGGTTGCCCTGAGCCGGGACGGTGCCTGTCTAGACCGCGTGGCCGAGGGCATACGCGTCCACCCGGACGCATCCGGTGCCAATCTCGAGCGTGACGATTTCGTCGCGGACGAGTATGCGTGCGGGCGACACGCCCGACCGCGGGTGCCGGTGGACCACAGACAGAAGAACAGCGGCGGCATAGCAGTGTGACTGCGCCGGTGAACAAGGCCCGATTCCGGGCCCGTACGAGTGAGGTAGGAGAAGCGTGGCGGGACAGAAGATCCGCATCAGGCTCAAGGCCTACGACCACGAGGCGATCGACGCCTCGGCGCGCAAGATCGTGGAAACGGTCACCAGAACCGGCGCCAGCGTGGTCGGCCCTGTGCCGCTGCCGACCGAGAAGAACGTGTACTGCGTCATCCGGTCCCCGCACAAGTACAAGGACTCGCGGGAGCACTTCGAGATGCGCACCCACAAGCGGCTGATCGACATCCTCGACCCGACGCCGAAGACCGTCGACGCGCTCATGCGCATCGACCTGCCGGCCAGCGTCGACGTCAACATCCAGTAGGAGACCACGGATTCATGGCTAGAAAAGGGATTCTGGGCACCAAGCTGGGCATGACGCAGGTGTTCGACGAGAACAACCGGGTCGTGCCGGTGACGGTCGTCAAGGCCGGCCCCAATGTCGTGACGCGTATCCGCACCACGGAGCGCGACGGTTACAGCGCTGTTCAGCTGGCCTACGGCGAGATCAGCCCGCGCAAGGTGAACAAGCCTGTGACGGGCCAGTATTCGGCTGCCGGAGTCAACCCGCGCCGGCATCTGGCCGAGCTGCGCCTCGACGACGAGGCCGCCGCCGCCGAATACGAGGTCGGCCAGGAGTTGACGGCCGAGATCTTCGCCGACGGCGCCTACGTCGACGTGACCGGCACCAGCAAGGGCAAGGGCTTCGCCGGCACGATGAAGCGGCACGGTTTCCGCGGCCAGGGCGCCAGCCACGGTGCGCAGGCCGTGCACCGCCGGCCGGGCTCCATCGGCGGATGCGCCACCCCGGGCCGGGTGTTCAAGGGCACCCGGATGTCCGGCCGCATGGGCAACGACCGCGTGACGACGCAGAACCTGTTGGTGCACAAGGTCGACGCCGAGAACGGCGTCCTGCTCATCAAGGGCGCCATCCCCGGCCGCAACGGCGGGCTCGTGATGGTCCGCAGCGCAATCAAGCGAGGCGAGAAGTAACTATGGCTCTCAAAATTGATGTCCGTACCCCGGGCGGTACGAAGGACGGCTCGGTCGAGCTGCCCGCCGAACTGTTCGACGTCGAGCCCAACATCGCGTTGATGCACCAGGTGGTCACGGCGCAGCTGGCCGCGGCGCGCCAGGGCACGCACTCGACGAAGACCCGCGGTGAGGTCTCCGGTGGCGGCAAGAAGCCGTACCGGCAGAAGGGCACGGGACGCGCCCGTCAGGGCTCGACCCGCGCGCCGCAGTTCACCGGCGGCGGCACCGTGCACGGTCCCAAGCCGCGCGACTACAGCGAGCGCACGCCGAAGAAGATGATCCGCGCCGCCCTGCGTGGTGCGCTGTCCGACCGGGCCCGCAACGGCCGCATCCACGCGGTCACGGAGCTGATCGAAGGTCAGACCCCGTCGACCAAGAGCGCCAAGGCGTTTCTGGCCACGCTGACCGACCGCAAGCAGGTACTGGTGGTGATCGGCCGTGCCGACGAGACCGGCGCCAAGAGCGTGCGCAACCTTCCTGGCGTACATGTGATCTCGCCGGACCAGCTCAACACCTACGACGTGCTCAAGGCCGACGACGTGGTGTTCAGCGTCGAGGCGCTCGATGCCTACATCAGCGCCAACAAGACGACGAAAGAGGAGGTGTCGGCCTGATGGCGACCGTCACTGACCCCCGCGACATCATCCTGTCGCCGGTCATCTCCGAGAAGTCCTACTCCTTGATCGAAGACAACGTGTACACGTTCATCGTGCATCCGGACTCGAACAAGACGCAGATCAAGATCGCTGTCGAGAAGATCTTCGGCGTCAAGGTCGACTCGGTGAACACGGCGAACCGGCAGGGCAAGCGCAAGCGCACCCGTACGGGATACGGGAAGCGCAAGAGCACCAAGCGCGCCATAGTCACGCTGGCAGCGGGTAGCAAGCCCATCGACCTGTTCGGAGCACCGGCCTAAGCCGGCGACTGGAAAGAACCAGAGAAACATGGCAATTCGCAAGTACAAGCCGACGACCCCCGGTCGCCGCGGTGCCAGCGTCTCCGACTTCGCTGAGATCACCCGCGACCACCCGGAGAAGTCGCTGGTGCGGCCGCTGCACGGCAAGGGTGGCCGAAACGCGCACGGGCGCATCACGACTCGCCACAAGGGCGGCGGTCACAAGCGCGCCTACCGGGTGATCGACTTCCGCCGCAACGACAAGGACGGCGTCAACGCCAAGGTCGCGCACATCGAGTACGACCCCAACCGCACCGCGAACATCGCGCTGCTGCACTACTTCGACGGCGAGAAGCGCTACATCATCGCCCCGCAGGGACTCAAGCAGGGCACCATCGTGGAGTCGGGTCCCAACGCCGACATCAAGGCGGGCAACAACCTGCCGCTGCGCAACATCCCCGCCGGCACCCTGGTGCACGCGGTGGAACTGCGGCCCGGTGGCGGTGCCAAGCTCGCCCGCTCGGCCGGATCCAGCATCCAGTTGCTGGGCAAGGAAGGCAGTTACGCCTCGCTGCGTATGCCCTCCGGTGAGATCCGCCGCGTCGACGTGCGCTGCCGCGCCACCGTCGGCGAGGTGGGCAACGCCGAGCAGGCCAACATCAACTGGGGCAAGGCCGGCCGCATGCGGTGGAAAGGCAAGCGTCCCACCGTTCGTGGTGTCGTGATGAACCCGGTCGACCACCCGCACGGCGGTGGTGAGGGTAAGACGTCCGGTGGTCGCCATCCGGTGAGCCCGTGGGGCAAGCCGGAGGGTCGCACCCGCAAGCCCAACAAAGCGAGCAACAAGCTCATCGTCCGTCGCCGGCGCACCGGCAAGAAGCGCTAGTCGTCAGGAGGACAGACACAGATGCCACGCAGCCTCAAGAAGGGTCCGTTCGTCGACGACCATCTGCTCAAGAAGGTCGATGTACAGAACGAGAAGAACACCAAGCAGGTCATCAAGACCTGGTCACGTCGGTCGACCATCATCCCCGACTTCATCGGGCACACCTTCGCGGTGCACGACGGCCGCAAGCACGTCCCCGTGTTCGTCACCGAGTCGATGGTCGGGCACAAGCTCGGCGAGTTCGCACCGACGCGCACGTTCAAGGGTCACATCAAGGACGACCGGAAGGCTAAGCGCCGGTGAGTATCACGACTGAATATCCGTCTGCCGTCGCCAAGGCGCGCTTCGTGCGCGTGTCGGCCACGAAGGCGCGCCGGGTCATCGACCTGGTGCGCGGCAAGTCGGTGTCCGAAGCGCTGGACATCCTGCGGTGGGCGCCGCAGGCGGCCAGCGAGCCGGTCGCCAAGGTCATCGCGAGCGCGGCGGCCAACGCGCAGAACAACGAGGGGCTGGACCCGTCCACCCTCGTGGTCGCCACCGTCTACGCCGACGAGGGACCGACGGCCAAGCGCATCCGGCCCCGCGCGCAGGGTCGCGCCTTCCGGATCCGCAAGCGCACCAGCCACATCACGGTGATCGTGGAAAGCCGAGTGAGCCAGGAGCAGCGTGGCGGCGGCCAGTCGGCCAGCGCCGCTCGCGCGCGTCGGGCACAGGGCAGCAAGGCCGCGGCGGCCAAGAAGGCCCCCGCGAGCAAGGCTGCGACCGAGGCGCCCGCCAAGAAGGCGCCGGCCAAGAAGGCCGCGCCCGCGAAGAAGGCGGCCGCGAAGAAGACCGCTGAAGCGTCCGATGCGAAGGAGGGCTCGGAGTAGTGGGCCAGAAAATCAATCCCCACGGCTTCCGGCTCGGTATCACCACCGACTGGAAGTCCCGGTGGTACGCCGACAAGCAGTACAAGGACTACGTCAAGGAAGACGTCGCGATCCGTCGGCTGCTGGCCACCGGACTCGAACGCGCAGGCATCGCGGACGTGGAGATCGAACGGACTCGCGATCGAGTCCGGGTGGACATCCACACCGCGCGTCCGGGCATCGTGATCGGCCGTCGCGGCACCGAAGCCGACCGCATCCGCGCCGACCTGGAGAAGCTGACCGGTAAGCAGGTTCAGCTGAACATCCTCGAGGTGAAGAACCCCGAGAGCCAGGCGCAGCTGGTGGCCCAGGGTGTCGCCGAGCAGCTGTCCAACCGCGTGGCGTTCCGCCGCGCGATGCGCAAGGCGATCCAGTCGGCCATGCGGCAGCCCAACGTCAAGGGCATCCGCGTGCAGTGCTCGGGTCGTCTCGGCGGCGCCGAGATGAGCCGCTCGGAGTTCTACCGCGAAGGCCGAGTGCCGCTGCACACGCTGCGCGCCGACATCGACTACGGCCTGTACGAGGCCAAGACGACCTTCGGCCGGATCGGCGTGAAGGTCTGGATCTACAAGGGCGACATCGTCGGTGGCAAGCGCGAATTGACCGCCGCCGTGCCCGCCGGAGCGGACCGGCCGCGCCGCGAGCGTCCCTCGGGCACCCGGCCGCGCCGTAGTGGCGCTTCGGGTACCACGGCGACGAGCACCGAAGCCGGTCGCGCGGCCACCGGTGCCGAAGCTGCGCCCGCCGCCGCCGAGGCTGCCGGCGGGACCGAGGCGGCTGCCGGTGCCACGGCGGAGACGACGACTGAGAACACGGAGAGCTGACAATGCTGATTCCCCGTAAAGTCAAGCACCGCAAGCAACATCACCCGAAGCAGCGCGGCGTCGCCAGCGGCGGCACCACGGTGAGCTTCGGCGACTACGGCATCCAGGCGCTCGAGCACGCCTACATCACCAACCGGCAGATCGAGTCCGCGCGTATCGCGATCAACCGGCACATCAAGCGTGGCGGCAAGGTGTGGATCAACATCTTCCCGGACCGCCCGCTCACCAAGAAGCCGGCTGAAACCCGCATGGGTTCGGGTAAGGGTTCACCGGAGTGGTGGGTGGCCAACGTCAAGCCGGGTCGGGTGTTGTTCGAGCTGAGCTACCCCGATGAGGCGACCGCTCGGGCCGCGCTGACCCGTGCGATCCACAAGCTGCCGATCAAGGCACGCATCGTTACCCGAGAGGAGCACTTCTGATGGCAGTGGGAGTGACGCCGGGCGAGCTGCGCGAGCTGACCGACGACGAGTTGACCGACCGGCTGCGCGAGTCCAAGGAAGAGTTGTTCAACCTGCGCTTCCAGATGGCGACCGGTCAGTTGGCCAACAACCGCCGGCTTCGCACGGTGCGCCAGGAGATTGCGCGCGTGTACACCGTGCTCCGTGAACGTGAACTGGGTCTGGCTTCCGGGCCCGGGGGTGAGGATTCGTGATGGCTGAGAAAGAAAAGAACGACAAAGGTACTCAGGCTGGTCCCAAGCACACGCCGCGCAAGGAGGAGCAGCGCGGGCGTCGCAAGACGGCCATCGGGTACGTGGTGTCGGACAAGATGCAGAAAACCATCGTGGTCGAGCTGGAAGACCGTAAGAGCCACCCGCTCTACGGCAAGATCATCCGCACCACCAAGAAGGTCAAGGCGCACGACGAGAACGACGTCGCAGGCATCGGCGACCGGGTGTCTCTGATGGAGACCCGACCGCTGTCGGCCACCAAGCGCTGGCGGCTCGTCGAGATTCTCGAAAAGGCGAAGTAAGCCTTCATCGCAAGAGCCCCCGTACCGATCGCGTACGGGGGCTTTTGCCATTGCCGGGCCCGGCGGTGATCGCCTGTGGCCGGTCTTGTTCGTCAGCCACTGCGGCACAGGGTGCGGGTGTAATCTGCGGCCACACTGCGACGTGAGACGGGACGAGGCGGCCATGGCGAGCGAATTCAACGGCAGAATCGAACTCGACATCCGGGACTCCGAACCGGACTGGGGGCCGTACGCCGCACCGACCGCGCCGGAAGGCGCCCCCAACGTGCTTTACATCGTGTGGGACGACACCGGGATCGCGACCTGGGACTGTTTCGGTGGCCTGGTCGAGATGCCGACGATGAGCCGCATCGCCGAACGCGGTGTTCGATTGTCGCAGTTCCACACCACCGCGCTGTGCTCACCGACCAGGGCGTCGCTGCTGACCGGGTGCAACCCGACGACCGTGGGCATGGCGACTATCGAGGAGTTCACCGACGGCTTCCCCGGATGCAACGGACGGATCCCGTTCGACACCGCGCTGCTGCCGGAGGTACTGGCCGAGCATGGTTACAACACCTACTGCGTCGGAAAGTGGCATCTCACACCGCTCGAGGAGTCCAATCTGGCTGCCACCAAACGACATTGGCCGCTGGCACGCGGTTTCGAACGGTTCTACGGATTCATGGGCGGCGAGACCGACCAGTGGTACCCCGACCTGGTCTACGACAACCATCCCGTGACGCCGCCGGGAACTCCGGAGGACGGTTACCATCTGTCAAAAGACCTGGCGGACAAGACGATCGAGTTCATCCGCGATGCGAAGGTCATCGCGCCCGACAAGCCGTGGTTCTCCTACGTCTGCCCCGGGGCCGGCCACGCGCCGCATCACGTCTTCAAGGAGTGGGCCGACCGGTACGCCGGCAAGTTCGACATGGGTTACGAGCGCTATCGCGAGATCGTGCTCGAGAAGCAGAAGGCGCTCGGCATCGTGCCCGCCGACACCGAGCTGTCTCCGATCAACCCGTACCGGGATGTCAAGGGCCCCAACGGGGAACCTTGGCCGGCCCAGGACACGGTGCGGCCCTGGGACGAGCTCGGAGACGACGAGAAGCGGGTCTTCGCCCGCATGGCCGAGGTGTTCGCAGGCTTCCTGTCGTACACCGACGCTCAACTCGGGCGCATCCTGGACTACCTCGAAGCCTCGGGGCAACTGGACAACACGATCGTCGTCGTCATCTCCGACAACGGCGCGAGCGGTGAAGGTGGCCCCAACGGTTCGGTCAACGAGGTCAAGTTCTTCAACGGATACATCGACACCGTCGAGGAGAGCCTGCGCGTGCTCGACAACCTCGGGGGACCGGAGACCTACAACCACTATCCGACCGGCTGGGCGATGGCGTTCGGCACGCCCTACAAGCTGTTCAAGCGGTACGCGTCGCATGAGGGCGGGATTGCCGACCCCGCGATCATCTCCTGGCCCAACGGAATTGCCGCACACGGCGAAGTGCGAGACAACTACATCAACGTCTGCGATGTCACGCCGACGATCTACGAATTGCTCGGCATCACCCCGCCGCAGACCGTCAAGGGAGTGCCGCAGAAACCCCTCGACGGCGTGAGCTTCAAACCGGTGCTTGCGGATGCGTCGGCGCAGACCGGCAAGCGCACGCAGTTCTACACGATGCTCGGGACCCGCGGTCTGTGGCACGACGGGTGGTTCGCCAACACGGTGCACGCCGCATCGCCCGCCGGGTGGTCGCACTTCGACAAGGACCGCTGGGAGCTGTTCCACATCGAGGCAGACCGCAGCCAGTGTCGCGACCTGGCTGCCGAGAACCCCGACAAACTCGAAGAACTCAAGGCGCTGTGGTTCGCCGAGGCCGACAAGTACAACGGGCTGCCGCTCGCCGACCTGAACATCTTCGAGACGATTTCCCGCTGGCGGCCCCACCTCGCAGGGCAGCGTGACTCGTATCTGTACTACGCGGGGACGGCCGATGTCGGCACGGGCGCCGCGGTCGAGATTCAGGGGCGGTCGTTCTCGGCGATGGCCGAGGTGACCGTCGACACCACCGGCGCTGAAGGTGTGGTGTTCAAACACGGTGGCGCACATGGCGGTCACGTGATGTTTTTGCAGGACGGTCGGCTGCACTACGTGTACAACTTCTTGGGCGAGAAGGAGCAGGTGCTGTCCTCGCCGGACGCGGTGCCGTTGGGTCCACACGTCTTCGGCGTCGCCTACATCCGCACCGGAACGGTGGCGGGCAGCCACACCCCGCTCGGCGACGCCGCGCTGTACGTCGACGACGAAGAGGTGGCGACGTTGACCGGGATGCAGGTGCATCCGGGGACGTTCGGCCTCGCGGGCGCCACCTTGAGCGTCGGCCGCAACACCGGTTCACCGGTCTCGCGCTCGTACAAGGCGCCGTTCCCGTTCACCGGCGGGACCATCGCCCAGGTGAACATCGACGTCTCGGGCAAACCGTACGCGGACCTCGAACGGGAGTTCGCGCGCGCTTTCGCCAAGGACTGAACGCCGCTCAGCGACTGATCGTCATACTCTGGCGGCATGCTCACCGAGCTCGTCGAGCTGCCGGGCGGCTCCTTCCGAATGGGCTCGACCCGGTTCTATCCCGAAGAGGCGCCCGCGCACACCGTCGACGTGCCCGCGTTCGCCGTCGAGCGCCATCCCGTCACCAACGCGCAGTACGGAGAGTTCGTCGCCGCGACCGGCTACCGGACCGTCGCCGAAGAGCCCTTGGACCCCGGCCTGTACCCCGGCGCCGCACCGCAGGACCTCGTGCCGGGGGCGCTGGTGTTCACCCCGACACCCGGGCCCGTCGACCTGCGCGACTGGCGGCAGTGGTGGCAGTGGGTGCCCGGTGCCGACTGGCGTCACCCGGCGGGGCCGGGTGACGAGAACTGGAGTTTTGCCGACCGGCCCGACCACCCGGTCGTGCAGATCGCCTATCCCGACGCCGCGGCCTACGCCCGCTGGGCCGGACGCCGGCTGCCCACCGAGGCGGAATGGGAGTACGCGGCGCGCGGCGGCGCGGACACGACCTATCCGTGGGGCGAGGAGGTGTCGCCCGGCGGCCGGCTGATGGCCAACACCTGGCAGGGCACCTTCCCGTATCGCAACACCGGTGCGAACGGCTGGGTGGGCACGTCGCCGGTCGGCACGTTTCCGCCGAACGGGTTCGGCTTGCTGGACATGATCGGCAACGTCTGGGAGTGGACGACCACCCGGTTCTCGGCGCACCATCGCCTCGGCGGAACGGTCACGGCGTGCTGCGCGCCGAGCGGCCCCGCGGACCCGACGGTCAACCAGACGCTCAAAGGGGGATCGCATCTGTGCGCGCCGGAGTACTGCCACCGCTACCGGCCGGCGGCCCGCTCTCCGCAGTCGCAGGACAGCGCGACCACCCACATCGGCTTCCGCTGCGTGGCTGACCTCTGAGCTGCCAGATCACAATGTCGGTCTGAGAGCGATGCCGTGGATATATAGGCGCGACGCCGCTCTCAGCGCGACATTGTGTCGGCGGGCGAGCGAATTTGGTTTCCCGCAGGTCGTCCCATAGAATCAGGCGGTTGCCTTGGGCAGACCTCGGCCAGCCGTTCCGGCAGGCCCCGCGTGCTCTTCGGTGACAGCAAGACCGCGCACGTCCAGGTCGGTATCTGGCGTGCATACAAATACCAGGTCGAGGAGATCGAGTGATTCAGCAGGAATCGCGGCTGAAGGTCGCCGACAACACGGGCGCCAAGGAGATCTTGTGCATCCGTGTACTCGGCGGCTCGTCGCGACGCTATGCCGGCATCGGCGATGTCATCGTGGCGACGGTCAAAGACGCCATCCCCGGCGGCAACGTCAAGCGCGGTGATGTGGTCAAGGCCGTCATCGTCCGCACGGTCAAGGAGCGCCGCCGCGCCGACGGCAGCTACATCAAGTTCGACGAGAACGCCGCCGTCATCATCAAGCCCGACAACGATCCGCGTGGCACGCGCATCTTCGGCCCGGTCGGCCGCGAACTGCGTGAGAAGCGCTTCATGAAGATCGTCTCGCTCGCTCCGGAGGTGTTGTAGATGAAGGTCCACAAGGGCGACACCGTCCTCGTCATCTCCGGGAAGGACAAGGGCGCCAAGGGCAAGGTGCTGGTCGCCTACCCGGCCCGCAACAAAGTGCTCGTCGAGGGCGTCAACCGGATCAAGAAGCACACGGCGGTGTCGAGCAACGAGCGCGGCGCACAGTCCGGCGGCATCGTCACCCAGGAGGCGCCGATCGACGTCTCCAACGTGATGGTCGTCGACTCCGACGGCAAGCCCACCCGCATCGGGTACCGGGTTGACGACGAGAGCGGCAAGAAGGTCCGCATCGCCAAGACCAACGGCAAGGACATCTGATGACTACCACCGAAGGCTCCGTGAAGTCCCTCCCGCGCCTCAAACAGCGCTACCGCGAAGAGATCCGTGACTCGCTCCAGAAAGAGTTCGGCTACGGCAACGTCATGCAGATCCCGGGCGTCGTCAAGGTCGTCGTCAACATGGGCGTGGGTGACGCTGCCCGCGACGCCAAGCTGATCAACGGCGCGGTCAACGATCTCGCGCTGATCACCGGCCAGAAGCCGGAGATCCGCCGCGCGCGCAAGTCGATCGCACAGTTCAAGCTGCGCGAGGGCATGCCGATCGGTGCGCGGGTCACGCTGCGGGGCGACCGCATGTGGGAGTTCCTCGACCGGCTGATCTCCATTGCGCTGCCGCGTATCCGCGACTTCCGCGGGCTCTCGCCCAAGCAGTTCGACGGTACGGGCAACTACACCTTCGGCCTGACCGAGCAGTCGGTGTTCCACGAGATCGACGTGGACTCGATCGACCGTCCCCGCGGCATGGACATCACCGTCGTCACCACGGCGACGACCGACGACGAAGGACGAGCGCTGCTGCGGGCGCTGGGCTTTCCGTTCAAGGAGAACTGAGCAATGGCAAAGAAGGCACTGGTCAATAAGGCCAACAAGAAGCCGAAGTTCAAGGTGCGCGCCTACACCCGCTGCCAGCGCTGCGGCCGCCCCCACGCCGTCTTCCGCAAGTTCGGCCTGTGCCGGATCTGCCTGCGCGAGATGGCCCACGCCGGCGAACTGCCCGGTGTGCAGAAGAGCAGCTGGTAATCCAGCCCCGCCAGACCAAGCCCGACCAGACCAACCAAACAGGTTGCGGCAGGCCCGAAGACCGGGAACCACCGCGAGAAAGGTGAGCCGGCTGTCATGACCATGACGGACCCGATCGCAGACTTCTTGACCCGTCTGCGCAACGCCAATTCGGCGTATCACGACGAGGTGACGCTGCCCCACTCCAAGATCAAGGCCAACATCGCCGAGATCCTGAAGAAGGAAGGCTACATCGCCGACTACCGCACCGAGGATGCCCGCGTGGGCAAATCGCTTGTGGTGCAGCTGAAGTACGGTCCCAGTCGGGAGCGGAGCATCGCCGGCCTGCGCCGCGTGTCCAAGCCCGGTCTGCGCGTGTACGCGAAATCCACCAACCTGCCGCGGGTGCTGGGTGGCCTCGGCGTGGCGATCATCTCCACGTCGTCGGGCCTGCGCACCGACCGCCAGGCGGCCCAAGAGGGCGTGGGCGGCGAAGTCCTCGCATACGTGTGGTGAGGGAGGTTTAGAGATATGTCGCGTATTGGAAAGCAACCGGTTCCGGTTCCCGCCGGGGTCGACGTGTCGATCGACGGGCAGAACGTGTCGGTCAAGGGGCCCAAGGGCACCCTGGAGCTGGCGGTCGCCGAGCCGATCAAGGTGGCCCGCGACGACGACGGCGCCATCCTGGTGACGCGTCCCGACGACGAGCGGCGCAGCCGTTCGCTGCACGGGCTGTCGCGCACGCTGGTCGCCAATCTCATCACCGGTGTCACCGAGGGGTACACCACGAAGATGGAGATCTTCGGCGTCGGTTACCGCGTGCAGCTCAAGGGATCCACGCTGGAGTTCGCGCTCGGCTACAGCCACCCCGTCGTCATCAACGCCCCCGAGGGCGTGACGTTCGCGGTGGAGACACCCACGAAGTTCTCGATCTCCGGTATCGACAAGCAGAAGGTCGGCCAGATCGCGGCCAACATCCGCCGCCTGCGGAAGAGCGACCCCTACAAGGGTAAGGGCATCCGCTACGAGGGTGAGCAGATCCGCCGCAAGGTCGGAAAGACAGGTAAGTAGGCATGGCTGCTACGACAAAAGACTCGGCTGCGCCCTCGACGCGCAAGCCCGTGGGGCAGAACATCTCCGAGACCCGGCGGGTGGCGCGGTTGCGTCGGCACGCCCGGTTGCGCAAGAAGATCTCGGGAACGGCCGACGTGCCGCGCCTGGTGGTCAACCGTTCGTCGCGGCACATCCACGTGCAGCTGGTGAACGACCTGGAGGGCACGACGCTCGCGGCGGCATCTTCCATCGAGGCCGACGTGCGCGCGGTCGACGGCGACAAGACGGCCCACAGCGTGCGGGTCGGTCAGCTGATCGCCGAGCGCGCGAAGGCCGCAGGTATCGACAAGGTCGTGTTCGACCGCGGTGGCTACACCTACGGTGGACGGATCGCGGCGCTGGCCGATGCGGCGCGTGAAGGTGGGCTGGACTTCTAGATGACGAACGTGAACAAGATGGGAAGGACTGCATGATGGCCGAACAGGCAACTGCCGGCGGCCCCTCGGACGGCCGTGGCTCGCGGGGTGACCGCGACGGGCGTGGCCGCCGCGATGACCGTGGTGGCCGTGGCCGCGACGGCGGCGACAAGAGCAACTACCTCGAGCGCGTCGTCTCGATCAACCGCGTCTCGAAGGTGGTCAAGGGCGGCCGCCGCTTCAGCTTCACCGCGCTGGTGATCGTGGGCGACGGCAAAGGCATGGTCGGCGTCGGCTACGGCAAGGCCAAGGAAGTTCCGGCCGCCATCGCCAAAGGCGTCGAAGAGGCCCGCAAGAACTTCTTCCGCGTGCCGCTCATCGGCGGCACCGTCACCCATCCCGTGCAGGGCGAGGCCGCTGCCGGTGTGGTGATGTTGCGGCCGGCCAGTCCCGGTACCGGTGTGATCGCCGGCGGCGCCGCGCGCGCGGTGCTGGAATGCGCTGGCGTGCACGACATCCTGGCCAAGTCGTTGGGCAGCGACAATGCGATCAACGTGGTGCATGCCACCGTCGCCGCGCTGAAGCTGCTGCAGCGTCCAGAAGAGGTCGCGGCCCGGCGTGGGTTGCCGATCGAAGATGTGGCGCCCGCCGGCATGCTGCGGGCGCGCCGAGAGGCCGAGGCGCTTGCCGCGTCGGCCGCGCGTGAAGGGTCGGCATAGACCATGGCAGAACTCAAGATCACCCAGGTGCGCAGCACCATCGGGGCGCGCTGGCGGCAGCGGGAGAGCCTGCGGTCGTTGGGGCTGCGCAAGATTCGTCAGTCTGTCGTCCGCGAGGACAACGCGCAGACGCGTGGTCTGATCAAGACCGTGCATCACCTCGTCACGGTTGAGGAGGTCTAGAACGATGACGCCGATCAAGCTTCACGACCTGAGGCCGGCCCCCGGCTCGAAGACCGCCAAGACCCGCGTCGGTCGCGGTGAGGGCTCCAAGGGCAAGACTGCGGGCCGCGGCACCAAGGGCACCAAGGCCCGCAAGAACGTCCCCGCGACGTTCGAGGGCGGTCAGATGCCGATCCACATGCGGCTGCCCAAGCTGAAGGGCTTCCGCAACCGGTTCCGCACCGAGTACGAGGTCGTCAATGTCGGCGACATCAACAAGCTGTTCCCCGAGGGCGGCGACGTCGGTGTCGACGAGCTGGTGGCCGCGGGCGCGGTGCGCAAGAACACGTTGGTGAAGGTGCTCGGCGACGGCAAGCTCACCGTGCAGGTGAACGTCACCGCGCACAAGTTCAGCGGCAGCGCACGCGAGAAGATCTCCGCCGCAGGCGGTTGCGCGACCGAGCTCTGATCCTTCGGCCCGCCGCGCCGGGCTGCGCTCGCCGCACCCGGGGCTACGCAACCGGCGGTCGGTAGGCTCGGGGGATGTTCGCTTTCCTGCCCGGGCTTCCCGGTGCCGACGACCTCCGTGCGGTGGTCCGCAAGGTCGATACCGCCCGTCACCGCGGTGTGCCCGACGGTTGCGTGCTCGAGTTCGACGTCATGTCGGTGCCCAGCGAGACGGGCGGTTTCGATCCGCTCGCGTTGATCTCCGGCGGCGGCCGACCCCTGTTGCTGCGCGAGACCGTCGCGGCGATCCACCGCGCCGCCGCAGACCCCCGTGTCGCCGGGATGATCGCGCGAGTGCAGCTTCCCGCTGCAGCGCCCGGCCCTGTCCAGGAGTTGCGCGAGGCGATCGCCGCCTTCAGTGACGTCAAACCTTCGGTTGCCTGGGCCGAGACGTACCCGGGCACGCTGTCCTACTACCTGGCGTCGGCGTTTCGCGAGGTGTGGATGCAGCCGTCGGGAACCGTCGGCCTGGTCGGGTTCGCGGCCAGCGCCATGTTCCTGCGGGGCGCGCTGGACAAGGCGGGGATCGAGCCCCAATACGTCTCTCGCGGGGAGTACAAGACCGCGGTGAACCGGCTGACCGAGGAGAAGTACACCGAAGCCGACCGTGAGGCGGTCAGCCGGATCCTCGAGAGCATGCACACCCAGGTGTGGCAGGCGGTCGCCGACTCGCGGCACATCGAGCCCGCCGAGATCGACAAGCTGGCGGACCGGGCACCGCTGCTGCGCGAGGACGCGGTGGCCGGGCGGCTGATCGACCGGGTCGGCTTCCGCGACGAGGCCTACGCGCGCATCGGCGAACTGGTTGGCGCACCGGCCATTTCGACGGGCGCCGGGCCGGCCGACGACGATGATGCGCCGCCGCGGTTGTACCTCTCGCGCTACGCGCATGCCACCGTTCCCCGTCCCACACCGCCGTTGCCGCCGATCCCCGGACGCAAGGCCAGGCCCACCATCGCAGTGGTCACCGTGCACGGGCAGATCATCAGCGGCCGGGGCGGCCCGCAATTGCTTCCGGTCGGCAGGTCGAGCATCGGGGCCGACACCATCGCCGCCGCGCTGCGAGAGGCCGCCGCGGCCGACGACGTGTCGGCGGTCGTGCTGCGGGTCGACAGCCCGGGCGGCATGGTCACCGCCTCGGAGACGATCTGGCGCGAAGTGAGTCGTGTGCGCGAGGCCGGGACGCCCGTGGTGGCGTCGATGGGCGCGGTGGCGGCGTCGGGCGGTTACTACGTGTCGATGTGCGCCGACGCGATCGTGGCGAACCCCGGCACGATCACCGGCTCCATCGGCGTGTTCACCGGCAAGATCGTCGCTCGCGGCCTCAAGGAGCGGCTCGGCGTGGGCTTCGACTCGGTGAGCACCAACCTGAACGCCGACGCGTGGTCCATCGACCAGCCGTTCACCGAGGAGCAACGCGCCCGCGTCGAGGCGGAAGCCGACCTCATCTACGCCGACTTCGTCGAGCGTGTGGCCTCGGGTCGCGGTATGACAGTGGAGGCCGTCGAGGCGGTTGCGCAGGGCCGCGTGTGGACGGGCGCCGATGCACTCGAGCACGGCCTGGTCGACGAGCTCGGGGGACTGCGCACCGCGATCACCCGGGCGAAGGTGCTGGCCGGTCTGGACTCCGACGCCGACGTCCGCATCGTCAACTATCCGGGGTCGTCCCTACTGGACATGTTGCGGCCCAAGGCATCGTCGCAGCCGGCCGCCGCGTCGATGCCGGAGGCGGTCGCCGGTCTGCTCGGCCGGTCGGTCGCGCAGGTGTTCACACACGCCGAGCGGTCGCTGACCGGCGCCAGCGCGCTCTGGCTGGGCGACTCACGCTTCTAGTGCTTGACCGCCGACAGGTAGCTCATGTCGGCGAAGAAGCCCATCGTGCCGTCCTGGGGGAACTTGAATCCGTTGGCGGCGAACGCCTCCCGGGTCTTCTGCGCCGTCACCTCCCAGCCCCGGGCGGTCAGGTAGTCGATCACGTCGTTGCGCTCACCGTGGTAGATCAGGTCGCGCATCTCGATCTCGTGGCCGTACGCCCTCAGCCGCTGCGCGATCTCCTCTGAGCGCTCGTCGGAGAACATGCTGACGTCAGGGATGTGCTCGGTCGCAACGCAACTGCCCGGCGCGCTGAGCTCGTCGATCCGGTCGAACAACAGATCCTGTGCCTCCGGCGGCAGATAGATCAGCAGGCCCTCGGCGATCCACGCCGTCGGTTGCGCAGCGTCGAAACCGTTGGCCAGCAGCGCTTTCGGCCAGTCGTCGCGCAGGTCGATCGCCACCGCGCGCCGGTCGGCCTTCGGCTCGGCGCCCAAGCCGGCCAAGGTGTCGCTCTTGAATGCGATGACGTCCGGCTGGTCGAGTTCGAAGACGGTCGTGCCCGCCGGCCACGGCAGGCGGTAGGCGCGCGCATCCAGCCCGGCGGCCAGGATCACCGCCTGGCGCACACCCGCCGCGGCGGCGTCGGTGAACAACCGGTCGAAATGTCGGGTCCGGACCGCCATTCCCTCGGCCGCGCGGCGCGGGTTGAACCGAGGGTCGATCTCGTCGAGCGATATCTCGCCGTCGAGCGCCTGTACGAAGAACTCGAGCCCGACCGCGCGCACCAGCGGTTCGGCGTACGGGTCGTCGATCAGCCCTTCGCGGTGACTCAAAACGCGTTGTGCGGCAACCATCGTCGCGGTCGAGCCAACGCTGGACGCCAGGTCCCAGGAGTCGTCGTCGGTGCGGGCCATGGTCGCTCCTCAGTTTCGGGTGGCGATGATCGCGAGCGAATCACGCATCGGTGCAAGCAGATCGGTCTCCGGGAACTCCCGGCCGTATCCGGCGTACACCTGCGGGCGGGGCCTGGCGGACACCTGCCAGCCGTGCGCGGTGAGATAGTCGGCTACCGGTTCGCGGTCACCGGCGTAGAACAGGTCGGAGATGTCGAGATTCATTCCGTGCTCGCCCCACTGTCTGCTCAGGGCCTTGCTCCGCTCGCCGATGGTCGCCGCGGCATCCGGATGGTATTCGGTGGCCAGCTTGCTGCCCGGCGCGCTGAGCGCGCCGATGTTGTCGAACAGCCGATCCTGCGCCTCGGGCGGCAGGTACACCAGCAGTCCCTCGGCGCTCCAGGCGGTGGGTGTGGCGGGATCAAAGCCGCTGTCCCGCAATGCTTTCGGCCAGTCCTCGCGCAGGTCGACGCCGACGGTCCGCAGCTCGGCCGCCGGCGAAGCGCCGAGCGAGGCCATCGTCGCTGTCTTGAATTCGATAACTTGCGGCTGGTCGATCTCGTAGACCGCGGTCCCGTCGGGCCATGGGAGCCGGTAGGACCGCGAGTCCAGGCCGGACGCCAGGATCACCGCCTGCCTGATGCCCGCGATCGTGGCGTCCACGAAAAAGTCGTCGAAGAACCGGGTGCGCACCGCGATGAGCTCGGACATGAACTGCGGCCCGGCGCCGTCGTCGCTCACCTCGATGTCACCGTCGACCAGACGGGTGAAGAAGTCGATTCCGACCGCGCGTACCAGATCCGCGGCGTAGGGGTCCTCGAACAGCGGGCTGTCCTCGCGGCTGGCTATGGCCCGGGCGGCCGCGACCATGGTGGCGGTGGTGCCCACGCTCGATGCCAGATCCCAGCTGTCGGAATCGCTTCGCCTCATGCCTCGAGTATCCCCGTGAGGTACTGCAGCTCGCCGAAGCTCGCGTCGTCCTCGTCGGTGTCCGGCAGCGCCGGCAGCCCGCTGTCGGCGAGCAGCTCGCCGACGGAACGGCGGCTGACCCGCCAGCCGCGGTCGGCCAGGTAGGCGCCGGCCTCATTGCGCTCGCCGATGTAGACGAGGTCGGCGAAGTCGAGCTCGAAGCCGTGCGCGCGCCACCGGTCGGCCGCCTGCTGCATGCGCGCGAGCACCTTGTCGCGGTCTTCGGGGGCGATGCTGCTCGGACCGCTCTCTACGGCGACCCGGCTGCCGGCAGCGCTGAGCTCGCTGATGGTGTCGAGCAGGCGGTCTTGGGCTTCCGGTGGCAGATAGCCGAGCAGGCCCTCGGCGCTCCACGCAGTCGGCAGGGCGGGGTCGAAGCCGGCCGCCGCCAATGCCGCGGGCCAGTCGTATCGCAGGTCGATGGCGACGGTGCGCAGATCGGCTGTCGGTTCGGCGCCGAAATCGGCCAGCGTCTGGGTCTTGAACGCGATGACCTCGGGTTGGTCGATCTCGTAGACCGCCGTCCCGCTCGGCCATGCCAACCGGTAGGCGCGCGCGTCCAGGCCCGACGCCAGGATCACCGCCTGACGGATTCCGGCCTTGCCTGCGCTTTCGAAGAACTCGTCGAAGAACTTCGTCCGCACCGCCATGTTGTCGGCCATCTGCCCCATTCCGACCCCGGCAGCCGAGGAGTCCGCATCGAGATCGGTGACCTTGAGTTCACCGCTCGCCAGGCGGGTGAAGAAGTCGACCCCGACGGCCCGCACCAGCGGTTCGGCGTACGGATCGGAGATCAGCGGGTCGTCGCCGCTGCTCGCGATTGCCCGGGCGGCCGCGACCATGGTCGCCGTCGCGCCCACACTCGACGCCAGATCCCAGCTGTCATTCTCGGTACGTGCCATCAAAAGCTCCCATCACTATTACTTAGTAGATATAACGAGATACATCCCACGGTATGTTCCCGTGCTGACAAACTGCTGTGAAGGCCGCGCACCGGCGGAATGCGGGCCGACGGACCCCCAACTGTTACTCTCGTAGACTGTTTGGCGGGTAACTCTGCAGGCTGTGCGCTTGACGGGGGTCCGCACACGACTTAACCAAGACGCTGGTCGAATCCAGCCCCATCCGCACGCCGCGATCAACAGGTCGGCTGCGCAGGAGGAAGAGTGCTCTCGGCTTTCATCTCTTCGCTCAGGACACCCGACCTGAGGCGCAAGATCCTGTTCACCCTGGGTCTGGTGATCCTCTACCGGGTCGGCGCGTCCATTCCGTCGCCCGGCGTGAACTTCCCGAACATCCAGAAGTGTGTCGCGGAGGTCAGCGGCGGGGACGCCGGCCAGGTGTACTCGCTGATCAACCTGTTCTCCGGCGGCGCGCTGCTCAAGCTGTCGGTGTTCGCCGTCGGCATCATGCCGTACATCACCGCGAGCATCATCGTCCAGCTGCTGACCGTGGTGATCCCGCGCTTCGAGCAGCTGCGCAAGGAGGGGCAGTCGGGCCAGACCAAGATGACGCAGTACACGCGTTATCTCGCGATAGCGCTGGCCATCCTGCAGAGCACCAGCATCGTGGCGCTGGCCGCCAACGGGGGCCTGCTGCAGGGCTGCACGCTCGACATCATCGAGGGCCAGCACGAGGGGCTTCCCATCTTCACCCTGGTGGTGATCGTGCTGGTGATGACCGCGGGCGCGGCGCTGCTGATGTGGATGGGCGAGCTGGTCACCGAGCGCGGCATCGGCAACGGCATGTCGCTGATCATCTTCGCGAGCATCGCCTCGGCGATGCCCGGCGAGGGCAAGGCGATCCTGGAGAGTCGCGGCGGGCTGGCGTTCGCGCTGGTGTGCCTCGGCGCCCTCGGCATCGTCGTCGGCGTGGTGTTCGTCGAGCAGGGCCAGCGCCGGATTCCGGTGCAGTACGCCAAGCGGATGGTGGGCCGCAAGATGTACGGCGGCACGTCGACGTACCTGCCGCTGAAAGTCAACCAGGCCGGCGTCATCCCGGTGATCTTCGCGTCGTCGCTGATCTACATCCCGCAGCTGATCACCCAGCTGATCCAGAGCGGCAGCTCCAATCCGAACGGCACGAACTGGTGGAGTTCGTTCGTCGCGAACTACCTCAGCGATCCCAGCAGCCCGGCCTACATCGCGATCTACTTCGCGCTGATCGTCTTCTTCACCTACTTCTACGTGTCGATCACGTTCAACCCCGACGAGCGCGCTGACGAGATGAAGAAGTTCGGCGGGTTCATCCCCGGCATCCGCCCGGGCCAGCCCACCGCCGACTACCTGCGCTACGTGCTGAGCCGCATCACGCTGCCGGGCTCGATCTACCTCGGCGTCATCGCCGTGATACCGAACCTGTTCCTGCAGGTCGGCGGCAGCGGTCCCGTGCAGAACCTGCCGTTCGGCGGTGTCGGAGTTCTGATCCTGGTCGGCGTCGGTTTGGATACCGTGAAACAGATCGAGAGCCAGCTGATGCAACGCAATTACGAAGGGTTCCTCAAGTGAGAGTCGTTCTGCTCGGACCACCCGGTGCCGGTAAGGGCACACAGGCCCAGAAGCTCTCCGAGAAGCTCGGCATCCCGCAGATCTCCACAGGTGACCTGTTTCGGCAGAACATCGGCGACGGCACCCCGCTGGGCCTGGAGGCCAAGCGCTACCTCGACGCGGGCGATCTGGTGCCCTCGGAGCTGACGAACAAGCTCGTCGAGGACCGCATCGAGCAGGAGGACGCGGCGGCCGGCTTCATTCTCGACGGGTACCCCCGCTCGGTCGAGCAGGCCAAGGCGCTCGACGACATGCTCAAGCGCCACGACACCAAGCTCGATGCGGTGCTGGAGTTCAGGGTCTCCGAGGACGAGCTGTTCACCCGGCTCGAGGCCCGCGGCCGCGCAGACGACACCGAGGACGTCATCCGCAACCGGATGCAGGTGTACCGCGACGAGACCTATCCGCTGCTGGAGTACTACAGCGGCAACAACCTGAAGCAGGTCGACGCGGTCGGCGCCATGGACGAGGTCTTCGCCCGGGCGCTTGCGGCGCTCGGCAAGTAGTAGTCGGGGATGGGCCTGATGGGTTTGCGCGGCCGCAAGGTGGTACCGCAGCGCACACCCGCGGAGCTCGACGCGATGGCCGTGGCCGGCGCGCTGGTCGCGAAGGCGTTGGCCGCGGTGCGGCAGGCCGCTGCTCCCGGCGTTTCCACGCTTGCGCTCGACGAGATCGCTGAGTCGGTGATCCGCGACGGCGGCGGCGTACCGTCGTTCCTCGGATACCACGGGTACCCGGCCAGCATCTGTTCGTCGGTGAACGACCGTGTGGTGCACGGCATTCCGACGGCGATCGAGACGCTGGCGCCGGGAGACCTGGTGTCCATCGACTGCGGCGCCATCGTCGACGGCTGGCACGGCGACTCGGCGATCACGTTCGGCATCGGGACGCTGATTCCCGTCGACGAGGCGCTGTCGCAGGCGACCAAGGAGGCGATGGAGGCCGGCGCGGCCGCGATGCTGCCGGGTAACCGGCTCACCGACGTCTCGCACGCGATCGAGACCGCGACGCGCGCAGCCGAGCAACGCTACGGCCGCAAGTTCGGCATCGTCGACGGCTACGGCGGACACGGCATCGGCAGGCAGATGCACATGGAGCCGTTCCTGCCGAACGAGGGGGCGCCCGGGCGCGGACCGCAGCTCGCGGTCGGCTCGGTGTTGGCGATCGAGCCGATGCTGACGTTGGGCTCCACGAAGACGGCGGTGCTCGAAGACGAGTGGACCGTCGTCACCGCCGACGGGTCGCGCGCGGCGCACTGGGAGCACACCGTGGCCGTCACAGCGGACGGACCGCGCATTCTCACGCGCTGACCTCACCAGCGGCGAATACTGAACCGGACGACCGGCAACCTCGTGTCCATAGCGGAGGTTGGATTTGGACGACCCGGAGGCGACCGTCATGCGGGTGCTCTATGCGGAGCACGCCGCCGCGATCTGGCGCTATGCGGTGCGGCTGACGGGTGATCCGGCCCGGGCGGAGGATGTCGTGCAGGAGACGCTGCTGCGAGCGTGGCGTCACCCCGAGGTGACGTCGGACGGCACGAGGTCGGCGCGCGCGTGGCTGTTCACCGTGGCGCGCAACCTGGTCATCGACGACCGCCGCAGCGCCCGCTTTCGCAATGAGTCCGGCACGCCCGACATGGAGTCGACCGCGGATCGGGCCGGACCCGACGAGGTGGAGGCGGCGTTGAACCGAATGTTGCTGGGCGAAGCCATCGCCGGCCTGTCCGAGGACCACCGGGCGGTCATCGGCCGCGCCTACTACCAGGGCAAGACGACCGCCCAGATCGCGACCGACCTGGACATCGCGGAGGGCACCGTGAAGTCCCGACTGCACTACGGCGTACGCGCACTGAAGCTCAAGTTGGAGGAGATGGGGGTGACACGGTGAGCGCATTCGACCCATTCCTCGAGCCGGCGGACGACGACCGGTACGCGACGTGGGACGCTGCATACGTGCTGGGCTCACTGTCCGGTGCCGATCGCCGCGAATACGAGACCCACCTGAAAGCGTGTGTGCGCTGCCGGTCGGCGGTATCCGAGTTGAGCGACATCCCCGCGCTGTTGGACAAGGCGGGACCCGCCGACTTCGACGAACCCGTGCCGAGCCCTTCCGAACCGCCGCCCGAACTGCTGCCCGGCCTGCTGGACACGGTGCGGGCGCGGCGCAGACGCTCGCGCTGGCTCGCCTCGGCCGCCGTCGGTCTGGCCGCCGCGCTGTTGGCCGTCGGCATCGCGGTCGTCGTGCGACCCGAGATTCTCGGTCTCCCGACCGGCGCGCCACCGCAAGCCGCCGGCCAGCAACTCGAGATGGCCAAGGTGTCCGAGACGCCGATCAACGCAACCGTCTCGATGACCGGCTATGGCTGGGGCACCCGAATCGACATGGCCTGCAGTTACGGCGACTGGGGCAAACGCGATGCGCCCCCGCAGGACCTGGCGATGGTGGTGGTGGGCAGAGACGGCAGCCGCAACCAGATCGCGACGTGGCTGGGACTTTCCGGTGCGACCGCGCTGCCGAGTGCCAACACCCCGATGCAGATGCAGGAAATCGCTGCCGTGCAACTGGTTTCGCCCGACTCCGGCAAGGTGCTCCTCGAACGCTCACTGTGAAAATCGTGAGGGGGTGAACCCGACCGGCCCGCATCCCGTGTCATTGCTGAAGCGTTGCGAAAGCAGGTGAGCAATGGGCCATCGGGTCGTCGACCACATCGTCGAATACCTGGCGGCGATCGGTGCCGAGTTCGTCTTCGGCGTCGACGGCGCCAACATCGAGGATCTCTACGACGCTGCGTTCCTGCGTTCCGACATCACCGCCGTACTCGCCAAGCACGAGTTCTCCGCCGCGGCCATGGCCGACGGTTACAGCCGAAGCGGATGCGGCCTCGGCGTCGTGGCCGCGACCTCGGGTGGTGGTTGTCTGAACACGGTGCCCGCACTGGGAGAGGCCTTCGCGAGCCGGGTGCCGTTGTTGGTCCTAATCGGGCAGGCGCCGACCGGTCTCGACGGCCGAGGTGCCTTTCAGGACACCAGCGGTCGCAACGGTGCGCTGGACGCCACCGCGTTGTTCTCGACGGTGTCGGTGCACTGCCGACGCGTGCTGACGGCGGCCGACATCGTCACCGCCCTGCCCGCTGCGATCGCTGCGGCACACACGATGCGCGGCCCGTCGGTCCTGTTGCTGCCCAAGGATGTTCAGCAGGGGAGTGTGCCGGTCAACGGCGGCGTCGTGGCCGACGAGCGGGTCGCCATGCGCTCGGCCGCCGTGCACCCGATCACGCGAGCACTGCACCGGGCCGCAGGTCCGGTCACGATCATCGCCGGTGATCAGGTGGCCCGTGACGACGCGCGAGCCGAACTCGAGGCGTTGCGGGCAATGGTCCGCGCCCGGGTGGCCACCGTCCCCGAGGCGAAAGACGTTGCCGGCACACCGGGATCGGGTTCGTCGTCGGCGCTGGGGGTGACCGGCGTGATGGGCCATCCGAGCGTGGCGGCAACCGTCGCCGACAGCGCACTCTGCCTGCTGGTCGGCACGCGAATGGCCGTGACCGCGCGAGCCGGACTGGACGATGCGCTGGCGACGGTGCCGGTGTATTCGATCGGTTCGGCGCCACCGTATCTCGCGTGTACGCACGTGCACAGCGACGACCTCCGCGGCTCGTTGACGGCGCTCACCGCCACGCTGACGGGTCCGGGCCGCCCGGCGCATGTGCGGGTACCCGACACGGTGCCACGTGCCGAGCTGCGGCCTCCGCCGCATCACGGGCCGGGCATCCGGTACCGCGACGCCATGGCGGTGCTCGACGCGTCGCTGCCCGCCGGTGTGGACATCGTCGTCGATGCCGGTAACATCGGTGCGGCAGCGATACATCACCTGCCGGTGCGCCGCCACGGCCGGTTCATCGTCGCGCTCGGCATGGGCGGGATGGGCTACAGCTTCGGGGCCGCAATCGGAATGGCCTTCGGACGCGGTAGGCGAACTGTCGTCATCGCGGGCGACGGCAGTTTCTTCATGCACGGCATGGAGATCCACACGGCCAGGGAATACCGGCTGCCGGTGACGTTCCTGCTGTTCGACAACCACGCGCACGCGATGTGCGTCACCCGCGAGCAGATCTTCTACCGTGACCGCTACAGCTACAACAGGTTCGGGCCCAGTCGGTTGGGCGCCGGTTTGAGCGCGATGTTCCCCGGACTGCCGGCCACCGACGTCGACGACGTCGCCTCTCTGTCCGCCGCGCTCGGCGCAGCACTTGCGACCGACGGTCCGGCCGTCGTCAGCATCGAATGCTCGGCCGACGAGATACCGCCGTTCGCAGCCTTTCTCGACCAATCCATCAATCCACCCGCCGCAAAGGAGATCTCCGACAATGTCGCTGTCCACGCTTGACGACATCGCCGCGCACCGGGGCACCGCTGAACCGCTGGACGGGCTGGTCCGCATCGAGACCTCGCCGCGCGAGAAGGCCACGCCGATCATCATGGAGATGATGCGGTCGGTCTATCCGCACGACGACGTGTACGGCCAGGTAGTCGAACAGCTCGCCGGGCGGGCAGTCGATGTAGTCGTTGACGGTGCAGTACTC
>NZ_LZKP01000197.1 GCF_001672895.1 Mycobacterium sp. E740
TGCCCAGCAGCGACGAGAGTTTCCGCAGGACAGCGGCGGGCTCCACCGCTTCGTAGCCAGTCCGTGACCATTCCGTTATGTGACGGAAATCACCGTTAGCCGCCGGCAAATGGGGGAAGAACATCGACGGTTTGAGCGTCGCTCAGCGCCGTGCGGTCATCGCGAACCGCGACGCCGTCGCACAGAAAAGAGCAGCGCTTCAGCACTTTCGCGAGATCCTCGTCCCGCTCAGCCAAGCCCGCCACGAGCTCGGCGAGCGTCGTTCCGGGCCGAAGCCGAATCGTCTCCTCATCGTTACCGGCGGCCGCCCGCGCTGCCGCGAAGTAACGGACGGTGACCTGCATCGTCTGTGTCGTCTGCACCGCTAGCCGCCGATCGCGCTCATCGGGCGGTCAGGCTGCACGAAGCCGGGATCGTTGATGCCGTGGCCCGCGGCCTTCACCCACATCGCCGCGCGCCAGGCGCGCTCGAGGGCGTCGTCGTCGGCGCCGGTGCGCATGAGCCGGCGCAGATCGGTTTCCTGCCGGGCGAACAGGCAGTTGCGCACCTGGCCGTCGGCCGTGAGCCGGGTGCGGTCACAGGCGGAGCAGAACGCGTGCGAGACCGACGCGATGATGCCGACGACGCCGGCGCCGCCGTCGACCCGCCACAACTCGGCCGGCGCAGAACCGCGCGGAGCGGTGTCGGGAGTGAGGTCGAAGTGCTGCCGCAGCGTGGCAAGCACCTCATCGGCGCCGATGGCCGTGCCCCGCTGCCACGCATGACCCGCGTCCAGCGGCATCTGCTCGATGATACGCAGCTGATAGCCGTGGTCGAGGCAGAAGCGCAGCAGGGCGACCGCGTCGTCGAGGCCCGTGACCGGGTCGAGCACGGCGTTGACCTTCACCGGATCCAGCCCCGCCGCCTTGGCCGCCCGTAGGCCGTCGAGCACATCGGAAAGCCGGTCGCGACGGGTGATTTCGGCGAACCGGGCGGGGTCGACGGTGTCCAGGGACACGTTGATGCGGTCCAGCCCAGCGCCTTTCAACCGGTCGGCCCGCGCGGCGAGACCAATCCCGTTGGTGGTCAAGGTGATCTCCGGTCGCGGGCGCAACGCCGTCGTCGCGGCAATGACGTCCTCGAGATGGCGGGCCACCAGCGGCTCCCCACCGGTGAAGCGCACGCTGGTGATGCCGAGCCGCGTCACGGCGATCCGCAGCAGCCGGGTCAACTCCTCAGGCCGCAGCAGGCGGTCGGCCGCCAGCCAGTCCAGGCCCTCGGCCGGCATGCAGTACGTGCAGCGCAGGTTGCACCGGTCCGTCAGCGACACGCGCAGATCGGTGGCGACCCTGCCGAACGTGTCGACGAGCGGCCCGTCGGCCGGAGCCGCGGAGACCGGTGCGACGGAGGGCACGCCGAGGCCGACGACGGTCATGTGAACGCCCGCTCCGGGTTGGCCGCCGAATCGACGGGCACGATCTCCTTGCCCAGCGGCATCAGCGACACCGGAATCAACTTGAGGTTGGCCAGCGCGAGCGGGATGCCGACGATTGTCACCGCCATCGCCACGGCGGTGAGGACATGGCCGATCGCCAGCCAGATGCCGAACAGGATGATCCAGATGACGTTGCCGATCAGCGCGCCGGGACGAGGTCCGGGTTTGTCGACGACGGTGTTCCCGAACGGCCACAGCGCGAAGACCGCGATGCGCAGGGCGGCGAAGCCGAACGGGATCGTGATGATCAACACGAAGCACAGCACCGCGGCCACCAGGTAGCCCAACGCCAGCCACAGGCCGCCGAAGATCAGCCAGATGACGTTCAGGATCAGTCGCACTTCTTCTCCTCCAGCGGTGGTATCAGCCTACCGATAAGGGGGTGCTGGCGAGTCCGGGGCCAGAGTAGGATCGGCACCACGCGTCCCGATGCAGGCGGGGCGCTTTCTTGATGTTGAGTACTAGACAAGCGGGTGAGACAGTGCCGACCGGCAGGGTTAAGTGGTACGACGCCGAAAAGGGCTTCGGGTTTTTGTCGCAGGAGGACGGCGAGGACGTCTACGTCCGCTCCTCGGCGCTGCCCTCCGGTGTCGAGACTCTCAAGGCCGGCCAACGCGTCGAGTTCGGCATCGCCGCCGGGCGCCGCGGACCGCAGGCGTTGACCCTGAAGGTCATCGATCCGCCGCCCAGTCTGACTCGCACGCGTCGCGAGGCGGCTGCCGCTGAACGCAAGCACTCGCCCGACGAGCTGCACGGCATGATCGAAGACATGATCACGCTGCTCGAGAGTGCGGTGCAGCCGGAGTTGCGCAAGGGCCGCTATCCGGACCGCAAGGTCGCCCGCCGGGTGTCCGAGGTGGTGCGGGCGGTCGGCCGCGAGCTCGAGGCCTGATCTTTCGCCGCCGAGTGTCGGCTTGATCGACACTTGACCCCGAATTGCGTGCGTCAACCCGACACTCGGCGGGCATGCTGACGACATGGCATATGTAGCCGACAAATCCGAGTCCGCTGGCGAGTTCAACCGTGACACGAAGTACATCGGCACGCGCATCACGGCCGACGGCCGCGACGGATACCCCGTCGAACCCGGCCGGTACCGGCTTGTTGTGGCGCGGGCGTGTCCGTGGGCCAACCGGACGATCATCGTCCGACGGCTGCTCGGCCTGGAAGACGCGTTGTCCATCGGCTTCTGCGGCCCGACGCATGACGAGGACAGTTGGACGTTCGACCTCGACCCCGGCGGTGTGGACCCGGTGCTCGGGATTCCGCGGCTCAAAGACGCCTACCTCAAGCGGTTTCCCGACTACGACAAGGGCATCACAGTCCCGGCAGTCGTCGACGTGTCGACCGGCGAGGTGGTCACCAACGACTTCCCGCAGATCACGATCGACTTCTCGACCGAGTGGACCAGGTATCACCGCGACGGCGCACCGGACCTCTACCCCGAGGACCGGCGTGCCGAGATCGACGACGTGGCACAGCGCATCTACACCGAGGTCAACAACGGCGTGTACCGGTGCGGGTTCGCCGGTTCGCAAGGGGCCTACGACAAGGCTTACGACCGGTTGTTCACTGCACTGGACTGGCTGTCCGAGCGGCTGGCGGACCAGCGATATCTGGTGGGAGACACGATCACCGAGGCCGACGTGCGGTTGTTCACCACGCTGGCGCGCTTCGATCCCGTCTATCACGGGCATTTCAAGTGCAACCGCCAGAAACTCGCAGAGCTACCGGTGCTGTGGGCATACGCCCGGGATCTGTTCCAGACGCCCGGGTTCGGCGACACCATCGACTTCGTCCAGATCAAGCAGCACTACTACATCGTGCACACCGACATCAACCCGACTCAGATCGTGCCGAAGGGCCCGGACCTGTCCAACTGGCTCACACCGCATGGGCGAGAGGCGTTGGGCGGCAAGCCATTCGGTGACGGAACACCGCCGGGTCCGCCCCGCGAGGGCGAACGCGTGGAGCCGGGACACGGCGCCTAGCGCCAGACCGTCCGAACCGACCACTCGGCGTGCGGTGCCGGCACCTCTTCGCCATCGACGCGGATCAGGGTCGGCAGCAGCACGGCCAGGCCGGTGAGCTTGCCACGCAGCGGGTCGACCGTCGGGATGGTCACCGCAAGCCGGGTGTCGGGCCGAAACTCCTCGACGAGGTCGGAATCCTCGTACTGGCGCAACAACACCCAGGGCGCCCTGGCGATCGCCGGCGGCACCGACAACTGCACCGCGCCGCGCTCGGTCACCGGCAGTTCGCCCTGCTCTTCGAAGACCTCACAGTCGGTGGGGTTGAGCACCTGGCAGTACCGGTAGGGTCCGACGCGGACTGAATGACCGTGCGAAAAGGCGCTGATCTCAGGGTATTTCGTTGACTCCCGGTCGTTGAGCCGCCAGACGAGCACAGCCGTGCCCGCAGACGCGAGCACCACCACCGCCGCGAGCACGGCGAGCATGCGTTTCACTCGTACGCCACCGCCGCCGTGTCAGGGTGGCCGCCCTGCGGTTCGGCGAGCACCGGGCGGTTCCCGCCGAGGCCGGGAACCAGCGACTCGCCGCGGTAGCTGACCACGGTCTGCGCCAGGCCGAGAATCAGCACCGAGGTGATCGCCGTGAAGCCCACCCACAGTTCGGTGTAGACCAGCACGCCGACGGCTCCGCCGGCGACCCAGGCCAGCTGCAGCACCGACTCCGAGCGGCCGAACGCCGAGGCGCGCGACTCCTCGGGCAGGTCGTCCTGCAGCGAGGCATCCAGCGACGCCTTGCCTATCGCGCTCGCCCCCGACGTGAGCAGGGTGGCGACCGCGGCCACCAGAAGGTCACCGGTCAGCGCGGCGGCCAGCGCGGCCAGCGTGACGACGACCGTGCAGCGCACCACCACCTGCGCCGGATGACCAAGTTTGAGGCGGGCGCTGGCGAAGTTGCCCGCGAAGTTGCCGACGGCCGCGGCCGCACCGATGACGCCGAGTATGCGCAGTTGCTCCCAGCCGCTGGCATCGTGGGACTTGGCGACGAACGCGGGGTAGAGGAACAGGAAGCCCACCATCACCTTGATGGTGCAGTTGCCCCACAGCGCGGTTATGCTGTTGCGCCCCAACGGCTGTCGAGCCGCTTTCGCCGGCGGGTGTGGCGCCGCGCCGCGCCGCAGTTCACCCGTGCGACCGTGGTAGCTCAGCGTGGCGGGGACCTCACCCTCGGTGACCTCTACCCACTTGGGAATGCGCATCGCCAGCGCTGCACCGGCGACCGACACAGCGACGGTGACGTAGAGCGCCCCGGGCATCTCGACGAGCTTGAACAGGTATTCCGCGCCCGCGGCGATCGCGCCGCCGACCATGGTGCCGCCGAGCAGACCGAACGTCGTCAGCCGGGAGTTCACCCGCACCAGGTCGATGCTCGGGGGCAGTACGCGCGGCGTCACCGCGCTGCGTAACACGCTGAATGACTTGGACAGCACCATCATTCCCAGCGCGCAGGGATAGAGCACCCACGACGGAAAGGTGTCGGTCGCTCCGTCGTAGTTGGCGATCAACACCACCGCCAATACCGTGCGCAGCGCGAACGACGCGGCCAACGCGACGCGGCGGCCGTGCTGTAACCGGTCCAGGGCGGGCCCGATCAGTGGGGCGATGACGGCGAACGGCGCGATCGTGATCAGCAGGTACAGCGCGACCCGGCTCTTGCTCTCACCGGTGGCCGCGGCGAAGAACAGTGTGTTGGCCAGCGCGACGGCCATCGCCGCGTCGACCGCGAAGTTCGCGACGACCGGCCACGTCAGCGCGGTGAGCCCGGACTTGTCGGCACCGTCGGCGGTGGCGGCGCGATGCACCAGGCCGTACATCTTGGAGCCCATCTCGCGGCTGCGTTGAGCCGCTGCCCTGGTGACCGTGATCCTTTCGCCCGCCGAGCTCCCGGAGCTGTGTGGCCCAGGCGCCGAACCGAATTCGCGGGCCGGCTCGTCGAGCGGGGGCAGCCACCGGTTCGCGCTCGGGCTCGGTGCGTTCCTGCGCGGACGCCGGTAACTGCCGTCGCTCGGGTAGTTCGCCATCCCGGGGTGTTCGTCACTGCGGCGGGACCAGTAATCGTCGGCGGGCGGGCGCGGCGGGTAGTAACGGGGGTCGCGCCGGCCCGCCGAGTCTTCGGGGTCACGACGCGGTGCGGTCACGATGACGATTCTCCACCATCGAAGCGGCCGCGGGCGTGCAGCCAACCGGTGTGGCTACCGGTTGGCCGGTCAGGCAGTATTGGGGGCGATGGAAAGCGCGACCGAATCTGCCGAGCGCCCGGACCTGGAGTCGGTGCTCCTGGGCGCCGTCGATGACGCGCGCTCGGCGGTCGTCGAGTTCAGCGGCGAGGACGCCGTCGGCGAGTACCTCGGCGCGAGTTTCGACGACCCGACGGCGGCCACGCACCGGTTCCTCGCCGACATGCCCGGCTACCGCGGCTGGCAGTGGGCCGTCGTCGTCGCCGCCTGGCCGGGCGCGGACCATGCCACCATCAGCGAGGTGGTGCTGGTTCCGGGTCCGACGGCGTTGCTGGCACCGAAGTGGGTGCCGTGGGAGGACCGCGTCCGGCCCGGCGATCTGGGTCCGGGTGATCTGCTCGCCCCGCCGGCCGACGACCCGCGGCTCGTCCCCGGTTACCTGGGTACCGGTGATCCGCAGATCGACGACGTCGCTGCCGAAGTGGGCCTGGGCCGGCGCCAAGTGCTCAGCCCGTGGGGCCGCATGGACGCCGCGCAACGTTGGCACGACGGGGATTTCGGCCCCGGGTCGACGATGGCGCGCTCGACGCGGCGGGTCTGCCGTGACTGCGGGTTCTATGTGCCCCTGGCCGGGGCGCTGGGCACGACGTTCGGGGTCTGCGCGAACGAGTTCTCCGCTGACGGTCACGTCGTCGACGCCGAATACGGTTGCGGCGCACACTCGGACACGCCGCAGCCGGCAGGTGGCGGCTCTCCGCTGTACGACCCGTACGACGACGGGGTGCTGGATCTGACCGAGCCGAGCGGCTAGCTTTCGGCGGCGGCCTTGATCCGGGCCAGCGACTCGTTCATGCCCTCGACGAGCTCACGCTCGAAGCTGGGCACGCCGCCCAGCACCGCGTTCACCGCCATGGTGGAGAACGGCTTCACCCCGTTTTCCGCATGGCGGGTTTCGACGAGCCGCGTGCCGGTGTCGGCGGGCTCGAGTTCGTAGCTCCACACCGTGCCGTTCTCGTTCACCCGGAAAGCGAGCTTCTTGCGCGGAACCAGCTCGGTGATCTGGCTCGTCGTGGGCCAGAACAGGAACTTGCGCCGGTTGAGGTTGAAGGTCTTCGCCCCCTGCCGCAGCGGACCGAACGTCTTCATCAGCCGGCACTGCGGGCTCCACCGCGGCATGTTCTTCAGATCCGAGATCAGTTCCCAGACCTTGTCCACCGGGGCGTTGATGGTGGTTTCGGCCTGCAACAGCGGCGCTGCCATGGAGTGCTCCTCATTTAGTCGTGTAGTCGTGCGGTAGGTCGTCAGGTGAGCCCGCTCTGCGCCCCGCGCGAGCCATGGCGCACGGCGCGACGTTGCCACAACCAGATCGCCGTGCCGACGACGCCGACGCCGAGGCCGGCGACGGTGTACGGCCGCCACTCGTGTAGACCGGTCACGGTGAACGCCAGGATCGTAGCGACGACCCAACCCGCCGCGATCGCGACGATGACCGGCGCCGGCTTGAGCAGCGCGGCGGGCAGGGGCGGTGGCTGCGGGGGCATCGCTTTGAAAGGTACCCGGCCAGTGCGGGCACGCCGCCATGGGTGACGTGATCGACGTCGCCGACCCGGCCGATCCGAGGCTGGACGACTTCCGCGACCTCAACAGTGTCGATCGCAGGCCGGACCTGCCCACCGGCAAGGGCCTGGTGATCGCCGAGGGGGTGCTGGTCGTGCAGCGCATGCTGGCCTCGCGCTTTCGCCCTCGCGCGGTGATGGGCACCGACCGCCGCCTGCAGGAGCTCGCGACCGACCTGGCCGGTGTCCCGGCGCCGTACTACCGGGTGCAGCCTGACGTGATGGCCGAAGTGGTCGGCTTTCACCTCAACCGCGGTGTGCTGGCCTCGGCGTCGCGGGCGCGTGAACTGTCGGTCGCCGAGGTGCTCACCGGAGCCGCTGGGCTGGCGACATCGGCCGCAGCGCGCACCGTCGCGGTTCTCGAAGGTGTCAACGACCACGAGAACCTCGGCTCGATATTTCGAAACGCGGCGGGCCTCGGTGTGGATGCGGTGGTGTTCGGCACCGGCTGCGCCGATCCGCTGTACCGCCGCGCCGTCCGAGTTTCGATGGGCCACGCGCTGTTGGTGCCGTACGCGTGGGCTCGGTCGTGGCCTGCGGACCTAGAGATGTTGCGGGACAACGGCTTTCGGCTGCTGGCGATGACACCTGCGCCTACTGCGTGCACGCTGGCCGACGCCATGTCGTCGGTCGCCGACGCCAAGGTGGCCATGCTGGTCGGCGCGGAAGGGCCGGGGCTGACCGAGCGGACGATGCGGGCCGCGGACCTACGCGTGCGGATCCCGATGTCGCGGGGCACCGACTCGCTCAACGTCGCAACCGCCGCAGCACTCGCGTTCTACGAGCGGATTAGATTGACGACATGACCGACGACTCGACTCCCTGGGCGATGGGGTTGACGGTCGCGGCGTTCGTCGCTGCGGTCGTCGCGGCCGCGATCGTCGTGCTGAGTCTCGGGCTGCTGCGGGTGCATTCGCTGCTGGCGCTCGGCCTCAATCTGGTCGCCGTCGGCGGGCTCGCGCCGACCGTGTGGGGATGGCGCAACCGGCCGGTGTGGCGGTGGTTCGTGCTGGGTTCCGGTGTCGGCGTCGCCGCGGCGTGGCTCGTCGTACTCGCTGTCGCCGTGCGTTAGGCGAACGGCCCGAGCAGATCACGGGGAACGACGCGCACCGGGTAAGGCCGGCTGGCCTCGAACGCCGAGTCGCCTGCGATGGACGCGCACTCCGAATACCGGCCGGACAACAACTCGTATGCCGTCAACCGGGGCTCGTCTGGGTCGACGACCCAGTAGTCCGGGATCCCGAGCCGCTCGTAGACGGCTTTCTTGGTGTTGAGGTCGATCAGCGCCGTACTGGGCGACAGGACCTCGACCACGAGAACCGGTGGAACCGGAAGGTCTTTTGCGGTGAAATCGCCGACGCGGCCGACGAGAACATCGGGTTGAAGTTCGATGTGGTCGCCTTGATGCACCGCATATGGTGCGCCCATGACCGCGAATTCCGGGTGACGCGCGGCATCGAGCACTGCGAACAGTCGATAGGCGACGATCTGATGCCTTGTCCCGGGTGCCGGACTCACGATGAGCACGCCGTCGACGAGTTCGTGGCGCCGTCCGTCATCGGGCATCGTCTCCAGGTCGCGCACGGTGAGCGGCCCGGAGCCTGTTGCGGTCATACCGCTCATAGTGCGCCTCCCGGTCAACTCCTGCACCGGCTTGGACGCGGCGACGGAGCCAGCGGTTCCAGCGGCTTACGTTCGAATGGTTACGGTGGATTTACCGCTGGCCGCTGGAGCGCACGCCCAGCAGGACGTCCTCCCACGCCGGCACGGCGGGCTTGGCCTTACCCCGCCGGACCTTCTGCGGCTTCGGGGCGTCAACCGGTTCGGCCGTCGCTTCGGGCTGCGATTCGGGCTGCGGCTGGGATGCGCTGACCTGTACGGGCGGCTCGAGCGGCAGCGTCGGCTCCTCGACCTCGACCTCGACTCGCGGCAGCGCGGCCACCGGACGTAGCGGACGCGCGAAGTTCGGGTCGATCAGCTCGCAGGCAGCGTCGTCGAACGCCGTCACCGTGCCGCCGTGCGAACCCGGGGTGAACCGGAAATGCGCCTTGAGGTCGGACCTACCGGCGGTCCATGCCAGCTGCACGGTCCAGCGGCCGTCCTCGTTGCGCCAGGCATCCCACGCGGGGGCGTCAGGGTCGAGGCCGCGGGCGATGAACGCCGTCGTGACCGTCTCCAGCAGTGTCAGCACGGACGGGCCGTCGGCGAGCACCGGATGAGCGGCCGTTGCCAGTTCCGCGGCGCGGGAGCGCTCGAGCAGCACGGGGTGGGCGAACCGCTCGACCCGGGCCACGTCGACGCCCGACGCCTCCGCGAGCTGCGCGACGGACGCACCAGCCCGAATCCTGGCTTGAATCTCCTTGGGACGCAGCATGGTCGGCACCTCGGCCTCGTTCGCCGGCTGGCTCGAGCTCACCTGGTCACCACGCAGGGCGGCCCGCAACCGCTCGTCGGGGCGCAGCATGAACTTGTCACCCGAGTCGGCCGCCTCACAGATGATCCGTTTGCCGTCTACGTCGAGTCCGACGACCCTGAGTTCCCGCATGGCGACCTCCTCCGGGCCAGCGCCCGGCCCGATCATCCGGACACTACTGCGTTATCGGCCCGTTACCTGGTAGGACACGCGGGCAGCGGAAGCCGCTCCGGCCCGTCGGTCGCGGCTAAAGCCGCTCCGGTCTGTCGGTCGCGGCTAAAGCCGCTCCACCACCCAGTCGATGCATGCCGTGAGCGCACTGACATCGTCGGGGTCGACGGCCGGGAACATGCCGACCCGCAACTGGTTGCGGCCGAGCTTGCGGTACGGCTCGGTGTCGACGATGCCGTTCGCGCGCAGCGTCTTGGCGACGGCTGCCGCATCGACGTCGTCGTCGAAATCGACCGTGCCGACGACCTGTGAACGCAACTCCGGATCGGTGACGAACGGCGTCGCGAAGCGCGCAGCCTCGGCCCACCCGTACAGCCGCTGCGACGAGTCCGCCGTGCGCTTGACCGCCCAGTCCAGCCCGCCGTTGCCGAGCATCCAGTCCAACTGCTCGGCGAACAGCAGCAGCGTGCCGATCGCCGGGGTGTTGTAGGTCTGGTTCTTGACGCTGTTCTCGATCGCGATCGGCAGCGAGAGGAACTCCGGCACCCAGCGACCCGAACCCGCGACCGCCTCGACCCGGGCGAGCGCGGCGGGCGACATGATCGCCACCCACAGCCCGCCGTCGGCGGCGAAGTTCTTCTGCGGCGCGAAGTAGTAGACGTCGGATTCGCCGATGTCGACGGGCAGCCCGCCCGCTGCGGAGGTCGCGTCGATCGCGACCAACGCCTCGCCCGATCCATCCGGGCGCTGCACGGGCACGGCGACACCGGTCGACGTCTCGTTGTGGGCCCAGCCGATCAGGTCGACCGACGGGTCGGACTGCGGCTTCGGTGCGCTGCCCGGGTCCGCCTTGATGACGACCGGGTCGCCGACGAACGGATTCTTGGCCACCGCCGAGGCGAACTTCGAGCTGAACTCGCCGTACGTCAGGTGCAGTGAACGCTTGTCGATCAGCCCGAACGCCGCCGCGTCCCAGAACGCTGTGGTCCCGCCGTTGCCGAGAATCACCTCGTAGCCGTCGGGCAGCGAGAACAGCTCACGCAGGCCGTCACGCACCCGGCCTACGAGGTTCTTGACCGGCGCCTGGCGATGCGACGTGCCGAACAGGTCGGCAGCGTCGGCAAGCGCGGCCAACTGCTCCGGCCGGACTTTCGAGGGTCCGCAGCCGAAGCGACCGTCGCGGGGTTTGAGGTCGGCGGGGATCGTGAGGTCGGCCATGTGCTCAACAGTAATGACCGGCGTCGCGGACGCGCCGCGGGGAGGTGCGGCGGAAAATCTCGGAAAAGTGGGTAAACGGCCGATATAGAGACCTCGCTGTGTCCATACTGTGACCTGTCGGGGACTGACGCTCGAGCCCAGGGGGGCCACGTGAACAGTCTTGTGCCCAGTCTTCGAGGAACCTCGGCGGCCGTACCGATCTGCGCCGCGGTGGCGGCGATCCTCAGCCCAGCTCTCGCGATCCCGGCTCAGGCCGACGACGGCGGGGCCGTGCTGAACGAGGTCAACGCCGCGCGCGCCGCCAACGGCTGCGGCCCGGTTGCGGCCAACCCGCAGCTGACGGCGGCGGCGACGCGACAGGCCAACGACATGCTCGCCAACGGCGTCCACAGCCACACCGGCTCGGACGGTTCGTCGGTCGTGCAGCGCGTCACCGCGGCCGGATACACGCAGTACGCCAACGTCGGCGAGATCATCTTCTGGAGCACCGGGGTCGGCGGGGTGCCGGCCGCGGCGGTCAACTGGTGGATGAACAGTCCCGGCCACCGCGCGATCATCACCGACTGCGGTATGACCGAGGCTGGGTTCTCCGTGATGCGCAACGGCGCCAACGCGACTGCGGTGGGCGAGTTCGGCACCCGCACGTAGGTTCTGCCCCTGCCCTTCTCCTGCAACGGCAGGCACGCTCAAGTGTGACGGCCATCACAGCGATGCCGTCGTGTGCCGGTGTGACACATCGCGCAACGGGGTATGTTCAATAGGCGATACCTGCGGTACCGTTGCTGGACATTCAAGGCGCAGATGTAAACCTCACAGGGGAGGTCTCGAGATGGCCCGGACTCGGATGGTCAGGCGTTGGCGGCGCAACATGGAACTCGGCGACAGCCCGGAAGACCGCGCCTACGCCGACATACTCAACACCCTGTCCGAGGGGTCGGTGCGACGCAATTTCAACCCGTACACCGACATCGACTGGAACTCGCCGGAGTTCGCCGTCGTCGACAACGATCCGCGCTGGGTACTGCCGGCGACCGACCCACTCGGCCGCCACCCGTGGTACCAGGCGCAGTCGCTCGAGCGGCAGATCGAGATCGGAATGTGGCGCCAGGCCAACGTCGCCAAGGTCGGCCTGCACTTCGAGTCGATCCTCATCCGCGGGCTGATGGAGTACTCCTTCTGGACGCCGAACGGTTCGCCGGAATACCGGTACTGCCTGCACGAGGCGGTCGAAGAGTGCAACCACACGATGATGTTCCAGGAGATGGTGAACCGCATCGGCGCCGACGTGCCCGGGATGCCGCGGCTGCTGAAGTGGATCCAGCCGTTGATCCCGCTCGTGGCCGGCCCGTTGCCGATCCCGTTCTGGTTCGGCATCCTCGCCGGCGAGGAACCGATCGACCACACCCAGAAGAACGTGCTGCGCGAAGGCAAGTCGCTGCACCCGATCATGGAACGGGTGATGGCGATCCACGTGGCCGAGGAGGCCCGCCACATCTCGTTCGCCCACGAATACCTGCGCAAGCGGGTTCCGCATCTGCCGCGACGCAAGCGGTTCTGGTTGTCGTTGTACGTCCCGCTGACCATGCGGATCCTGTGTTCGGCGATCATCGTTCCGCCGCGAGCATTCTGGAAGGAATTCGACATCCCGCGCTCGGTGCGCAAGGAGGTCTTCTTCCGCTCACCCGAGTCCCGCCAGATGCTGCGCGACATGTTCGGCGACGTCCGGATGCTGTGCCAGGACACCGGCCTGATCAATCCCGTCGCCAAGCTGATGTGGCGAGTCTGCAAGATCGACGGCAAGCCGAGCCGTTACCGCAGCGAGCCGGCGCGCCAGCACGTTGTCGCCGCCTAGGGGGCTTGCGTGCCGCATGTGATCACCCAGTCGTGTTGCAGCGACGGGTCCTGTGTCTACGCGTGTCCGGTGAACTGCATCCACCCGACGCCCGACGAGCCGGGCTTCGCCACCGCCGAGATGCTCTACATCGATCCGGCGGCGTGCGTCGACTGCGGTGCCTGCGTGTCGGCGTGCCCGGTCGGGGCGATCGCACCCGACTCCCGGTTGGCCTCCACGCAGCTGCCGTTCGTCGCGCTGAACGCCGCGTTCTACCCTGAGCCGGACGGCAAGCTGCCGCCGACGTCGAAGCTGGCGCCGGTCATCGAGGCGCCGATGGTCCATCCGCGGCCGACTGGGCCGCTCACCGTCGCGATCGTCGGTTCGGGTCCCGCGGCGATGTATGCCGCCGACGAGCTGCTCACGCAGAAAGGCGTGCGGGTCAACGTCTTCGAACGGCTCCCGACGCCCTACGGGCTGGTGCGCGCGGGCGTCGCACCCGACCACCAGCACACCAAGGGTGTCACCCGGTTGTTCGACAAGGTGGCCCGTGAGCCGGGCTTCACGTTCTACCTCAACGTCGACGTCGGCTCCGACGTCACCCACGACGAGTTGCTCGCCCACCATCACGCCGTGCTCTACGCGGTCGGGGCCCCTAACGACCGTCGTCTCGACATCGAGGGCATGGACCTGCCGGGCACCGGCACGGCCACCGAGATGGTGGCGTGGTACAACGGCCACCCCGAATTCACCGAGCTGGCAGTCGATCTCGCGCACGAACGGGTTGTGATCGTCGGCAACGGCAACGTCGCACTCGACGTCGCGCGCATCCTCACCACCGACCCCGACGCGCTGGCGCGCACCGACATCGCCGATCATGCGCTCGCCACACTTCGCGGGTCGAACGTGGCCGAGGTGGTGATCGTCGCGCGGCGCGGGCCGGCGGCCTCGGCGTTCACGCTGCCCGAGTTGATCGGGCTGACGTCGACGAGCGAGGTGGTGCTCTCCGCCGCCGACCATGAGCTGGTCCTTCGCGACCTGGCCGCCGCCGAGGACCCCCTGACGCGCAGCAAGCTGGAGTTGTTGAGCAAGCTCGGCGGCGCGGAAACTCCCGCGACCCGCCCGCGCATCCGGCTGGCTTATCAGCTGACGCCCAAACGGGTCGTCGGCGGCGCCCGCGCAGAAGCCATGGAGTTCACGGTCACCGGAACCGAGGAGGTGCGCCGCCTGGAGACCGGGCTCGTGCTCACCTCGATCGGCTACCGCGGCGCGCCCGTGAGCGGCCTTCCGTTCGACGAGGCCGCGGCGGTGGTGCCCAACGACGGAGGCCGCGTCGTCGACCCGGCAACTGGTGCGCCCGTCGCCGGCAGTTACGTGGCCGGGTGGATCAAGCGCGGACCGACCGGGTTCATCGGCACCAACAAGTCCTGCGCCGGGCAGACCGTGCACCACCTCGTCGCCGACTACAACGCCGGTCTGCTGCCCGATCCGCGTCAGCACCGGCCGGCCGCACTCGACAAGCTCGTGCGCAGTAGGCGGCCCGACGTGGTGGACGCCGCCGGGTGGAAGGCGATCGACAACGCCGAGATCGCCCGCGGTGGCGACGACCGGCCGCGTGCCAAGCTCACCACCGTCGCCGAGATGCTCGCCGCCGCGGCCAGTGCGCCCGCTCCGCCGATCGGACGCCGCCTGCTCGCGGGCCTCCGGCGGTAACGCCCTTCTGGGCGCTAGTGCTGCTGCACCGCCTGCTCGATCTCTTCGGGGCTGACCTCGCGCATCGGCTGACCCATCGACCACAGGTGCCCGAAGGGGTCCCGTAGCACGCCGTAGCGGTCACCCCAGAACATGTCGTCGAGCGGCATCACGACCGCCGCGCCGGCGTCGACGGCCCGCTGGAACTTGGCGTCCACGTCGGTCACCGTCAGATGGACGGTCACCGGCGAGCCGCCCAGACCCTCGGGTGTCACCGACTTGCCGTCGTTGAACTCGGGGAAGTCGTCCTGGAGCATCACCGTCGCGCCGTTCATCCGCAGCGCCGCGTGGTAGAGCCTCTTGCCGTCGGGACCCGGCACGCGGCCCAGTTCCTCGGCGTCGAAGGCCTTGACATAGAAGCCGATTGCGGCTGCGGCGTCACTGACCGTGAGAATGGGAGACACGTCGGGCTGCACCTCGATAGCCATGGGGAAGTTCCTTTCGTTTCCGTCGTCCCCGGTCGGGGGCTGCCAGTACCGACCGGGCGGCGGGGCCGAACTCATCGGCACGGCGCCATGCAACCACGGCCCACCGACAACTCAGACGACCGAGAACGCCGGCGGCAGCGGGACGCGCCCGGTGAGGGCGAGCAGCACCTCATCGCCGGCCCCGCACGCCGCGATGCGCGCCGCCAGCACCAATGCCTCATCGAGGACCGCGGGCGGCAAGGTGAACGGAACGCCAACCGCCCGTGCGATATCCAGGCTGTGTACGGCCAGCTCGAACGTCCGCGTCGGCAGGTAGGTCCGCAGCCGGATGCCCAGCCCGCCGATCACTGCGATCAGCGGATCGTCGACCGATTCCAGCCGAGTCAGCACGCTGGTCACCAGGGTCGCGACGGCGGTGGCAGGGTCGTCGCCCAGGTCGCGTCCGGCCTGCCTGCCACGCTCTGCCACGTCGGCGGGAGCTATCCCCAGTGCGGACGGGTTCACCCGTGCGTAGTACTCCTGCGGGGTCGAGATGTCGACGCGATCAGCTTCGGTGTCCAGGTAGCTGCTCACCGTCGTCAGCGAACGCGACGTATGACCGACGAGCGCACGTACGTCCCACTCGCCCAGACCCGGCCCCGCCCAGGAGTCGGCGGGGATCTGACGCACCAGATCCGCGAAAGCGCCTGCCGCAGAAGCGAAGCTCGTCACGACCGGACGACTTTGTCCCAACCCTCGACCGACTCGGGGCTGCGCGGTCCCGGGCCGACGTAGATCGCCGACGGGCGCACCAGCTTGCCCAGCCGCTTCTGTTCGAGGATGTGCGCGCACCAGCCCGCGGTCCGGCCGCAGGTGAACATCGCGGGCATCATCTTGGTCGGCACCTGTGCGAAGTCCAGGATCACCGCCGCCCAGAACTCGACGTTGGTCTCGATGGCCCGGTCCGGCCGCCGCTCCCGCAACTCCGTCAGCGCGGCCTGCTCGAGCGCAGCGGCCACTTCGTAGCGCGGCGCCTCCAGCCGCTTGGCCGTCGCCCGCAGCACCCGGGCCCGCGGGTCCTCGGCGCGGTACACCCGGTGCCCGAAGCCCATCAGCTTCTCCTTGCGGTCGAGGATCCCCTTGACGACCGCATGCGCGTCGCCGGTCTCCTCGGCCTCGGAGATCATCGGGATCACCCGCGCCGGGGCGCCGCCGTGCAGCGGTCCGCTCATCGCGCCGATCGCACCCGAGAGCGCGGCCGCGACGTCGGCGCCCGTCGACGCGATCACGCGGGCGGTGAACGTCGATGCGTTCATGCCGTGCTCGGCGGCGCTCACCCAGTACGCGTCGATCGCCTCGACATGCTTGGGATCCGGGTCGCCCTGCCAACGGGTCATGAAACGCTCTGTGACAGTGGAACATTCGTCGATGGTGCGTTGCGGTACGGCGGGTTGGTGAATCCCGCGCGCGGACTGCGCGACATAGGACAGCGCCATCACCGACGCTCGGGCGAGTTGTTCGCGAGCGGTGACATCGTCGATGTCGAGCAGCGGGGGATAGCCCCAGATCGGGGCCAGCATCGCCAGCCCGGCCTGCACGTCGACGCGGACGTCACCGCTGTGGATCGGCAGCGGAAACGGTTCGGCGGGCGCCAGGCCGTTGCCGAACTCGCCGTCCACGAGCAACGCCCAGACGTCACCGAAGGTCACCTTCTGGGTGACGAGATCTTCGATGTCGACGCCGCGGTACCGCAGCGCCCCGCCGTCCTTGTCGGGTTCGGCTATCTCGGTGGTGAAGGCGACGACGCCTTCGAGACCGGGTACGAAATCTTCGGGCACCGCACTCATGGGCCAGATTCTCGCACCTCGATCGCGGCGTCCGACTGCCGGTTGATCGCCACGTGCGCACGCCGACGGGCGTAGCGTTGGCGCATGGCGGCGGCGGACGACCAGCACTTGGCGAGGATGCGGGTGGAGTACGGGTCAGTGGAAAAGGACGGTAGTCCCGACCTGGACGCCGACTGGCTGGCCGACGGTTGGGTTGCGTTGCTGCGCAACTGGTTAGGCGAAGCCGAGCGAGCCGGCGTCGCCGAACCGAACGCCATGGTGGTCGGCACGGTCGACTCGCGCGGAAGGCCCGTGACCCGCTCGGTGCTGTGCAAGAGCGTGACCGATGCAGGCATCACGTTCTACACGAACTACGACTCCGACAAGGGCGAGCAGTTGGCGGTGACGCCGTATGCGTCGGCCACCTTCCCCTGGTACTTGCTGGGCCGCCAGGTCCATCTGCGCGGACCGGTCACGAAGGTGTCCGCCGAAGAGACGGCCGAGTATTGGTCCAAGCGGCCGCGCGGATCCCAACTCGGCGCGTGGGCGTCGCACCAGTCGAAGCCCGTCGCCTCGCGGGCAGCGCTGCTGCAGCAACTCGCTGACGTCACGGAGCGGTTCGCCGCCCACGACGCGGTGCCGGTACCGCCCAACTGGGGCGGCTACCTGATCGCTCCCGACGCCGTGGAATTCTGGCAGGGCCGAGAGAATCGCGTGCACAATAGGATTCGTGTGCAGGACGGCCGAGTCGAGCGGCTGCAGCCGTAGCGCCCGTCGGACAATTCTTCGCCAACGTGACTGAAACTCTCAAAAGACAGACGTTGAACACCTGTGAAACAAGCCGAATTCTTAGCTCTCTCATAGCTTCAGGCGTTAGGATGCCGCTCGTGTCTGACGGTAGGGGGGCGCAGGCTATCGGGCTGCGTGAGCGCAAGAAGCAGCGCACCCGCGCGACCCTGATCGATGCGGCCGTCGAGCTGTGCAACGGGCAGGGGTTCGACGAAACCACCGTCGATCAGATCGCCGCGATCGCGGATGTCTCACCGCGCACCTTCAGCCGCTACTTCCCGACGAAGGATGCGATCGCGTTGGCGTTGGTCGACGAGATCATCGACCGGTCCGCGATCGAGTTGGCCTGCCAACCCGCCGAGTTGAACCACTTAGAGGCGATCCTGCGCGCTTACGTTGCGATGGCCGAGGCTTCCAAGCATGCCCGGCCGGGGGAGCTGACAGCGGCGCGCATCCTGTGTATAACCCGGATCGTCCTGTCGTCATCGACGCTGAGACTGGTCAGCGTCGAGTTCCGCGGCAACGCGGTGGAAGTCGCGTTGGCCGAGCGGATGGGAGTTCCGCTGGATGACCGCAGGGTCCGGTTGGCATCGGCGACGTGGGGCGCGGTGATCATGACCGCGCTCAGCGATGCGATGCAGCTCAAGGCCGACCCGGCGCAGGTCTCGATAGACGACCTGATCGAGCGCCTGAAGACGGTGTTCGCGGAGTTCACCGAGTTGACGGGTAGTCGCCGGCAGCCCGTCTGAGCAACTGACCGCCCCCGGCGGGGCACGTCCGCCCCAATGGGACTACCTTTTGTAGGAGAAATGTTTCATTCCGCCCAGCAGCGACGAAGGGATCCTCGTGGCCGATAACGCGAAGAGTGGGGAAGGGCAAGCCACCCTCTCGTACCCCGGTGGCACGCTCGACCTCGACATCGTTTCCGCCACCGAAGGCGCCGATGGCATCGCGCTGGGCTCGCTGCTGTCCAAGACCGGTTACACCACGTTCGACGAGGGCTTCGTCAACACCGCCTCGACCAAGAGCGCGATCACCTACATCGACGGCGACGCCGGCATCCTGCGTTACCGCGGCTACCCGATCGAGCAGCTCGCCGAGAAGTCGAACTTCATCGAGGTGAGCTACCTGCTGATCTACGGCGAGCTGCCGACCAAGGACCAGTTGGCGGAGTTCACCACCAAGATTCAGCGGCACACGCTGCTGCACGAGGACCTCAAGCGCTTCTTCGACGGCTTCCCGGCCAACGCGCATCCGATGCCGGTGCTGTCGTCGGCGGTCAACGCGCTCTCGACGTACTACGAGGACTCGCTCGACCCGTTCGACGACAACCAGGTCGAGCTGTCGACGATCCGGTTGCTGGCCAAGCTGCCGACGATCGCGGCGTATGCGTACAAGAAGTCGGCGGGCCAGCCGTTCCTGTACCCGGACAACTCGCTGACGCTGGTCGAGAACTTCCTGCGGATGACGTTCGGCTTCCCCGCCGAGCCCTACGAGGTCGACCCCGAGATCGTCCGCGCGCTCGACATGCTGTTCATCCTGCACGCCGACCACGAGCAGAACTGCTCGACGTCGACGGTTCGGCTGGTCGGCTCGTCGCAGGCCAACCTGTTCACCTCGATCTCGGGTGGCATCAACGCGCTGTGGGGTCCGCTGCACGGCGGCGCCAACCAGGCGGTGCTCGAGATGCTGGAGAAGATCCGCCAGGCCGACTTCGACGTGCACGAGTTCATCAAGAAGGTCAAGAACCGCGAGGACGGCGTCAAGCTGATGGGCTTCGGCCACCGGGTCTACAAGAACTACGACCCGCGCGCCCGCATCGTCAAGGAGCAGGCCGACAAGATCCTCGGCAAGCTCGGCGGCGACGACGAGATGCTCGACATCGCGCGGACGCTCGAGGAAGCCGCGCTGACCGACGACTTCTTCATCGAGCGCAAGCTCTACCCGAACGTCGACTTCTACACCGGCGTGATCTACCGCGCGATGGGCTTCCCGACGCGGATGTTCACCGTGCTGTTCGCGCTGGGCCGGCTGCCCGGCTGGATCGCGCACTGGCGGGAGATGCACGACGAGGGCAGCGGCAAGATCGGCCGTCCGCGTCAGGTTTACACCGGCTACACCGAACGCGACTACGTCGGTCCGGACAGTCGCTAGGCGAGTCTTTTCGCTGCCGCGGGGGACCGTGAGCGGCCGATGAGCGGCGACATGAGCAGCCGGCGCAAGGCCGTCATCCTGGTGTCCTGCTGTCTGAGCCTGCTGATCGTGTCGATGGATGCGACGATCGTCAACGTCGCGATCCCGAACATCCGCGCCGACCTGCACGCCTCCGGCTCGCAGCTGCAGTGGGTGATCGACATCTACACGCTGGTGCTCGCGTCGCTGCTGTTGTTGTCCGGGGCCGCCGCCGACCGGTTCGGCCGCCGGCGCACGTTCCAACTGGGCCTCGTGGTGTTCGCGGTGGCCTCGCTGCTGTGTAGCCTCGCGCCGAACATCGACACGTTGATCGCCGCGAGACTCCTGCAAGCGATCGGTGGGTCGATGCTGAACCCCGTCGCGATGTCGATCATCACCCAGGTGTTCACGGACCGGGTCGAACGCGCGCGGGCCATCGGCGTTTGGGGCGGGGTCGTCGGAATCTCGATGGCGGCGGGCCCGATCGTCGGCGGCGCGCTCATCGAGCTGGTCAACTGGCGCGCGGTGTTCTGGATCAACCTGCCCATCTGCGCGTTCGCCATTCTGCTGACGGCGTTGTTCGTGCCGGAGTCGAGATCGTTGACCATGCGCGACGTCGACCCGGTCGGCCAAGGGCTCGGCATGGCGTTCCTGTTCGGCATCGTGTTCGTGCTCATCGAGGGTCCGGGGATGGGCTGGCGCGACGCGCGCATCGTCGGGATCGCCGTGGCGACGGCGCTGGCGTTGGCCGCCTTCCTCGCCTACGAGGCGCGCAGGCGTGATCCGTTCATCGACTTGAGGTTCTTCCGCAGCATCCCGTTCGCCTCGGCCACGATGATCGCGGTGTGCGCGTTTGCGGCGTGGGGCGCGTTCCTGTTCATGATGTCCTTGTACCTGCAGGACGAGCGCGGCTTCTCCGCACTCCACACCGGGCTGATCTATCTACCGATAGCCATTGGCGCGCTTGTCTTTTCGCCGCTGTCGGGCCGGATGGTGGGCCGCTTCGGCAGCCGGCCGTCGTTGCTCACCGCGGGCGCGTTGATCACGGCCGCGACGCTGATGCTGAGCCGGTTGTCGGCGACGACGCCGCTGTGGCAGCTGCTGGTGATCTTCGCGGTGTTCGGCATCGGCTTCTCGATGGTGAACGCGCCGGTGACCAATGCGGCGGTCAGCGGCATGCCCACTGACCGGGCGGGCGCGGCGTCGGCGATCGCGTCGACCAGCCGACAGGTCGGGGTGAGTGTCGGTGTGGCGCTGTGCGGTTCGGTGGCGGGCGCCGCCTTGACGGCGATGGGCACGGACTTCGCGGTGGCCGCCCGACCGCTGTGGCTGATCTGTGCGGGGCTCGGCGTGGTGATCGTCGTGCTCGGCTTCTACTCGACCACCGCGACGGCGCTGCGCTCCGCCGATCGGCTCGCACCGTTGGTGATGCCCGACGTCGCGCGATGAGTTCGCCGCCGGGGTCCGGCATCGTCGCCGCATCAGGTGCCCCGGAGGTCACAGTAATCGACGTTTTGCAGAGGCGTTCTCGTACTTCCGCTGCGAAACGTGGATCGGTGTGACTGCTGATCACGAAGTGATGCGGCGGTCGCCGGCACCCTCCAGGACCGCCATCGCGGCGTTGTGTCCGCCGATCCCCGACACCGCGCCGCCGCGGCGGGACCCGGAGCCGCACAACAGAATCCGGTCATGAGCGGTTGCCACTCCCCAGCACTGGGCCGCCGTCTCGAGCGCCTCGTCGTCCTCGGCGAACGGCCACGACAACCCACCGTGGAAGATGTGCCCGCCCGTCATACCCAGCGAGTGCTCGAGGTCGACGGTTGTCTTCGTCTCGATGCAGAGCCGGCCCGCGGAGTCTTCCATCAGTACATCCTGAATCGGTTCGGCGAGAACGGAATTCAGCGAGTTGAGCACCGCGGACGTCAGGGTGTCCCGCATCCGCTCGGGATCGCCCGACGCGACCAACCGGTGCGGAGTGTGCAGACCGAACACCGTCAGCGTGTGCGCACCGGTGGACCGCAGTTCCTCCGACAAGATTGATGGATCGGTGAGCGAGTGGCAATAGATCTCGCAGGGCAACGGGTCGGGGATGACGCCGTGTTCGGCGCGGGTGTAGGCAGTCGTCAGCTGGTTGTAGGTCTCGTTGATGTGGAACGTTCCCCCGAACGCCTGCTCGGGTGTGACGGCATCGTCACGCAATCGCGGCAACCGCCGCAGCATCAGGTTCACCTTGACCTGGGCGCCCTGTGCCGACTCCGGCGCCGGCTCGCCCAGTAGTTCGGCAAGCACGGTTGGCGTCACGTTCGCCAGCACCATGTCGCCGCGGACGGTGCAGTCGGCGCCGGCGTGGCGATAGCGCACATGACCCGCCGGGTCGATCGCGTAAGCGTCCGCGCCACAGGTTATTTCAGCTCCGAAGCCGGCGGCGGCCGCCGCCAGTGCGCCGCTGACCGCGCCCATTCCGCCGATCGGCACGTTCCACTCGCCGGTCCCGCCGCCGATCAGGTGATACAGAAAGCAGACGTTCTGGGTCAGCGACGGGTCGTCGAGAGGTGCGAACGTGCCGATCAACGCGTCGGTGGCGATCACGCCACGCACCACGTCGTTGGCGACGGCCGACCTGATCGAATGCC
>NZ_LZKP01000198.1 GCF_001672895.1 Mycobacterium sp. E740
TTCGCGACGACCGGCTCTGCCTACTATCCGACGCTGGTCGCGGTCTTCACCGGCCTGGTGTTGATCTCCAACGTGGCGGCGACCAAAGGCATCGCGTTCGGCCCTATCATCGGGGACTGGTCGCTGATCACCGACGGCGGCTTCGTCGTGTTCCCCCTCACCTACGTGATCGGCGACGTGCTGTCGGAGGTGTACGGGTTCAAGGCCACCCGGCGGGCCATCTACATCGCGTTCGTGATGGAGGCGCTCGCCGCGTTCACGTTCTGGGTCACCGCCGCGATGCCCGCCGCCGCGTTCTACACCAACCAAGCGGCGTTCGAGGCGGTGGTGAAGCCGTTCACCCAGCTGATCATCGCGGGACTGGCCGGCTTCATCGTCGGGCAGACGCTCAACGCCTGGGTCGTCGTGAAGATCAAGGCGCGATCGGGCGAGAAGCATCTGTGGGCGCGGTTGGTCGGGTCGACGGTCGTCGGCGAGTTCGCCGACACGCTGGTGTTCTGCAGCATCGCCGCGGGCGCCATCGGGATCAGCACGTGGCGCGACTTCCTCACGTACGTGGCGTTGGGCTGGGTCTACAAGACCGCGGTCGAGGTGGTCGTCCTGCCGGTGACCTACCGGGTGATCGCGTTCATCAAGCGCCGCGAACCGACGTATCAGCCGGTGTTGTGACGCTTCGGTAAGACCACGAGCGCCGCTGGCTACTCGCGGGTAGTTTCGGGTCATGAGCGGGTCAGCCGATCTGATGGATTCAAGGGCCGTCGGCACTATTCATGACTACGGCGACAAGGCGTTGCTGCTCGAGTTCGACAGCACCGCCGAGGTTTTGGCGTGGACCGACGCGGTCCGCGGCGCCGGTCTGCCCGGCGTGCTCGACATCGTGCCGGCCGCGCGCACCGTATTGGTCAAGCTGGCGGACCCGCGCTACCAGGCGCCGACGCGGCAACGTCTGCGCAACCTGCGGATCGACGCCGCTGCCGGCGCTGGGTTGACCGCACCGACAGGCGTGCGGCCCGACGTCACGATCGACGTGGTCTATGACGGACCGGACCTCGACGAGGTGGCTCGGCTGATGGGGCTGACACCCGAGCAGGTGGTGGCCGCGCACACCGGGCGCCTGTGGCGGGTGGCGTTCGGCGGGTTCGCGCCGGGGTTCGCCTACCTCGTCGGCGGTGACCCTCGCCTGGAGGTGCCGCGCCGTTCCGAACCGCGGACGAAGGTGCCTGCCGGCGCCGTCGGTCTGGCGGGCGAATTCAGCGGTGTCTACCCGCGCGAGTCGCCGGGCGGCTGGCAGCTGATCGGCCGCACCTCCGCAGTGCTGTGGGACGTCGAGCGTGCCGACCCGGCGTTGTTGACCGCCGGCATGTGGGTGCAGTTCCGCGACGGGGCCGGGTCATGACCACGCTCGAGATCCTGCGCTCCGGGCCGCTGGCGCTGATCGAGGATCTCGGCCGCCCGGGGCTCGCGCACATGGGCGTGGGCCGCTCCGGCGCCGCCGACCGGCGGTCACACATGCTGGCCAACCGGCTGGTCGCCAACCCCGACAACCGGGCGACCATCGAGGTGACGTTCGGTGGACTCACCGCCCGGGTGCGCGGCGGCGACGTCGCGGTCGCCGTCACCGGCGCCGACACCGATCCCGCTGTCAACGGAATACCGTTCGGCATCAACAGTATTCACTACGCGCACGATGGCGAGGTGGTCTCGCTCGGCGCACCGCGCTCCGGCCTGCGGACCTACCTGGCAGTCCGCGGGGGCATCGACGTCACGCCGGTGCTCGGGTCGCGGTCCTACGACGTGATGTCAGCGATCGGTCCCCACCCGCTGCGGGAGGGCGACGTGCTGCCGGTCGGCGAGCACACCGAGGAGTTCCCCGAACTCGACCAGGCCCCGGTCGCGGCCATCGAAGAGGACACGATCGAGTTGATGGTGGTACCCGGCCCGCGTGACACCTGGTTCGTCGACCCCGATGTCCTGATCCGCACCAACTGGCTGGCGACCAACAAGAGCGACCGCGTCGGCATGCGACTGGTCGGGATGCCGCTCGAACACCGCCGGCCCGACCGCCAACTGCCCAGCGAGGGCGCCGTACGCGGCGCAATTCAGGTGCCGCCGAACGGCTTTCCGGTCATCCTGGGTCCGGACCATCCCGTCACCGGCGGGTATCCGGTCATCGGCGTCGTCGCCGACGAGGACATCGACAAGGTGGCCCAGGTGCGGCCCGGTCAGACGGTGCGGATGCACTGGTCGCGACCGCGCAGGCCATTCGAAAGCGGCTAGCACCGCAGGGGTTGCTTCGCGCTGGTAGAAAAGCAGTGTGCATGTTCAGGACCCGCTTGTTCCCGTCGTGCGCATCCACACCGCGCGGCTGATCCACACGTCCGACCTCGACCCGGAGACGCGCCAGGACGCCAAACGCATGGTGATCGACGCGTTCGCCGGCGAGTTCACCGACGTCGACTGGGAGCATTCCCTCGGCGGCATGCACGCGATGATCTTCGACCACGGGGCGCTGATCGGCCATGCGGCGGTGGTTCAGCGGCGACTGCTGTATCGCGACGCCGCACTTCGGTGCGGCTACGTCGAAGCGGTCGCCGTACGCGAGGACTGGCGGGGACAGGGGCTGGCCCGGGCCGTGATGGACGCCGTCGAACAGGTGCTGCGGGGCGCGTACCAGATCGGAGCGCTGAGCGCGTCGGAGGCCGGGCGGCCGGTGTACACGTCGCGCGGGTGGCTGCCGTGGCGCGGCCCGACGTCCGTGCTCGCGCCGGCCGGCCTGACCCGTACCCCCGACGACGACAACGCGTTGTTCGTGCTGCCGGTGAACCTGCCGGCTGATCTGGACCTGGATACCGGCACCGAGATCACCTGCGACTGGCGCGACGGCGACGTGTGGTGAGACGCCGCTCACGCTAGGCACCAGGGCGGTCGACACGGCGCGGCAACGGTCAAGTAATCGCTCGGAAACATGCGCTGCATACACATAACCCATGACCGAGCCCGACTGGGCGCCGCTCACCGGATTCCGGGTGGCCGTCACCTCCGCCCGGCGCGCCGACGAGCTGAGCGCGCTGCTTCGTCGCCGCGGCGCCTCCGTGACCAGCGCGCCCGCGATCCAGATGGTGCCGCTACCCGACGACGAGGTCCTGCGTGCGCACACCGAAGCGCTGATCGACGTGCCGCCGGATATCGTCATCGCGACCACTGGCATCGGATTCCGCGGCTGGATCGCCGCCGCCGACGGCTGGGGGCTGGCCGGCGACCTGATCGCCGCGCTCGGCAAGGCACGTGTCGTGTCCCGCGGCCCCAAGGCGACCGGGGCGCTGCGCGCGGCGGGGCTGCCCGAGGAATGGTCTCCCGACTCGGAGTCGTCGCGCGAGTTGGTGCACTACCTCGTCGAGGGTGGAATCGCCGGGCGGCGCATCGCGGTTCAACTGCACGGCGCCACCGACGAGTGGGACCCGTTCCCCGAGTTCCTCGACGAGTTGCGTGCGGCCGGTGCCGACGTCGTGCCGATCAGCGTGTACCGGTGGCTTCCGGCCCCGCGCGACGGAGACTTCGACCAACTCGTGGCCGGGATCGCCGACGAGAAGTTCGACGCGGTCAGCTTCACCTCGGCGCCCGCCGTCGCGTCGGTGTTGTTGCGGGCCAGGGAAATGGAGCTGGAGAGCCGGGTGCTCGCCGCCTTCCGTCGCGACGTCCACGCGATGTGTGTCGGCCCGGTGACGGCTCGGCCGCTTGCGCGACTGGGCGTGCCGGCGTCAGCGCCGGAGCGAATGCGGCTGGGGGCGTTGGCCCGTCACATCACCGACGAACTGCCACTGCTGTGCTCGCGGACCGTTCGGGTGGCCGGACACCTACTCGAGATCCGCGGCACTTGTGTGCTGGTCGACGGCGTCGTCAAGCCCGTGTCGCCCGCGGGGATGGCGACGATCCGCGCGCTCGCCCACCGGCCCGGCGCGGTGGTGTCGCGCACCGACCTGCTGCGTGCGCTGCCGGGCAGCGGCACCGACACCCACGCGGTGGAGACCGCGGTGCTGCGCCTGCGTACGGCGTTGGGCGACAAGAACATCGTGTCGACGGTGGTCAAGCGGGGATACCGGCTGGCTGTCGAGGACAGTTTGGCGTTCACACCATGAGCCTTCTGCTGGTTGCGCACGGGACCCGCAAGCCAAGCGGGGTGGAGCTGATCGGGGAACTGGCCGGCCGGGTGTCGACGGTGCTGGGTGCCCCGGTCCGGGTGGCGTTCGTCGACGTGCTCGGCCCCACGCCGAGTGAAGTGTTGCGGACACTGCCCGGCCGCACAATCCTCGTGCCCGCCTTCCTGTCCCGCGGATACCACGTCACCGTCGACATCCCTGGGCACGTCGCCTCGAGCGGACATCCTGACGTCACAGTCGCCGAGGCGCTGGGCCCGAGCCCGCAACTGACCCGCGTGTTGATCGATCGGCTACTCGAAGGCCGTTGGCGCCCGGGCGATTCAGTCGTACTCGCGGCGGCGGGCACGTCCGACGCGGGCGCGTTGTCGGACCTGCGACGCACGGCGGCACTGCTGTCGGCGGTCATCGGCGAGCGGGTCGAGTTGGCTTACGCCGCCACCGGTGAACCGCGGGTGGCCGACGCTGTGGCCCGGCTACGCCGCCGAGGCGCACGGCGGGTAGTGGTCGCGTCGTACCTGTTGGCGGAGGGCCTGTTCCAGGATCGCTTGCGTGCCAGCGGAGCCGATGCGGTGACCGATCCGCTGGGCACCCATCCCGCGATGGTGCGGTTGATCGCGAACCGGTTCCGCCGCGCCCGCCTACCGTTGGCGGCCTGACCCCCGATGCCGCGGAAGATTAGGCGCCGACTTCGACGTGGCCGTCGTCGGTGACACGCGTCGCGTAGACCGGCAGCGAGACCTCCGGGTCGTCGAGGCACACCCCGTCGTCGAGCGCGAACGCCTGCTTCTTGATCGGTGACTGGACGGTCGCACGACCGCCCCGGTCACCCACGATGCCGCGCGACATGACCGCGGCACCGGAGAACGGGTCGATGTTGCCCAGCGCGTGCAGCGATCCGTCGTCGAGGCGGAACAAGGCCACCTGTGTGCCGTCGGCCAGCAACACGCCGACTCCCCGGTTCGGGATCAGGAACTCGTAGCGGCACGCAGTCGTCCACATATGAATCTCGTTCAGCAGAGTCATTTCTGGGGCACCTTCGGCATTCCGATGGACACTGGTACTTTGCGGCCGGACCGCTCGGTGAACTCGACGGTGGAATCAGGGGTTTCGGGAGCGTTGACGAACGACACGAAGCGCGACAGCTTGTTCGGGTCCTCGAGGACGCCTTTCCATTCGCACGCATAGCCCTCGACGTGTCGAGCCATGGCCGCCTCGAATTCGTCTGCCAGGCCGAGCGAGTCGTTGCACACGACATCGCGCAGATGCTCCAGGCCGGTCTTGTCGGGGAAGTCCATCGCCTCCAGCCACGGCGCAGTGCGCTGCAACCGATCGGCGGTGCGGATGTAGTACATCAGGAACCGGTCGATGTAGCGGATCAGGGTCTCGTCGTCGAGGTCGCCGGCCAGCAGCTGGGCGTGGCGCGGCGACATCCCGCCATTGCCGCACACGTAGAGGTTCCAGCCCTGCTCGGTGGCGATGACGCCGACGTCCTTGCTCTGCGCTTCGGCGCATTCGCGCGCACATCCCGAAACGGCCATTTTGATCTTGTGCGGTGCGCGCAGGCCCCGGTAGCGCTTCTCGATCTCGACCGCCATGTCGACGGAGTCCTGCTGGCCGTATCGGCACCACGTGCTGCCCACACAGCTCTTGACGGTGCGCAGGGCCTTGCCGTAGGCGTGCCCGGACTCCATGCCGCCGTCGACCAGGCGGCGCCAGATCTCGGGCAACTGGTCGACGCGCGCACCGAACATGTCGATGCGCTGTCCGCCGGTGATCTTCGTGTAAAGACCGAAGTCCCTGGCGATCTCGCCGATGAGGATCAGCTGCTCCGGGGTGATCTCCCCGCCGGGCGATCGCGGCACCACCGAGTAGCTGCCGTTCTTCTGGATGTTGGCCAGGAAGTGGTCGTTGGAGTCCTGCAGTGAAGCCTGTTCCCCGTCGAGGATGTGCTCCGAGCTCGTCGAGGCGAGGATCGACGCGACCACGGGTTTGCAGATGTCGCAACCTTTTCCGGTACCGAACCGTTCGACCAGGCCGGAAAAGGTGCGCGTCTCGGTGGCGCTGATGATCTCGAAAAGTTCAGCGCGCGACTGAGAGAAGTGCTCGCACAGCGCCTTGGACTGTTCGACACCTTCGGCCTCCAGCAGTTGCTTGAGCAGCGGCACACACGAACCGCACGAGGTGCCTGCCAGCGTGCACTTCTTCAGGCCGGGCACATCGGTACATCCCCCGCCGATCGCCTCCTTCAGATCGCCTTTGGTCACGTTGTTGCACGAGCAGATCTGCGCGATGTCCGGCAGCGCACCGACTCCCAGGCCCGGCGCGTCACCGTCGGATGCCGGAGCGATCAACGACAGCGGGTCGCCGGGCAGCTCGCTGGCCACCATCGGCCGCAGCACACCGTAGGACGACGCATCGCCGACCAGGATGCCGCCCAGCAGGGTCCTGGCGTCGTCGGAGAGCACCAGCTTGGCGTAGGTCTGCTTGACCGGGTCGTTGACCACCACCTCGAGGCAGTTGGGCGTGCGGCCCTGGGCGTCACCGAAGCTGGCCACGTCGACGCCGAGCAATTTGAGCTTGGTCGACATGTCGGCGTCCGGGAACTCCGCGGCACCGCCGAGCAGCCGGTCGGCCACCACCTCCGCGCTGGTGTAGCCGGGTCCCACCAGCCCGTAGCAGCGGCCCTCGATCGCCGCAACCTCGCCGATCGCATAGATGTCGGGATCGCTTGTGACGCAGGACAGGTCGGTGAGGACGCCGCCACGCTGGGCGACGTCCAGGCCGGCTTCGCGCGCCAACTCGTCGCGCGGGCGCACGCCGGCGGCGAACACGATCACGCCGGTGTCGATATGGCTTCCGTCGTTGAGTGACAACCGCACCGAATCGTCCCGGTCGGATTTGCGCAGCGGCTTGTTGCGCTGCACCGGCATGATGCTCTCGGTGCCGACGCCGGTGTGCACCTCGATCCCGAGGCTCTTGATCATCCGGCTGAGCAACACGCCGCCCGCCTCGTCGAGCTGCGCGGCCATCAGATGCGGCGCCATCTCGACGACGTGGGTGGTCAACCCGAAGGCGCGCAACGCATTTGCCGCCTCCAACCCGAGCAGTCCGCCGCCGATCACCACGCCGACGGGTGTTTTCGATTCCAGCGCGACGTTCGCACCGGCCCGGATCGCATCCAGATCGTCGAGGGTGCGGTAGACGTGGCAGACGGGCAGGTCGCGTCCGGGCACCGGCGGCACGAAGGCGTACGAACCGGTCGCCAGCACCAACGCGTCGTACGGCACCCGGCCGCCGTCGGCGGTCAGCACGGCCTTGGCCGTCCGGTCGATCCCGGTCACCCGCGTGTTCAGCCGGAGGTCGACGAGGTCGTCGCCCGGGTAGTCGTTGCCCGTGAGCGCGAGCAGGCCGCGGTCCCAGTGGTCGGTGTAGCCGGTGAGCCCGACGCGGTCGTAGGCCGCGTCGGCTTCCTCGGCGAGGATGGTCACCCGCCAGTTGCCGTCGGCGTCACGGGACCGGAGCGCCTCGACGAACCGGTGACCGACCATGCCGTGGCCGACCACCACCACGTTTCTTCTTGACCGCATGCAACGACGCTAAGCAGCCGACATTGCCGAAATGTCGCCTCGTGTGAAGCGCTCATCACGGTGTGCTCACAGGGTTCGGCGACGGTTGTGAGACCGCTGGCTCAGTCGCTCGTCGTCTCCGTCGTCTCGTACGGGTACGAGGTGGTCGGCTCGAACGGATACGACGATGTGGTCGTCGTGGTCGTCGTCGTGGTGGTGGTCGTGGTGCTGGTGGGAGGCGGCTCCGGTGTCCGGACTTCCGTGGTCTGCACGCTGGGCCTGGTGTAGCTGGTGGTGGTCGTCGACGAGGTGGTGTACACGCCGTCGACGGCCGATGGTGCCGGCGGCGGCACGGTCTCGGGAATCCTGGCGGCATCGGCGGTGCGCAGCACCGCATAGATGAGGATCGCCACCAGCACCGCCGCCGCGACACCCGCGGTGATGATCAGCGACTGCTGGTCGGTCCAGTTCTGGTCGTCTTCAGCCACGGCCGCACCTCAAACCCAACGCTGCAGCAGTTCCTTGGCCCGCACCGACAGCGCGGCCTGCAGGAACGGTCCGAAGCTGACCCGCGCCACCCCGAGCGGGCCGAACGACGCCGGGTCGTCCTGGTCGGGCAGGGCGATCGCGTTCACCGGTAATGGAAGTTCGGATGTCAAGCGGCGCAGGGTATCCGGGTCATGGCGGCCGACGGGGTAGAGCACGTCGGCGCCCGCGGCTGCGGCCTCGGTGAGCCTGGCGAGAACACGGTCGACCCGGTCGGCGTCATCGCCGTCCTTGCGCAGGAACAAGTCCGTGCGGGCATTGATCACCACGTGCACGCCGCTGCCGTCGGCCGCCTCCCGCAGTGCGCCCACGAACTCCGCATGCTCGGTCGCCGACCGCAACCTGCCGTTCTCGCTGTGCACGGTGTCCTCGATGTTCAACCCCACGGCACCGGCTTCCAGCAGTCCGTCGATCAGCCGCGCCGGCGATTGCGCGTAGCCGGATTCGACATCGACCGACACCGGCACGTCGACCGCCGCGGTGATCTGCTTGACGCGCGCGAGCACGTCGTCGAAATCCATGCCCTCCTGATCCGGCTTGCCGACGGAGTCGGCCAACGGGTGGCTGCCGACGGTCAGCGCGGCAAATCCCTCCCCGACCGCGAGGCCGGCCGACCAGGCGTCCCACACCGTCGGGAGGATCACCGGGTTTCCCGGCTGGTGCAGCGCGAGCAGGGCTTCGGCCCGCTGTCTGAGTGCCTGGTCGGGCATGGGATGTTCTCCTTCGGTTGACGTGATCTGTCTCACGGTGCACTGCATGATGTAGCTAGCATCGGGTGTCGTACTGGGTGTCCGGGATCGGGATGCGGTCCCCGGCGTAGTGGTGGTGAACCACGCCGCGGGCCAGCTCCAGCTCTTCGGCGTCAATGTCGAGACGGTCGATGTCGTTGAGGATCCGTTCGGCGTCGTTGACGATGCGACGCGTGGCAGGAGAGTCTCCGTACCTCGACGCCAGCGATGTCACGCACCGCCGAAGGCTTCCGATCAGCTCGTGCAGCTCGGCAAGTTCGGTAGTGCTGGACATTTGACCTCCTTGGGCTGAAGGGTGTCAGGCATCACAGTACGACACCCGATGCTAGCTACATCATGCAGTGCACCGTGAGACAGATCACGTCAACCGAAGGAGAACATCCCA
>NZ_LZKP01000199.1 GCF_001672895.1 Mycobacterium sp. E740
GGGCGCGGTGCACCTCATCTGCGCGCGCGGTGATGGCGGCCAGCGGCTGAGCCAGTACCGGCCTGCTGCGCAACTGGTCGATGACGCTTTCCTCGCGGTGCACCCAGTTGCGCAGCGCCTGACCCCCGCGCCGGCACAACTCGGTGACGAAGGCCTGCTCGGCCGCGGCGTCGGGAACGATCTGCTTGGCCGCGTCCGTCGGCGTGGCGGCGCGCAAATCGGCGACGAGGTCGCACAGCGGGCTGTCGGGCTCGTGGCCGATGGCGCTGACCACCGGGGTGGTGCACTTGCCGATCTCCCGGCACATCGTCTCGTCGGAGAACGGCAACAGGTCCTCGACGCTGCCGCCGCCGCGGGCGATCACAATCACGTCGACGTTCGGATCAGAGTCGAGTTCGCGCAGCGCCTCGACCACTTGCGGGACGGTGCTGGGTCCCTGCACAGCCGTATTGCGAACCGCGAAACGGACTGCGGGCCAACGGTTCGTGGCCATGGCGATCACATCGCGTTCGGCGTGGCTGCCTCGGCTGGTGATCAGGCCGATCGTGTTGGGCAGGAACGGAATCGGGCGTTTGAGCCGCACATCGAAGAGGCCCTCGGCGGCCAACAGCTGGCGCAGCCGTTCGATCCGGGCCAACAACTCGCCCATGCCTACTGCGCGAATCTGGTTGACCCGCAAGGAGAATGACCCCCGGCCGACGAAGAAGTTGGGTCGGCCCAGCATGACCACCCGGGTGCCCTCGGTAAGTTTGACCGGCGCGTTGAGCACCAGCTCGCGAGGGCAGGTCACCGACAGCGACATGTCGAGCGACGGATCGCGCAGCGTGATGTAGGCGGTGCCGGAGTTGGGCCGCGTCGAGAGCTGAGCGACCTGACCTTCCACCCAGACGGTGCCGAGCTTTTCAATCCAGCCCTTGACCAGCATCGAGACGGAGCGGACCGGATACGGGTTATCCGGGCTCTGGCCCTGCTCCGAGTCGGTCACTTCGCGGACGCGCGGGTGATCCTGTTGGCGAGCAGGGTCTGAAACGGTGCGCGGCCCTTCGTGGCCTCTTCATAGGCCAGCAGCGCCTCGAGGTCGTCGACCCGCAGCGTGTTCAGCCGCGCGCGCAACTGCGCGAGCGTGAGCGACTCGTAATCCAGCTCGGTGACGATCTCCGGCGTCTCGGCAGTCTCGCCCGGCCCGGCCGGCGCGTCCTCGCGCTCGGCTGCCGAGGACTGCGGTTCGCCGTTGCTGAACAGCGCGAAACGGCCCTCGGTCAGGCGCTCGCCGTCGATGGAGGTGACGGTCGCGGTCTCGGAGTCGTCGACATCCTCGTCGAAGGTGGCCCACTCGGGTTGCTCGTCCTTGGGCGGGAACAGCGAGTCGAGCGCCTCGTCACCCTTGATGACCAGGTCGGCGACGTCCTGCTGCATCTTCATCACCAGGTGCGCGAGCTGACTCACGACGGTCATCGGGTACATCAGGATGGTCTGGGGGAGCTTGCGGGTTTCCTCGAAGGCGGTCACCGCCGCGCCAACCAGCAGACGGACCCCATACGGTGCGGTTGCCATGGCCCCCAGCCTACGGCGGGCTGCTCGGCTGGGCCGGGTGGGCCGCGAATGCGTACCCTGGGTGCCATGCCGCCGACTATCAACATGGGGATCCCGGGCGCGTCCAGCTCGGTGACCGGTGGCGTTACCGGCAAGCGGGTGCTGCTGGCCGAACCGCGGGGGTACTGCGCGGGAGTGGACCGCGCCGTAGAGACCGTCGAACGTGCGCTGGAGAAACACGGCGCCCCGGTGTACGTGCGGCACGAGATCGTGCACAACCGCCACGTCGTCGAAACCCTGGCCAAGGCCGGCGCCGTGTTCGTCGACGAGACCGACGAAGTGCCCGAAGGGGCGATCGTGGTGTTCTCCGCGCACGGGGTGGCGCCGACGGTGCATCAGACCGCCAAGGAGCGCGACCTCAAGGTCATCGACGCCACCTGTCCGCTGGTGACCAAGGTGCACAACGAGGCCAAGCGGTTCGCGCGCGACGACTACGACATCCTGCTCATCGGCCACGAGGGTCACGAGGAAGTCATCGGCACCGCCGGTGAGGCGCCCGATCACGTGCAGCTCGTCGACGGGCCGGACTCCGTCGACAACGTCACCGTCCGCGACGAGAGCAAGGTCATCTGGCTGTCGCAGACGACGCTGAGCGTCGACGAGACCATGGAGACCGTGCGCCGGCTGCGGGAAAAGTTCCCGACGCTGCAGGACCCGCCGAGCGACGACATCTGCTACGCCACGCAGAACCGCCAGGTGGCGGTCAAGGCGATGGCTCCGGAGTGCGAGCTGGTGATCGTCGTCGGCTCGCGCAACTCGTCGAACTCGGTGCGACTGGTGGAGGTCGCGCTGGGCGCCGGGTCGGACGCTGCCCACCTCGTGGACTACGCCGACGACATCGACCCGGCCTGGCTCGACGGGGTCACGACCGTCGGCGTCACCTCCGGTGCGTCGGTGCCGGAGATCCTCGTGCGCGGCGTGCTCGAGCGGCTGGCCGAATACGGCTACGACGTGGTGCAGCCCGTCACGACGGCCAACGAGACGCTGGTGTTCGCGCTGCCGAGGGAGATCCGCCCCGCGCGCGCTTAGCGCTCCGACGAATCAGATGTCGTACTCCCACGCGTCGGCGTCGCGCTGAGGTGAGGTGCGGCGGCGGGTGCGGTAATCCGCGCGGTCGTCGGTCTCCTCGCCGCGGTAGCGCACCCGGGAGATCGGATGGTGCGTCCCGTTGCCGTTTCTGCCGTGGGGCTCGCGCGGCTGGTAGTCGTCGAAGCGGCGGCGACGTTCGGGCCGGTCGCCGCTTCTGTCGTAGCTCGGGCGCTCGTAGCCGGTGCGGTCGTATCCGGTCCGCTCATATCCCGTCCGGCGCTCGGCGGGAGGCGGACCGGATTGCCGCGAGCCGGACGGCCGTGGCCTGCGGCGCGGCTCGGCCGGTGATGTCGGATCGGCCAGCCTGCTGGAGCGACTGCGCCTCGGCCGCTCGGCCACCGGTTCGATGATCTCCGTCTCGGGCGGCCGCATGTGGCGCGGGCGCGGCGTGGTCCGGCTCGTCGCCCGAGCGCCGCGATTCGACGCTGTCCGGCCGCTGCGCGCGGACCGGTTGGCGGTCTGGGACCGCTTGCGGCGGGCGGGCGCTTCGGCCTCGTCGACGGGCTTGCGCGCCACCAGCGACGCCACCGCGGCGGTCAACTTGGTCGTCACGCTGCTCAACGTCGTTGCCACGCTGCTCGTCCGCTCGGGCCGGTCGTCAGTGTCGCGCGGGGATTCGCTGCGAGTCGACCGCCCGAGGTACCAGCGCGCCAAGCCGACCAACAGGGCGGTCGCCGACGTGAAGAACATCAGTGGAAAGCGTTCGATCAGCGGATAACCGCAGTTGATCGCGAGATCCTTCACGCCGGTGAGTTGGCCTCCGGTGAACAGGAAGTAAGCCCCCGGCACGCTGACGAAGAGAATGAGCGACGGTTGGATGACCGCGGTGAACAGCGCATGATGCCGCACTGCCAGAACGGCCACCAGGCAGCCGAGGAAGTAGCACGTGGCGAAGACCGCGGACAGTTCCTTGCTGCCCGATCCGGCGTCGAACGCGAAGCCGATGGCCGTCAAGGTGATCGCGATCAGCACCGCACCCCAGCCGGGAACACCCGGGAAATCGGGATGCGCGGAACGATGGTCGGCGGCCACCGCCGACCGTGCGCGCTGTGCTGACACAGGTAGACCGTACCGGCTTTCGCTGTGTGTGGCTGTCAGCGCGGTTCGGGCGTGCCCGTTGCGGTCTCCTAGACTCTGGACTCTGTGAGCTTGAACCTGGGAATCGTCGGCCTGCCCAACGTCGGTAAATCGACGCTGTTCAACGCGTTGACGCGCAACGACGTGCTGGCGGCCAACTACCCGTTCGCCACGATCGAGCCCAACGAGGGTGTCGTGCCGCTGCCCGACCCGCGATTGGCCGAGCTCGCCAAGATGTTCGGGTCGGAGAAGATCGTTCATGCGCCGGTCACCTTCGTAGACATCGCCGGGATCGTCAAGGGGGCCTCCGAAGGAGCGGGGCTGGGCAACAAGTTCCTGGCGAACATCCGCGAGAGCGACGCGATCTGCCAGGTGGTGCGAGTGTTCAGCGACGACGACGTTGCCCACGTCGACGGGCGCATCGACCCGAAGTCCGACATTGAGGTGATCGAGACCGAGCTGATCCTCGCCGATCTGCAGACGCTGGAGAAAGCGTTGCCGCGGCTGGAAAAGGAAGCCAGGACGAACAAGGACCGCAGGCCGGCACATGATGCCGCAGCGGAGGCTCAGGGGATTCTCAACGGCGGGACGACGTTGTTCGCGGCGCGCGTGGACACCGCGCCGCTGCGCGAGCTGAACCTGCTGACGACCAAACCGTTCCTGTACGTGTTCAACGCCGACGAGGCGGTGCTGACCGATGAGGCGCGCAAGTCGGAGTTGTGCGAGATGGTGGCGCCCGCCGACGCGGTGTTCCTCGACGCGAAGATCGAGGCTGAGTTGCAGGAGCTCGATGACGAGTCTGCCGCCGAGTTGCTCGAATCGATCGGTCAGACAGAACGCGGGCTGGATGCGTTGGCGCGAGCGGGTTTTCACACGCTGAAGTTGCAGACGTTTCTGACTGCGGGCCCGAAAGAGTCGCGCGCGTGGACGATTCACCAGGGTGACACCGCGCCGAAGGCCGCCGGGGTGATCCACACCGACTTCGAGAAAGGTTTCATCAAGGCCGAGATCGTGTCCTATGACGATCTGGTCGGAGCCGGGTCGATGGCCGCGGCGAAGGCGGCGGGCAAGGTGCGGATGGAAGGCAAGGACTACGTCATGGCAGACGGCGACGTGGTGGAATTCCGGTTCAACGTCTAGTCCGAGCGGCGTCGAGCGGCCCTTAACTGGTTGATTGCCCTCAGTATTTGCGTGGGATCAACCATTTAACGGCGTCCTCGCGGTGTCAGTCATGTCGCGCTACCAGTCGGGTCAAATTCGTGACGACGTTCATGTGCTACGGACGCTAGAATTCTGTACATGGAAACTCTTCCGCTGGCAGAAGTGCGCGCCAATCTCTCAAAGCTGGTCGACGAGGCCGTGCGCACGCATCAGCGGATCGAAGTCACCCGGCAGGGCCGTCGCGCGGCGGTGCTTCTCAGTGCCGACGATTACGACTCGATGATGGAGACGCTGGACATCCTCGGCGACGCAGCCGCCATGGCCGCAGTCCGGGAGGCGGACGCCGACATTGCCGCTGGGCGCCTCTACTCCGCCGACGAGGTTGAGGCGGAGCTCCGCGCGAAGGGGATCGTCAAATAGCGGCTTATCGGATCGAGCTGACCCGCCGCGCCCGCAGGAGTCTGTCTGAGGAACTACCCGAAGAGGTAGCGGCTGCGTGTTGGGAGTTCATCGTGAATGTACTGGCGCACAACCCGTTACGGGCTGGAAAGGCGCTGCGGGCTGACCTTGCCGGCAGGTTCTCCGCCAGGCGTGGGGATTTCAGGGTGATTTATGAAATTCACGATGACAGGGTGGTGGTTCGGGTTATCGACGTGCGTCACCGGCGAGACGTTTATCGGTGACATGGTGGAGTTCCGCCACGAACAGAGATCGGGCGGCAAAGCCACCGCCGCTCGCTGATTCCACAGCGATCGCGGCGGCGCTAGGGTTACCCGATGATCGGTAGCGAGGATGCCGATGGTGGGGACGAAGCCGATCGGCGTACCGCTGAGATGGACAAGCGCGAGCACATCCTCAAACGACGCGAGTCAGAACAGTCGCGGCGCGAGCGGGTTTCCGACGAACGGGACCGACTGGCCGATGAACGGGACCGTATTGCCGACGATCGTGAGCAGGTGGCCGACGAGCGCGAGCGGCGTGCGGACGAGCGTGAAGGTGCCAGCGAGCAGCGTGAGCGCGAGCGATTGCAACGCGTTGCTGACAGGGAAGATCGTTCGGAAGCAGCTAGGAAAAGGGACGAGGCCGAGATTCGGCGCGCAGTGGCAGAGACACGGCGGTCGATCGATGAAAGCGACTCCTAGCAGCGCTGACGAACGGCGATCCGGTCGAATTCCGGTTCAACGTGTAGGCGAGCGGCCACTAACGGGTTGATTGCCCTCAGTATTTGCGTGTGATCAACCATTTAAGGCTTCGCTGCAGTCATGTCGAGTCGGCGCTACTCCTCGGATGTGCTCCCAACGCTAGATTTCTGTACATAAAGACTTTTCCGCTGGCATGGGTGGGAAAGATGCGCAGAAGTAGGGCCAACGGTGAGAGCAGAGATGGGCGAGAAAAAGATCAGGTCGTCGGCGGGCACATCAGTCCACCGCATCCAACTGGAGGACGGCCAATTGCCTGACATGCTCAACGGGGTCAACGGGGTGGCACATCAGACGTTATTTCGGCCGACTCATATCGACCTGGAGTTCGACGTTAAAGGTGTGGTGGAGACGCGCATCTACGGCCTGGGGATCAAAGGAGACGGCACCGTGGGTGAGCGCGAGGTGGACCACCGCTGGCATCGAAAATGATCGACGGCAACCTCAAGTTGGTCAGGAGGACCGTCGGCGCACAGACCGCGACGTTGTCGAGTTCCGTTCAACCTCTGACACCGAGGGTGAGAGTCATCGAAGCGCGCCTTGTCGGAGGTCTCGCCTAGCGTGCTTGGCGTGAAACTCACTTCGATCCGCATCATCACCGCTGACGTGAAGCTACTCGTCGCGTTCTACGAGGTTGTCACTGGCGCCGCGGCGGTCTGGGCCAATGAGCTGTTCGCCGAAATCCCCACACCGATGGGCACGCTGGCGACCGGTAGCGACAAGACCGTCCCGTTGTTCGGAGAAGGATCCGCCGAGCCGGCCGCCAACCGGAGCGCGATCGTCGAGTTCACCGTCGACGACGTCGACGCCGAATACGAGCGCCTGCGCGGTCAATTGGAAGAGGTCGTCACTGAGCCGACCACGATGCCTTGGGGCAACCGGGCATTGTTGTTCCGCGACCCCGACGGAAACCTGGTCAACTTCTTCACTCCGGTGACCGATCAGGCCCGGGCCAAGTTCGGGCTCTAGAAGCGAGTCGACGTCACTCTTGCGCGTAGTTGCCGATGTCGTCGAACTCTGCTTTGACTATGCCGTAGCACTCACAGGCAGTGCGCTCCAGGCGTTCGTCGTCGGTGATGTTGAGGGTGCCTCGCGAATACCGGATCAGTCCTTGGCCCTGAAGGCGTCGTGCCGTATCGGAAACGGTCGGACGGTGAACGCCGAGCATCTGCGACAGAAACTCCTGCGTCAGGTGAAACTCGTTGCGGCCGACGCGATCCCGCGTCGTCAGGAGCCACCGTGTGCCATGCGTGCCTCCGTCGAGTGGGTCGCGTTGCAGACGACGTTCTGCGCGACCTGCACCATCGTTGCCTGCGTGAAGCGGCCCAACAGGCTGTGCAGCGCACCGTCGCGACTCAGCACTTGGCGAAAGTCGCCGACGCTTATCCGTGCGGCCTGACCGGGAATCTGGCAGAAGGCGGCCTGGGGGCTCGTTGTCGCGCCCAGGTACACCGGCAGTCCCACCATTCCTTCCTATCCGATCGTGGCCACTTCGAACACCACCCGCTCGTCTTCGGTCACAGCAACCACGGAGAAGACGGCCGACAGCGGGAAGTAGATGTCGCTGATCGGCTTGCCCGGTTCGTAGGCCGGATGCTTCAACGGCTGCTCTTCCACGCGCAGATGCCGCCGTAACTTGCCGAACTCGTCGTCCGGAAGCTGCTTGAGGATTGTGTTGCGGCGAAGTTCTGCGTCCATCTGGACATGGCTACCCACCGAAGAACGGTTTATGTCGGGTTGCGGACATAAGCCTTTAAGCTGTCCATATGTTCGCGAGCCGACATATGACCTCAGCGTCGGTGTTCGGGCGGGTGGTGATGGTCGCCTCGCTGGGCGGCATGGACGCATTCAAGGCCGTTCTTGCGGACATTCCGGCAACGTTCCCGATCCCGATGGCCGTCGTCCAACACCGCGCGGAAACACACACGGAGTACGACCCGCTGGCAACGGTGCTGGCGAGACACAGTCAGCTTCCCGTCCGGATCGCCCGCCACGGAGAACGGGCCAACAACCGCGGCGTCGCGGTCGTACCCGGTGCGGTCAACGCGACCCTCGATTCCGCCGGCCGGTGGCTGCTGGGTCAAGCGACGAATGGCACTCAGCCCGGCGATGCCTTGCTGGCCGCCTCGGCGGCCGAAGTGCCCACGCTCGGCGTCATCTTGACCGGTTATCAGACCGACGGCAGCGAAGGCGCCAGGGCAGTGAAACGTGGCGGCGGTCGCGTCTTGGTGCAGGACCCGAGGACCGCCCGGGCGGCGGGTATGCCGTCGAATGCGATAGCGACGGGATGTGCCGACTTCGTTTTACCGCTGCACCGCCTCGCTGCCGCGATGGTGGCCTTGACCGTCGCTCCAGGTGCGGCCGACCTGTTGGCGGTGCCGCTGCCACCGTGGGCGCGCCTGACTTCTTGAGTCGCCGTCGTGAGTTTCGCGGTTTCTCCGAAGGCCTACGCGCGGTTCATGGGCCGGTATTCCGAGCCTCTCGCCGAAGTCTTCACTGCATTCACCGGCGTCAGGGCGGGGGAGAAGGTGCTCGACGTGGGCTGCGGACCCGGCGCACTCACCTCCCATCTTCTGGCGGCCGGGACGCAGGTCGCGGCGATCGATCCGTCGCCACCGTTCGTCGAGGCGATCCGTGCGCGCTTTCCCGACCTTGACGTGCGCCAGGCCACAGCGGAGCAATTGCCTTATGAGACAGCAGCTTTCGATGCCGCCCTTGCTCAACTGGTGGTGCATTTCATGAGGGAACCGGTGGCCGGCATCCGCCAGATGGCGCGCGTGACGCGGCCCGGCGGAGTCGTCGCAGCGTGCGTCTGGGACGGGCAGGCCGGCGCGTTGGCACCATTCTGGGATGCAGTCCACGTGCTCGACCCGCAGGCGCAGGATGAAGCGCTACTGTCCGGCGCGCATCGGGGGCACCTCACCGAACTTTTCGAAGCAGCGGGACTGCGCGATGTCGCAGAAGAGCCGATTGCCGTCGATGTTCTGCACCCGTCCTTCGAGGAGTGGTGGGAGCCGTACACCTACGGTGTCGGCCCTGCCGGCGACCACGTGCAACGACTCGATGACGGCGACCGCGAACGTCTGCGATCCGTCGCGCGTGAGCAGTTGGGTGTCGGGCCGTTCACCGTCACCGCTACCGCCTGGGCAGCAACGGGAAAGGTCTGACGGTGGACCGCCGAAGTCCTGTTCAATGTGGTGCCATGGCTCGTACGGATAGCGCGTCGACGGTGGTCAAAGCGCCACTGACCCGCGTCTTCGAAGCGCTCATCGACCCCGGAGTCCTCGCCGAGTGGCTGCCGCCGACCGGGATGACCTGTCGGTTCGACCACTTCGACGCCCGCCCCGGGGGGTGCTACCGAATGGTCCTGACGTATACCGACCCGCCTCGCGATGGCGGCAAAGCCAACGCCGACTCGGACATCGTCGAGGGTCGCTTCCTCGAGATCGAGCCCGAAGACCGCGTCGTCCAGGACGTCGAATTCGCCTCGGACGACCCGGCTTTCGACGGGACGATGACCATGACCTGGACGGTGAGACGGGTCGACGGCGGCACTCGCGTCGAGCTGCGTGCCGACAACGTGCCGCCGGGAATCTCGGCTGCTGACCACAAGGCCGGTATGGCGTCCTCGCTAAACAATCTGGCCGCCTACCTCGCCAAGCGGCAGCCCGTCTTTCGTCCGGAGTGATGGGCGACTCTTCCCAGCCGAGTAAGGCAGAATCGCGCAAGTGACGCAGCCTCCGCGACGCCCGGGGCCGCCTGACTGGCGCGGCCGTGGCGCACCTCCGCCCAATCCCGGTCAGCGACCGCCTCCACCGAGGCGACCGGATCAGCCGAGACGCCCCGAGCCTCACCCCGAACCGCCGACCGATCAGTTCGACGCTCCGCGACCGCCGAACGTCGGTCCGCCGCAGCGGTATCCCAAGCCGCCCTCACCCGCCGACGCGCGACCGACCGAGCAGATACACCGACAGCAGCCGGCCCCGCCGCCTCCCCAGTCGACGCCCGCCAGCGACGAAAAGCGGCGCACTGCAAGGGGATTCAACAAGACATCGATCATTCTGATCGTCGTCATCGTGGTCGCCCTGCTGGCGGGCGGACTCGCGGGCGGCGAGCTGTACGCCCGTCACCGCGCTGACAGCATCCTGACCGATGTCGCCCACTGCGTGACCGACGACGGCGTCACGATCTCGTTCGGGGTGAACCCGCCGTTTCTCTGGCAGCACATCACCGGGCACTACACCAACATCTCGGTCACCACCGACGGCAACCGTGTCCAGAGCGCCGACGGCATGACCGCCGAGGTGGTGCTCGCTGACGTCCGACTGCAGGACACCGGGAACTCCAAGGGCACCATCGGAAAACTCGACGCGACGCTGACCTGGAAGGCGGCCGGCATCAAGGACACCATCGCAGCGAACCTGCCCGGAGTCGGCAGCCTCATCACTGGTGTGCGCACCGACGCCGCTGCGGGCACGGTGATCCTGGAAGCCGGCGACAACAGCGTCACCGCCAAGCCCGTCGTCACCGATGGTGACCTGAATCTGCAGGTGCTCGACGTCACGGGGCCGCTACCCAAGGACGCGGTGCAGACGGCGCTTGGCGAGTTGACCAAAAAGCTCAACGACAACTACCCGCTCGGTATCCACGCCGACAGTGTCGAGGTGACCGGCTCCGGCGTCGTCGGGAAATTCTCCAGCCGCGACGCCTCGATCCCCAAGGAAGACGCCGACCCCTGCTTCGCGCGCCTCTAGCGGCGATCAGTCCAACTCGACGGCGATTTCGGCGCTGAGCTGATAGCCGGGCGCCAGCGGCAGCGCATCGCCGCTCCAGAACGAGCCCGGGTCGAACCAGTTGTAGTGCTTCTCCGTCGTCAGCAACCCCATCTCCTCGTAGGTGATGGCGACGGTTTCGGCGCAATACGCAGTCTGCAATCCGACCTGCAGCTTCTGCTGCTTTCTACGTTGAGTTGCGTCGCGAACCCTGTTGTGTACGAACGGGATTCCGCGCGTGAAGTCCGCGACGGCGAGCCGGCCGCGAAACCAGCGGCCGGTCAAGCGCGCCGTACTCGGAAACGGTGTGCCGTCCATCCGCGCGACCACCTTCAGCGCGCGGTCCTCCTGTTCGCGGCTCGCGTACGGAGTCAGCTGCCGAAGCCAGCACCGTTGGTGATAGTTGTTGATCCAGCGCTCCACCACCTGGCGGGCGTCGTTGAGTTGCACGCCGCGCTGGTTGCGGCCGGTCCACATGTCGGTCAGCTTGTCGCCCAGCTCGGCGTGCCAGATCAACGGTGGCAGGTCCTCGATCGCGAGCGTCATGCCGACGTGGTTGACCGGGCTGTTCGTCATCGACTGGATCGCCCGGTCCGGACCGGAGCGGCCACGGAAGAGCCAGAGGTCACCGGTTCGTGTCGCGTCGAGCGCCTGCTGCAGTGACACCGCGGTTGGTTTCACCCCCGCAGCTTAGGCAGACTCACTGCCATGCGCGGCATCTGGAAATGGGTCGGGCTGGCGAGTGTCGCCGGCGTGGTGGCGGGTGGGGTCCTGGTCGCTCGCGATCAGCGTCGTCGCAACGCGTACACGCCCGAAGACATCAGGGCGCGACTGCATCAGCGGGTCGCCGAGTCCGAGAGCCGCGACGGCTAGGTCGCGACGGAGTAGAGCCGGTGTGACCCGTTGAAGCCCTTGAGTTCCGCGGCGCGCCCATGGTCGAACGAGATGTCTTCGACTTCCGCCAAGGCGTCTCGCACCACCGAGCTGACCAGCACCTCGCCGCCGTCGGCCTCGTTCGCCACGCGGGCGGCCATCGCGACGTTGCGGCCGAACAGGTCGTCGCCGCGTCGAACCGACTTGCCCATGTGGATTCCCATCCGCACTTTGATCCGGTTGGGCTGCTTGCGAAGTGCCCGTTGCACGTCGATGCTGCATCGCACTGCCTGCTCCGGCTGAGCGAACGCCACCATGAACCCGTCACCCTGGCTCTTGACCACGTAACCGGAGTGTTTACTGACGTGGCGGCGCACCATCTTGTCGTGCCTTCCGATCAGCCGCGCCCATGCCCGGTCGCCGATCCGCTCGTTGAGCGCGGTCGACTCCTCGATGTCGGAGAACAGGATCACCATCTTGCCGCTCGGAGAGAGGCGCGCGAGATCGGGCCGCTCGACCTCGGCCCAGTCCGCGAGGTCCTCGATCGACGACCGCACCGCCGCACCGAGACCGTCTTTGCGCAGGATGTTGGCCGTCTGCCACACCTGCTTGACCGCTTCCCGGCCGCCGGTGAGCAGCATGTTCTTGGCGTCGACGCGTTTGCGGGCGTCGTCGAGTTCGTCGCGCTGGCGGGTGTAGCGGATCCAGAGCACTGCCAGCGCGACGGCTTCGGCCGCCGCCACGATTGCGAGTATGTAAGCCGCGATGTGTGCTCCCGTCACGGCTCAAGTATTGGATGCTGACCGGGTGACGCCCGCGCTGCCCCCGTATTACGAATCTCGTTTCATCCGCGCCAACCACCCGGACCTGCCCCGGGCGCTGTGGTTGCGGCAGACCTTGCTGCTGCCGACCGCCGGTCAGCCCGCCGCCGACGTGTGGGTGATGGTCTTCGATCCGGACGGCGCGGGAAACCGCGCGCTCAAGCAGTCCTATCCGATCGACTCGGCCACCTTCGGTTACGACGACTGGACCGCCCGCATCGACGCCAACGTCCTCGACGACCGGACGGCAGAAGGCGTCGCCGGATCCGCGCGCTGGGACCTGCGGATCACACCGGGCGGCGAGGATCCGGTCAGGCTGCTGACCGAACGCGCCTATGCCGCCAGGTTTCCCACCGCCAAGACGATGGTGCGTCACCCGTTGGCCCGTTTCGACGGGCTGCTCGAACTCGACGACGTCCGGTTCGCGGTCGACGGCTGGTCGGGCAGCGTCAACCACAACTGGGGCAGCAAGCACACGCCGGCCTACGCGTTCGGGCAGGTCTGCGGATTCGACGAGGCGCCTGACACCACCCTCGAAATCGTCACGGCTCGTGCCACTCTCGGACCGATCCCGTTGCCGTCGGCGACGCTGTTCGTGTTCCGGCACGCCGGACAGGAGTTCGCCGTGCGGTCGATCCGCGGCAGCCTGCAGACGCACGGAAGCTATCGGCCTTTCTCGTGGACGTTCGGCGGCCGGGTCGGCGAGCAGATGATCGAGGGCGAGATCGTCACCGAGCCGTCCGACGTCATCGGGCTGACGTACACCGACACGAACGGCGGGACGAAGTACTGCTACAACTCGGCGATCGCCTCATGCCGAATTCAGGTGGCGGGCAAAGCTTTCGAGCGCGCAGAGCTGACAGCCGACCGTCGCGCGATGTTCGAGATACTCACCGACACCCGTCATGACGCGGTGCCGCTGCTCGCCTGACGTCACCGCGAGACGAACTGCACCACCACTTCGGAGAACGCGTCGTTGTCGTCGCCGGCGGCGGTGTGCCCCGCCGCGGCGAGCTCGGCGAACTCGGCGTGCGGCACCTTCTCCAGAAAGTCCTTCACGCCGTCGACACTGACCACGTCGGAGAGCTTCCCGCGGATCAACAGGATCGGGATGGTCAGGCCCATCACCGCCTGCTCCAGCTTCTCCTCGCGCACGAACCGGTCGTCTGCCGGCGCGGTGAGAAACGCCGGGTCCCAGTGCCAGAACCACCGCCCGTCGCGGAACCGCAGATTCTTCTTCAGGCCTTCGGGGTTGCGCGGGCGCTTCCGGTGCGGCAAGTAGGCGGCAACCGCGTCGGCCGCCTCGTCGAGCGACTCGAAACCCTCGACACCGCTGGACATGAAATCGCGGATGCGGGCGCTGCCGTCCTTCTCGTAGCGCGGTACCACATCGACGAGCACCAGCTTGCTCACCTTCTCCGGTCCCGCCGCGTCGGCCACCAGCATGCCGGTCATCCCGCCCATGCTCGCCCCGATCAACGCGACCGGTCGGCCGATCTGCTCGACGACCTGCAACGTGTCCGAACACAAGGCGTCGACGGTGTAGTTCGCATCCGGTGCGCGGTCGCTGTCGCCGTGACCGCGGCTGTCCAGCGCCACGACGTGCAAGCCCTGGTCGGCCAGAATCTGCGCGGTCTTCTTCCATGAGTGACGGTTCTGGCCGCCGCCGTGCAGCAGCAGTACCGAGGAGAGCTGCGAGTCGACGCCGCGGTTCCACTCGTCGGCCACCAGGGTGACGTCTTCGGACCCGCGGAACTCAACGGTCTGCAGTTGACTTTCAGTCGCGCTCACGGCCGTCCTCTCCGGCTCACCCCGGGGCTCACGTTACTCAGGCGGTGAAAATCTCGATTTGCCGGTCTCGTTGCTGAGGGCGTCAATAGACTTTGCTACCGTGCAGCCGGAGCTCGCCCGCCCTGACCGTGAGTCCATCATCGAGGCTGCCTACGCCTGCCTCTCGCAACCGCACACCGGCCCCATCCCGGTCGCCGCGATTTTGCAGCGCGCCCAAGTGTCCACGCGAGCCTTCTATCGTCATTTCGAGTCGAAGGACGAGCTGTTTCTTGCCATGCTGCGGCGCGAGACCGACGCCTTGGCCGACCGGCTCGACCGCGTCGCCGAGAACGGTTCGGGTGCGCCCGCGGATCGACTCGAGGCCTGGATCGAGGTGATGTTCGGACTTTTTCACGACGACGAGGTCCGCATGCAGTTCACCGTCATCGACTCCGATGAGGTCCGCGCGGCGAAGGGCTACCGCGAGACGCGCGAGAAGGCCCACGCCGACCGCGAGCGGTCGCTGGTGAAGATCCTGCGGCGCGGATGTGAGGACGGCTCGTTTCCCCTCGCCGACCCCGAACAGGATGCGTTCGCGGTCAACGCGATCATCAGCCGGGTGATGGTCCTGCAAACCTACGACGACCACGAAGGTTTGCGACGGGCCAAGGCGCGCGTTCTCGACTTCGCGCTGCGCGCCCTGGGCGCCGAGAAACACGCCGCCGACAGGCGCTGAGTTTCGGCATCCGACGTCTGCTTTTGCCGAACGCAAATTCTCGATATACGGTTCCCCCGCGTCCGCCCGTGTGTAACCTCGGGCAACAGCCATCACGGGCGCGGGTTGTTGGTGTCGAGGAAGGTCGGCGACCTATGTCAGTGCAGTGCACGCGGGCAAGGCTCGAGTGATGGTCGCTTCCACCGCATTTGCCAAACCCGTGCGCGCCTTCGGCGGCTTCTATTCGATGGCGCTCGACACCTTTGTGTGGATGTTCAAGCCGCCCTTCGCCTGGCGCGAGTTCATCGCGCAGTCGTGGTTCGTGGCACGGGTGTCGATCGTGCCGACGCTGTTGTTGACGATTCCCTATACGGTATTGCTGACATTCATCGAGACCATTCTGTTGAGCGAGATCGGCGCAGCCGACTTCTCGGGAACGGGCGCCGCCCTCGGCACCGTCCGTCAGATCGGACCGATCGTGACGGTGCTCGTGGTCGCCGGCGCCGGCGCCACCGCCATGTGCGCCGATCTGGGCGCCCGCACGATCCGGGAGGAACTCGACGCGCTGCGCGTGATGGGCGTCAATCCCATTCAGGCTCTTGTGGTTCCCCGCGTGCTGGCCGCCACCATCGTGTCGCTCGCGTTGTCGGCCACCGTGATCCTGGTCGGCCTGTCCGGCGCGTACTTCTTCGTCGTGTACATCCAGAACGTCTCGCCGGGCGCTTTCGCCGCCGGCCTGACCCTGATCATCGGCGCCACCGACGTGATCATCGCGTTGGTGAAAGCGGCGTTGTTCGGGCTGTCGGCCGGCCTGATCGCCTGTTACAAAGGGATTTCCGTGCGTGGCGGCCCGGCCGGTGTCGGTAACGCAGTGAACGAAACCGTGGTGTTCACCTTCATGGCGCTGTTCGCGATCAACATCGTCGCAACCGCCGTAGCGATCAAGATCACGCAATGACGGTATCGCGGCCGCACTCCCAGTTCCCCTGGCTGAAAAGCCGGTTCCGCAGCGTGGCGGGCCCCTGGAACCGCATCGGCGTGCAGACCAAGTTCTACGGCAACACGCTGCGCAACATGCACTACGTCGTCATCCACTACCGCGTCGAGCTGATCCGCATCATCGCCCAGATGGGGCTGGGCGCCGGGGCGCTGATCATCATCGGCGGCACGGTGGCGATCGTCGGTTTCCTGACGGTGACCACCGGTGCACTGGTGGCGGTGCAGGGCTACAGCGACTTCTCCGAACTCGGGGTCGAGGCCCTCACCGGATTCGTTTCGGCGTACTTCAACGTGCGCCTGATCGCACCGGCCACGACGGCGATCGCACTGTCGGCCACCATCGGGGCCGGCGCCACCGCGCAACTGGGCGCCATGCGGATCAACGAAGAGATCGACGCGCTCGAGGTGATGGGTATCCGCAGCATCGCATTCCTCGCTTCGAGTCGGGTCATCGCCGGATTCGTCGTAGTGATCCCGCTGTACTGCGTGGGCGTGCTGATGGCCTTCTGGGCGGCGCGATTCGGCACCACCGTCATCTACGGCCAGTCGACCGGCGTGTACGACCACTACTTCCGAACGTTCCTCAACCCCACCGACCTGATGTGGTCGTTCGGCCAGTGCATCGCTCTGGCTGTGGTGATCATGCTCGTGCACACCTACTACGGCTTCACCGCCAAGGGCGGACCGGCCGGGGTGGGCGAGGCCGTCGGACGCGCGGTGCGCACGTCGTTGATCGTCGCCGCCTTCGTGCTCGTCATGCTCTCGCTTGCGGTGTACGGCCAATCCGGCAACTTCAACCTGGCCGGGTGACGATGGAAGGACGAGAAGAGGGCCTGCACCCCGGGTGGTGGACGTTGTTCCTGGTGGTCTTCCTGGTGGTCGCAGTGTGGCTGACCTATTCGCTGTTCGTCGGTTCCTTCAAGCGGACCGAGACCGTGACGCTGACCTCCGAACGAGCCGGCCTGGTGATGGAGACCAACGCCAAGGTCAAGCTCCGCGGTGTGCAGGTGGGCCGGGTCGCGTCGATCCAAGGCGGCCGCGAACCCGTCGCGCTGAAACTCGAGATCGACAGAAACAAAATGGAGTTCATCCCCGCGAACGTCGAGGCGCAGATCCGCGCAACCACGGTGTTCGGCGCCAAGTTCGTCGATCTGATCTATCCCAGCGACCCCAGTTCGCAGCACCTGGCGCCCGGCCAGGTGATCAAGTCGCGCAACGTCACCGTCGAGGCCAACACCGTGTTCCAGAACGTGGTCGACGTCCTCGAGAACATCGACCCCGCCAAGCTCAACAGCACCCTGTACGCGCTCGCCCAGGGGGTGCGCGGTCAGGGCGAGCTGATCGGTCAGGCCACCACGGATGCGAATCAGGTTCTGCTGGAACTCAATCCGCGCCACGAGACGGTGACCCAGGATCTGCGTGCGCTCAAAGGTTTCAACGACACGTACAGCGCTGCGGCACAGGACATCTTGACCACCCTGGATGCGGCCAGCACCACCAGCACAACCATCGCCGCGCGCGCCAGCCAGCTGGATGCGTTGCTGCTGGCCACGATCGGCTTCTCCAACAGCGGTATCAACCTGCTCGCGCCGAACCAGCAGAACCTCATCAAGGCGCTCAACGTCCTCGAGCCCACGACGAACCTGCTCTTCAAGTACAGCCCGGAATACACCTGCCTGCTCACCGGCGCGAAGACCCTGCTGGACACCGGCGGGTACGAGGGACCGGGCGGCAACGGCCGGACCCTGGTGCTGGACGTGGGCCTGGCGCTCGGCGACGACCCCTATCGGTACCCCAACAACCTGCCGATCATCGGCGCGAAGGGTGGTCCCGGCGGCAAACCGAGTTGCGGCTCGCTGCCCGACGTGGCGAAGAACTGGCCGGTGCGCAACCTCGTCACCAACACCGGCTTCGGCACGGGACTCGACTGGCGGCCCAACCCGGGCATCGGTTTCCCCGGATACGCCAACTACCTGCCCGTCACTCGTGCCGTGCCTGAACCGCCGAGCATCCGCAACCTCTTCGGCGGACCGGCGATCGGACCGATCCCGTATCCGGGCGCGCCGGCCTACGGCGCCGACCTGTATGCGGACGACGGCACCCCGCTGTGGCCGGGCCTGCCGGCCGCACCGCCGCCGATGGCGCCGCGCGACCCGGGCGCCACACCGGGTTCCGAACCGTTCATCGTCCATTCGCCTGCCCAGATGCAACCGACCCCCTTACGGCCGACGCCCCTGCCCACCCCCGCACGGCCGGGACCGCCGTTCCCATGACCGACAACACGATGAGAGGTGACACGTAATGCCGGGCATGGCAGCCAAGGTTCGCCACGACGCGTGGCGCCTTGCCGTGTTCTTGTCCGTGTGCGTGCTCGGCGTGTTCGGTCTGTTCGCCGTCTTCGGGCAGATGCGCTTCGGCGAGGTCACAAACAGCTACGTGGCCGAATTCACCAACGTCACGGGCCTGGAGAACGGCGACTTCGTGCGCATCGCCGGTGTCGAGGTCGGCAAGGTGAAAAAGGTTGAGATACAGCCGGATACGACTGCGCGCGTCGAGTTCACCGCGGAGCAGTCGGTGGTGTTGACCGAGGGCAGCAAGGCGGTGATCCGCTACGACGACCTCATCGGCGGCCGCTACCTGGCGCTCGAGGAGGGCGCCGGGGGAGTCAAGAAGCTCGCACCCGGCGGCACGATACCGCTGGCCCGCACGTCACCCGCGCTGGACCTCGACGCCTTGATCGGCGGCTTCCGGCCGCTGTTCCGGGCGCTGGACCCTGATCAGGTCAACGCGTTGTCGAGCCAGCTCATCCACGCGTTGCAAGGCCAGGGCGGCACGATCAACTCGTTCCTGTCCCAGACCGCCGCGCTGACGACCACGCTGGCCGACCGCGACCGGCTGATCGGCGACGTGATCGTCAACCTGAACGTCGTGCTGGGGTCGCTCGGTGACCAGAACGACCAGTTCGCGAAAGCGGTCGACGCCTTGACCCAGCTCGTCGAGACGCTGCGCGGACGCAAGGAAGACATCAGCAACGGGCTGGCCTACACCAACGCCGCGGCCGCGACGATCACGGACCTGCTGGCCCAAGCGCGGCCGCCGTTCGCCAAGACGATCCACGAGACCGACCGGGCCGCGGGCATCGTGGTCGCCGACCACGAGTACTTCGACAACCTGCTCAACACGCTGCCCGACGCGTACCAGGCGCTTGCGCGGCAAGGGATCTACGGTGACTTCTTCACGTTCTATCTCTGCGACATCGTGCTCAAGCTCAACGGTAAGGGCGGTCAGCCGGTGTATGTGAAAGTCGCCGGGCAGTCCACGGGGAGGTGTGCGCCCCGGTGAGGTCATTCTCTGAGCGCAATCAGTTCGTCATCGGCGCCATCGGGCTGGCGCTGACGATCGGCATCGTGCTGGGGTCGCTGAACTACCAGCGTCTGCCGTTCCTGCAGGGGGCGCAGTACTCGGCCTACTTCGCGGAAGTGGGCGGCCTGGAACCCGGTGAAGCCGTGCAGGTCTCGGGGTTCGAGGTGGGCAAGGTCCAGTCGATCGAGCTAAACGGGTCACGCGCGCTGGTGAAGTTCACCGTCGCCAAACACATCCGGCTCGGCGACCGCAGCGAGGCGGCGATCAAGACGAAGGGCCTGCTCGGCACGAAGATCCTCGAAGTCACCTCCCATGGCGAAGGCCGGCAGGAAGGCACGATCCCGCTCGATCGCACGACGTCTCCCTACGAACTGCCGGATGCGCTGGGCGAGTTGGCAATGGCGATCAGCGGCTTGAACACCAACCAGTTGTCGGACTCGTTGCGCGTGCTGGCGGACACGTTCTCCGAGACCCCGCCGGAGCTGAAGGTCGCGATCGAAGGAGTGGCGCGGTTCTCCGACACGCTCAACGAACGCGACGAGAAGCTGCGGGGCCTGTTGGGCAACGCCAACAAGGCCACCAAGGTGCTGGCCGATCGCAGCGGCCAGATCGTCAGCCTGGTCAACAACACCAATGCATTGCTGGCCGAACTGCAAAGTCAAAGTGCCGCACTCGATCAGGTCTCCGGCAACATCTCGGCACTCAGCGGGCAGCTCCACGGCTTCATCGGGGAGAACCGCGAGACCATGAAGCCGGCGCTCGAGAAGCTCAACGGTGTGCTCACGATCATCGACAACCGCAAGCAGCGCCTGCAGAAGTCGCTGGAGTTGCTCACCGACTACTCGATGTCCCTGGGTGAATCCGTCTCCGGTGGGCCGTTCTTCAAGACCTACGTCGCCAACCTCCTTCCCGGCCAGTTCCTGCAGCCGTTCATCGACGCGGCGTTCTCGGACCTGGGCGTGGACCCGAACGTGCTGCTGCCGTCGGAGCTGTCCGACCCGCAGGTCGGGCAACCGGGCACACCGGCACTGCCGGTGCCGTTCCCGCGCACGGGCCAGGGCGGCGAACCGCGGTTGACCGTTCCCGACGCGATCACCGGCAAGCCCGGTGACCGGCCGTGCGGCCCGCCGGGCCTGCCGTTGCCCGGGCCCGGTTGCTACCCGGCCCGCGCGCCGCTGCCCGCGCCGCCGCCCGGCGGACCACCCCCGGGACCGCCCGCCGAGGCGCCGCCCGGTCTGCAGTCGACGCCGGACCCGACACCGTCTCCGGTCGCGGTGCCCGCACCCGGCGGCACCGACCACCTCGCACCCGAGGGGGCCGGACGATGACGCGCAGCGCACGCAACATGTTGGCCATCGCCTTGGTCGTGATACTGGCCGGCGGCGCGATCCTGTTGTTCCGCAACACGGAACGGGTCAACCGCACTCACGTCGTCGCTTACTTCGAGAACGCGAACGGCATCTACCCCGGAGATGCGGTGCGGATCGTCGGGGTTCGCGTAGGCGAGATCGAGTCGATCGAGCCGCAGCCCGAACGGGTCAAGATCTCGTTCTGGTACGACAGCAAGTACAAGGTGCCGGCCGACGCCAAGGCCGCAATCCTGTCGCCGTCGGTGGTGACCGCCCGCAGCATCCAGCTCACGCCGGCCTTCACCGGCGGTGCGGTGATGGCCGACAACGCTGTGATCCCGCAGCAGCGCACCGCTGTTCCGGTGGAGTGGGACGAGGTTCGCCAGCAGTTGGAGAAGCTCGCCAAGACGCTGCAGCCGACCGAGCCGGGCGGAGTGAGCCCGTTGGGCGCGGTCATCAACACCACCGCCGACAACCTGCGCGGCCAGGGCGCCAACATCCGCGACACCGTGATCAAGCTGTCGCAGGCCGTGACGGCCCTGGGCGACCACAGCACCGACATCTTCTCCACGGTCAAGAACCTGGCGATCCTGGTTTCGGCACTGCAGGACAGCACCGACGTGATGCGCCAGCTCAACCAGAACCTGGCGAGCGTGACCAGCCTGCTCGCCAATGATCCCAACGAGGTCGCCGACGCGGTGCGCGACCTGAGCAACGTCGTCGGAGAGGTGCAGTCCTTCGTGGCCGACAACCGCGAAACGCTGGGCACCACCTCGGACAAGTTGGCGGGGGTGACCCAGGCGCTGACGGACAGCCTCGCCGACGTCAAACAGTTCCTGCACGTCGCGCCCAACACGTTGCAGAACTACGTGAACATCTGGCAGCCCGCGCAGGGTGCGGTGAGCAGCGTGCCGATGCTCAACAACTTCGCCAATCCGCTGTCGTTCCTGTGCGGCGCCGTTCAGGCGGCGTCACGGCTGGGCGCCGAGCAGTCGGCGAAACTGTGCGTGCAGTACATGGCGCCGATCCTGAAGAACCGCCAGTACAACTTCCTGCCGATCATGCAGAACGTCTTCTCCGGCGCCTCGACACGCCCGAACGAGCTCACCTACAGCGAGGACTGGTTGCGCCCCGATTACATTCCGCCGCAACCTGTTCCGGGGCAGGCCCCGCCACCGTCGCCGGAAGCGCCGCCGCCCGCCGCCGGTCCGCCGTTGCCTGCGGAAACGCCGGTCTCGACGAATCCCGCCGACGGTCTGCAGGGCCTGATGGTGCCGCCTGGGGCGGGGCCGCGATGAGACGCAAGGGGTTTCGCATAGCCGCTGTCTTCGCGGTAGCCGCCGCCGTGTTGTCCGGCTGTTCGGACTGGCGAGGCTTGAACTCGGTTCCGCTGCCGGGCGTGGAGGGCACCGGCCCGAACGCGTTCACCATCCAGGCGCAGATGCCGGACGTCGACAACATCGAACCGAACTCCCGCGTCCGCGTCGCCGACGTCAACGTCGGCCACGTCACCAAGATCCAGCGTCAGGACTGGCATGCGCTGGTGACCATGGAGCTCAACGGTGACGTCCAACTGCCCGCCAACGCGACGGCCAAGCTCGGTATCACGAGCCTGCTGGGTTCGCTGCACATCGAGCTGGCGCCGCCCACCGACACCGCGCCGCAGGGCAAGCTGAAGGAGGGCTCGCTGATTCCGCTGGCGTCGTCGAGCTCCTACCCGAGCACCGAGCAGGCGCTGGCCTCAGTTGCCTTGCTGCTCAACGGCGGCGGCATCGGCAACATCCACGACATCACCGAGGCGTTGAGCATCGCGTTCACCGGGCGTGAGAACGATCTGCGCAGCCTCATCGAGCAGCTCGACATCGCGATCGGCCATCTCGACGACCAGAAACAGGACATCATCGAGGCCACCGACAGCCTGAACAATCTGGTCGGCCAGGTCGCAGAGCAAAAGCCGGTGGTGGACAAGGCATTACGGACAGTGCCCGAAGCCCTGGCCGTGCTCAGGGACCAGCGCGAGAACCTGGCCGAAGCGCTCACCCAGCTCGGCCGGTTCAGCGCGCTGGCCGCCGACTCGGTCAACCAGACCAAGGAAGCCCTGGTGCAAGAACTCAAGGACCTCGGGGTGGTGCTGCAGGAACTGGCCAACGCCGGACCGGCGCTCACCCGCGCGCTGAGCTTCCTCCCCACCTTCCCGTTCCCGAAGGAGACGCTGCTCAACTGGATGCGTGGTGACTACGCGAACCTGACGCTGGTGCTGGACCTCACGCTGAGCCGGATCGACTCCGGGTTCTTCACCGGCTCGCGGTTCGAATGCAATTTGACGTGGTTGGAGCTGCAGTGGGGACGCACCATCGGCCAATTCCCCAATCCGTGTCTGGCCGGCGGCGGTGGGACGCAAGGCAACCCGCTGGTCGCGCCGTACCGCTGGGATCAGGGGCGATGACATGCGAATGACCCGGCGGATCCTCATCCAGATCGCGATCTTCTCCGTCATCGCCGTTGTCGCGCTCGCGATCATGGTCTTCGGCTACATGCGGCTGCCGTCGCTGCTCGGCGTCGGGCAGTACCGCGTCACCCTCCAGTTGCCCGAGACGGGCGGGTTGTATCCGCGCGGCAACGTCACCTACCGCGGCGTGCAGGTCGGCGAAATCAAGAGCGTCGAGCTGACCCGTACCGGCGTACAGGCGGTGCTGTCGCTGAACTCGGGCGTCAAGATCCCCGCCGATCTCGAAGCCGAGGTGCACAGCGTTTCCGCCGTCGGCGAGCAGTTCGTCCAGTTGCTGCCGCGCAGCGGTAACGGCCCGGAGTTGCGAGACGGCGACGTGATCCCGGCGAGCCGCGCAAAAGTGCCGACGGACATCAACGTCGTCCTCAACGACACCACTCGCGGCTTGCAGGCGATTCCGCAGGAGAACCTGAGGACGGTCGTCGACGAGGCCTACGTCGCGGTCGGCGGGCTCGGGCCCGAACTGCGCCGGCTGGTCACCGGAAGCGCGACCCTGGCCATCGACGCCCGCAAGAACCTCGACCCGCTGGTCACCCTCATAGACCAGTCCAAACCGGTGCTGGACACCCAGACCGACACCGCGGGCTCCGTCCAGGCGTGGGCGGCGAACCTGGCGAGCATCACCGGTCAACTGCGCAGCCAGGATCCGGCGCTGGCGGGGATCCTCGAAAGGGCGCCGGGGGCGGCAGATGAGGCGCGCGCGCTGTTCGAGCGGCTGCAGCCGACGCTGCCGATTGTGCTGGCGAACCTGGTGAGCGTCGGCGACGTGGCTGTGGCCTACCAGCCGAGCCTCGAGCAGCTGCTGGTGTTGTTGCCGCAAGGCACCGCGGTCACGCAGGCCGTTGGTGTGCACAAGCGAAACACCAAGCAGGACTACATGGGTGATGCGCTGATCTTCAACCTCAACGCGATCCTGCCTGCGCTGCCCGCGCCGCTGCCGCTGCCTCCGCAGAACCTGCCGCCGCCGTGCACGACCGGGTTCCTGCCGGCCAAGCAGCAGCGGGTGCCGACTTTCGAGGACTATCCCGACCGGCCGAAGGGCGATCTGTATTGCCGCACGCCGCAGGACGCGCCGTTCAACGTGCGCGGCGCCCGCAACCTGCCGTGCATCACGGTGCCCGGCAAGCGTGCTCCGACGTGGCAGCAGTGCGAGAGCGACGAGCAGTACGTGCCGCTCAACGACGGCTACAACTGGAAGGGCGACCCGAACGCCACACTGTCCGGCCAGGCCATTCCGCACGTGCCGCCGGACATTCCGGTCGCTGTGACGCCGCCTCCGCCGGGTACGCCGCCGCTGCCCGTCGCGGCCGCCGAGTACGACCCGGCGACCGGCGAATACGTCGGCCCGGACGGCAAGGTGTACACGCAGTCGAACCTGGCGACCGGGGCGGCGGGGGAGCGGCCGTGGCAGTCGATGCTCGTCCCACCGGGTCGGTGACGCAGAATCCGACGCTATGGTGTGCGGGCACGTAGGTTTGAGCCGACCTGGCCCGCAGCCGTAGAGGAACGTAGATGGCAGACGAAACCACTCCCGCCGAGGAGAAAGCGAGCGAGTCGACGTCAGACGTCGACTCCGCGGCGGACCTCGGCGAGTCGACGGCCCCGGCTGCCGAGCCCGCACCCGAAGTGGACGACGTGGCCGACTACGAGGCCGAAGACGCGGACGAAACCGTCGCCGAACCTGCCCCGGTCAAACGGCGGATGTCGCACCTGCGGTTGGCGACCATCGTGGGACTCGTGCTCGTCGTGGGCCTCGGCGGGCTGGTCGGCTGGCTCGGGTACCGGGCCTACGAGTCCCACAAGGCCGACCAGCTGCAGAAGCTGTTCCTGCAGGTGGGCCGCCAGGGAGCGCTGAACCTCACGACGATCAACTTCGAGCACGCCGATGCCGACGTGCAGCGGGTGCTCGACTCGTCCACCGGGACGTTCTACGACGACTTCCAGAAGCGTGCGGGACCGTTCGTCGAGGTCGTCAAGCAGGCGCAGTCCAAGTCGGAGGGCAAGATCTCCGAGGCGGGTCTGGAGTCGTCCAACGACAACGAGGGGCAGGTGCTGGTGGCCGTCACCGTGAACACCACCAACGCCGGCGCTCCGGAGCAACAGCCACGGGCGTGGCGGATGAGGATCTCGGTGCAGAAGACCGGCGAGGATGAGGCGAAGGTCTCGAACGTGGAGTTCGTACCGTGAGCAGCAGGCACCGACTGCCCAAGCGCAACAAAGACGCCGATGTGACGGCTGAATCCGGCGAGCAGAGCACCGGACAGACCGCCGAGGCGGTCGAGTTGGACACCTCGGCCGCCGAGGAAGTGACGGCGACTCCGGAGCCGGAAACCGAGGTCGAATCGGTGCCAGACGAGACCGAGGACGCCGATGCGGCCGAGTCCGCCGACGAGCCTGCTGACGAGGCGCCCGTCGCCGGCCCGCCCAAGCGGCGGATCAATTGGGCACGCGTCTTCGCCTTCGGAGTGCTGCCGGCCATCGCACTGCTGCTGGCGGGCGCGGCAGGCTACCTGAAATGGGTGGACAACTCCGTACGCAATGCGGAGGCCGCCCGTGACGAAACGGTGCAGGTCGCCAAGGACAGCACCGTCACGATGCTGTCGTACAAGCCGGACACCGTCGAGCAGCAGCTCAACGATGCCCGCAACTTGCTGACCGGCGAGTTCCAGGAGTCCTACACCGGGCTCATCAACGACGTGGTGATCCCCGGCGCGAAGCAGAAGCAGATCTCGGCGGTGGCGTCGGTGCCGGCGGCGGCCTCGGTGTCGGCCGATACCGACAAGGCCGTGGTGCTGGTGTTCGTCAACCAGACCGTGGTCGTCGGCCAGGACGCTCCCACGGACACGGCATCGAGTGTGCGCGTGACGTTGGAGAAGATCGACGGGCGCTGGCTCATCTCCCAATTCGACCCGGTATAAGTCGTGGCGGCGGAACCCGAACTGCTCGACGTCGAGGCTCCGGGGGTGCGGTTGCGTGCGCTGACGTGGGGTGCCGCTGACGCGCCAGTTGCCTTGTGTCTGCACGGCTTTCCCGACACGGCACACGGATGGCGCAAGGTGGCGCCGCTGTTGGCCGACGCCGGCTGGCGGGTGGTGGCGCCGTTCATGCGCGGATACGCGCCGTCGTCGACGGCATCGGACGGCAGCTACCACGTCGGTGCGCTGATGGACGATGCGCTGCGGGTTCTCGACGCCGCCGGGCCGACGGGCCGCGACGTGTTCATCGGTCACGACTGGGGGGCGATCGCGGGTGCCGGTCTTGCCGCGATGCCCGACAGCCCGTTCGCGAAGGCGGTGATCATGTCGGTGCCGCCTGCCGCGACGTTTCGGCCGCTGGGCAAGCTTCCGAACGGCGGCCGACTGGCCGCCCAGTTGCCGCGGCAGCTGCTGCGCAGTTGGTACATCACGTATTTCCAATTGCCTGGGCTTCCCGAACGGTCCGCGTCCTGGGTGGTGCCACGGCTGTGGCGGCAGTGGTCACCCGGTTTCGACGCAGCCGAGGACATCGCCCATGTCAACGAAGCGATCGGAGCGCCGCAGAACTGGCGCGCCGCACTCGGTTACTACCGCGCCACGGTGCGTAACAGCAAGCCGCCCGTGCAGTACGCCGAATTGCACCGGCATTGGCTGTCCGCGCCGCAGCTGCCGACGCTGTACCTGCATGGGCTCGACGACGGTTGTGCGACAGCGGATTACGCGCACTGGGTGCAGCGCGTCCTTCCCGAGGGGAGCCGGGTGGCGACTGTGGAGCGAGCCGGGCACTTCCTGCAGCTGGAACAACCGGATGCGGTGGCCGGTCACATCGTCGACTTCATCGGCCGCACCTAGCCTGGGTGCATGGCCCGTCGACTGGCTGCGGTGGATGCGCAGACTTACTGGATGTCGGCGAAGGTGCCGAGTGACCAGTTCCTGCTCTACGGGTTCGCGGGACCAGTCGCCGATATCCCGGCCGCGGTGGCGCAAATTGGGGCCCGGGCGCGTGACTCGACGGAGTTGCGGCTGCGGGTGCGTGACCGCAATCCGCTGACGTATCCGCGGTGGGTCGTAGGGGACGTGTCGGAGAGCCAGTTCGTCATGCATGCCGCAGGCACCAACTGGTCGCAGTGCCTGGCGGTGGTGGCCGGTTTGGGTGCCGACCAACTCGACGCACGCATCATGTCGTGGCGTCTGCACATCTTCCCGGCCGTCCATGAGCTTCCAGGCACAGGCCTGGGCACGGTCGTCGTGGTCCAGGTCGCGCACGCGTTGGGCGACGGGGTCCGGTCATCGGCGTTGGCGGCGTGGCTGTTGGGGCGCGAGGCTCGAGTCCCTCCGGTGGCGAGTCGGCGGCCCCTGCTGGGGGCGGCCCTGCCGTGGCGCGGTTATCGTGCTGCCCGCGCGCAGCGACAGCTGCTCCGCGATACCGCGGCTGGTCTTGTTGTGCCGCAGGCGGATTTGTGCCCGGCGCTGCGAAGCAACTGTCGGCCTGACGGTGTGCGCAACGTGCGGACGTTGCTCAGGCGACGGGCAGAGTTGCCCGATCCGACGGTGACCGTCGGCGTGCTGGCGGCGGTCTCGACGGCGTTGTCGGCACATCTGCGCGAACTCGGCGATGACGCGTCGCACCTGCGTGCCGAGGTACCGATGGCGAAGGCCGGTGTGCGCCAGGCGAACAACCACTTCGGCAATGTCGGTGTCGGCCTGCATCCCGACTTGGCCCACGACGCGCGTGTGCAGCAGATCGCTCACGAACTTGCGCAGCGGCGCCGGCGGGCAGCCCACCCGGCATTCGCGGCCTCCGACCGCGCGTCTGGGGCAGTGCCCGCCGCGCTGATACGTTGGGGTGTGGCGCATTTCGACGCTACGACGCGGTCCGCTACGGTCACCGGCAACACCGTGGTGTCGAGTGTCAACCGCGGTCCGGCCGATGTGCACTTCGGTGGGACGCCCGTCGTGTTGACGGCCGGTTACCCCGGCCTGTCCCCGATGATGGGGCTGACCCACGGCGTGCACGGCATCGGTGACACGATCGCGATCAGCGTGCACGCGGCGGAGTCGGCGATCGGCGACATCGACGCGTACGTCGAGCGGCTGGCTGCGGCGCTCGTGCCCTGACCCGCGCACTGTGTTCGGGGTTTCGTGGCATGGGGCTGGGCAACGGCTTAACACATGGCCTAGATTTTGTAGCTATGACTGCCTACGACTCAGCGTTGGATTTCGGCTTGCTGTTCCTGCGAGTGGTGCTGGGCGTGACGATGGCCGCGCACGGCTACAACAAGTTCTTCGGCGGCGGCCGGATACCCGGCACGGCCGGCTGGTTCGAGAGTATCGGCATGAAGCCGGGCACCTTCCATGCCCGGGTCGCTGCGACCACCGAGATGGCCGCGGGTCTGGGCCTGGCTGTCGGGCTGCTGACACCGGTGCCTGCCGCGGGCTTCGTCGCGCTGATGCTCGTCGCGGCCTGGACCGTGCACCGGGCGAACGGCTTTTTCATCGTCAAGGAGGGCTGGGAGTACAACCTGATCCTGGCGACGACGGCCGTCGCGATCGCGACCATCGGTGCGGGCAAGTACAGCCTCGACTACCTGCTGTTCCGCGACACCGGTTTCGCCGATCTGCTGCACGGGTGGTGGGGATTCGTGATCGCGCTCGGTCTGGGCCTGCTGGGAGGCATCGGCCAGCTGGCGATCTTCTACCGGCCGCCGGCCAAGACCGACGCCTGAACCGCTTCTGCGTAGCTAGAACACGTTCTAATCTGTCATGCCATGGGGTTCTTGAAGCAGGACGCGCCCGTCGTCGACTTCGAGCAGTGGAACAAGGGCACCCGCGCCGAGAAGATCGTGCCGATGGCACGGCACTGGGCCGAGGTGGGCTTCGGGACGCCGGTCGTCCTGCACCTCTTCTACGTCGTGAAGATCCTGCTCTACATCCTGGGCGCCTGGCTGGTGGCGCTGACGACCACCGGTGTCGACGGGTTCACCAACGTGGCCGCCTGGTACAACGAGCCGATCGTGTTCGAGAAGGTCGTGCTGTACACGATGCTCTTCGAGGTCGTCGGGCTGGGTTGCGGGTTCGGGCCGCTGAACAACCGGTTCTTCCCGCCGATGGGCTCGATCCTCTACTGGCTGCGGCCGAAGACGATCCGATTGCCGCCGTGGCCCACCCGCGTCCCGCTGACCAGAGGGGACACCCGCACGCCCTTCGATGCGCTGTTGTACGCGGCGCTGCTGATCCTGCTCGTCGTGGCGTTGTCATCCGACGGCACGGGCCCCATACCTGCACTCGGCACGACGGTGGGCGTGTTGCCGGTGTGGCAGATCGCGGCCATCCTCGGTGTCCTCGCGGTTCTCGGCCTGCGTGACAAGGTGATCTTCCTGGCCGCGCGAGGTGAGGTCTACGCCTCGCTGGCGGCGTGCTTCCTGTTCGCCGGTGCGGACATCATCATCGCGGCCAAACTGGTGTGCCTGGTGATCTGGCTGGGTGCCGCGACGTCGAAGCTCAACAAGCACTTCCCGTTCGTCATCTCGACGATGATGAGCAACAACCCGGTGTTCCGGCCGAAGTGGATCAAACGCAAGTTCTTCGAACACTTCCCGGACGATCTGCGGCCCGGCCGGCGGTCACGCTGGCTGGCGCATTTCAGCACGGCGATCGAAGGACTGGTCCCGCTGGTGTTGTTCTTCTCGCCCGGCGGTTGGCCGACGTACATCGCGGCGTTCGTGATGCTGGTGTTCCACTTCGGCATCCTGTCGTCGATCCCGATGGGGGTGCCGCTGGAATGGAACGTCTTCATGATGTTCTCGGTGCTGGCGTTGTTCGTCGGGCACACCGACATCGGCCTCGGCGATCTGCAGAGCCCGTGGCCGATCGTCTTGTTCGCGGTCGTCGCGGGCACCGTCGTCACGGGAAACCTGTTCCCGCGCAAGGTGTCCTTCCTGCCCGGCATGCGGTACTACGCGGGCAACTGGGACACCGGGCTGTGGTGTGTGAAGCCGTCGGCAGCGGCGAAGATCGAGCAGAACATCGTCTCGATCGCGAGCATGCCACAGGCGCAGATGGAGCGGTACTACGGCAGCCCGGAAACTGCGCAGATGTACCTCTACATGGGATATGCCTTCCGCGCCTTCAACACTCACGGCCGTGCGATGTTCACGCTCGCGCACCGGGCGATGGCGGGCCTCGACGAGGACGACTACGTGCTCACCGACGGCGAGCGGATCTGCAGCACCGCGATCGGCTGGAACTTCGGTGACGGCCACATGCACAGCGAACAGTTGATCGCCGCGCTGCAGAAACGTTGCCAGTTCGAACCGGGCGAGATCCGCGTCGTGCTGATCGACGGGCAACCGATTCACCGCCAGACCCAGCAGTACCGCTTGGTGGACGCCGCCACAGGGGAATTCGAGCGGGGATACTTCCGGGTCGCTGACGTGGTGACGCGGCAACCGTGGGATGACACCGTGCCCGTACAGGTGACCTGGCAACGGGACAGCGCGGACGCCCCCTAGCCCATGACGTCGCGGACCTTGACGTCCTCGAGGCCCTGCAGGAGCAGATCGCGCGCGGTGTCCAGGTGTTTGCGCCAGTGCGCTTCGGCGGCCGCGCCATCCCCGGACCGCAACAGCTGCATCAGCTTTCGGTATGACCGCATCAGCTTGTCGTAATCGGCCTTGGAGACCGGTCGGCGCTCCTTGAACAGAAACGCGTTGTGGCGCACCGTGATCTCCTGCAGCATCCCGGCGATGATGGACAGCGTCGCGTTACCCGACAGCTCGACGACGCGCAGGTGAAAGTCGCCGGTCGTCTCGGCGAGGCTGTCGGTCTGCCAACCGGACGGCACGTGTTCTTCGAGCATCGTGTCCAGCTCGTCGAAAGCCTCGGCGGATCCGCTCTCGGCCAGCAGCCGCACCGCCATCGGCTCGATGCCCGAGCGCGCCGTCATCAGATCGGCGATCGTCGCACCGGACAACTCGAGCAGCAGGCCGGCGGGACGGGCGACGATCTCGGGACCGGGCACCCGGACGCGGGCGCCGGTACGCGAGCCGCGCCGAACCTCGACCAGGCGCTCGGACTCCAGTACGCGCACCGCCTCGCGCAAGGTGGGCCGGCTCACCCCGAAGTGCGCCATCAGCTCGGCCTCGTTGGGCAGGAAGTCGCCGTCCTTGAGCTGCCCGTCGACCACCATGCGGCGCAGCGTTCCCGCGACGAGCTCGGCCGTCTTCGGCGACCGGACCGTCGTTCCCGCACCGACGCCATCCGGGCCGATCATCGGCGCCAGCGGTGTACTCCCAGCCACTCCCACTCCCACGACACGTAAGCCGACCGGACGGCCAGCTGTGCAACTCAGTAAACCATGTCGAGGGTTCAACCAGTCGGGGGCGCGCATATGCGCAGGTAACTACCGTTTTGCCACGGTAGCCGTGTCGGCGGTGACACGATAGCTGCCATGACGGCGTGCGGGGCCTGCGCCAGCGAGGTGCAGGACGACGCGAAGTTCTGCCACCAGTGCGGAGCGCCGATCGCCGCGCAGACGCCCGCTGAATACAAGCAGGTGACTGTACTTTTCGCCGACGTCGTACGGTCGATGGACATCGCCGCCGAGGTCGGGCCGGAGCGGCTGCGTGAAATCATGTCCGAACTCGTCGACCTCGCGACGAAGGTGGTGCGCCGCTACGGCGGCACCGTCGACAAATTCACCGGCGACGGCATCATGGCGGTGTTCGGCGCCCCAGCCACGCTGGAGGACCACGCTTTTCGCGCTTGCCTCGCGGCACTCGACATCCAGGCCGAGACCAAGCTCGAACTTCGAATCGGCCTGAACTCCGGGCAGGTCATCACCGGGGAAATCGGTTCTGCCGCATTGGGTTACACCGCGATCGGCGCCCAAGTCGGCATGGCACAACGCATGGAGGCCGTCGCGCCGCCGGGTGCAGTGATGCTCAGCGATTCCACGGCCCGCCTCGTCGAGAACACGGTCGCGCTCGCCGCTCCAGAACTGGTGTTTATCAAGGGGGCTGACGCACCGGTATCCGCGCGACGGTTGCTGGCCGTCACTGAGCAGAGGCCGCAGCGCCGCAGTGAATCGACGCTGGTCGGCCGCAGTTGGGAGCTCAACACCGTCACCTCGCTCCTCGACGAAGCGGTGAGCGGCGCGGGATGTGTCGTCACCTTCGCGGGTCCGGCCGGGATCGGCAAGAGTCGGCTTGTCCGTGAAGCATCGGCGCTGGCAAGCAATCGTGGGGTGCCTGTCTTCACCACCTACTGCGAGTCACATACCACCGACATTCCGTTCCGCGCTGTCAGTCGGTTGCTGCGTGCGGCGCTGGGGATCGAGGCCTTCGACGCAGTCACGGCCGGTGAGCAGATCCGAGCGCAGTTTTCCGACGCCGATCCCGATGACGTATTGCTGCTGGAGGATCTCCTCGGCTTGCGTGATGCCACCGCAATGCTGCCCGAAGTTGCCGCAGAAGCACGGCGCAGGCGGCTGACGAGCCTGATCAACGCCGCGTCACTCGCTCGTGCCGAACCGGCGGTTTATGTGATCGAGGACGCCCACTGGATCGACGAGGCCAGCGAGTCGCTGCTGGCGGATTTCCTCTCGGTGGTTCCCCAGACACCCTCGCTGACACTCATCACGCATCGGCCCGAATACGACGGACCACTAGCCCGGCTGGCCGGCGCCCAGAATCTCGTCCTGCGTCCGTTGACCAACACCCAGGCATCCACGCTGACCGTCGAACTGCTGGGCAGCGACCCCTCCGTTCACGAACTCGCCGACCTGGTCTGCAGCCGTGCCGGCGGGAATCCGTTCTTCTCAGAGGAAATCGTTCGCGACCTGACCGAACGTGGCGTCATCGGCGGTCAGCCCGGCAGCTACCGCCTGCAGGCCGACATCGTCGACGCGAACGTCCCGGCCACGTTGCAGGCGACCATCGGTGCCCGCATCGACCGGCTCGAGCCCGTGGCGAAGACCACGCTGAATGCCGCGGCGGTCATCGGCGCGCGGTTCGAGGAAGACATGTTGAGGCTTCTCGTCGACGGTCCGGATCTGCAGCCGCTGATCGAGGCGCAGCTCATCGACCGAGTCGCGTTCGGCCCACGCCCGGAATATGCGTTCAGGCATCCGCTGATCCGTGCGGTCGCGTCTGAGTCGCAACTCAAATCCGATCGGGCGCAACGACACCGGGCGCTGGCGAGCGCACTCGAGGGGCGAGGGTTGACCGACGAGTACGCGTCGCTGATTGCTGAACACCTGGAGGCGGCGAGCGATCTCCACGCCGCATACGCCTGGCATATGCGTGCCGGTGGCTGGTCGATCTCCCGCGATATCACCGCGGCGCGGACGAGCTGGAGTCGGGCGTGCCAGGTGGCCGACCGGTTGCCCGATGATGACCCCGACCGAATGTCGATGCGCATCGCACCCCGCGCCATGCTCCTGGGAACGGTGTGGCGGGTCGGCAGTATCGAGCCGGACGATCGGAGCTACGTCGAGTTGCGCGAGTTGTGCGCTGCCGCAGGTGATTCGGTGTCTTTAGCGGCCGGTATGGCGGGTCTGGTTGCGGCGCAGTCGAACACCATTCGTAGCGAGGAAGCGTCGGAACTAGGCACCGAGCTCGTCCGCCTGCTCGAATCGATCGGCGATCCCGCGGTCACGGCCGCTTTGGCCGGCGGGGCCATCGGCGCCAAGTTCGAGACTGCCGAGCTTGCAGAAGTGCTGCGGCTGGCGGAATGGATTGTCGCATCGTCGGGCGCAGAACCGGGCGACGCTGACACTTTCCAAATCATGCCGCACGGCGATGTATTCGCGTCGCGGGGAATGGCGCGCTGCTATCTCGGCCTGCCCGGGTGGCGGGAAGACTTGGAGCAGGGCCTGTCCTTGGCCAGGCGAGTCGACCCCGCGAAGGCGCGGACCATCGATCCCTTCGTGGTGGCCAGCGTGATGTATCACGCGCGGATTCATCCCATCGCGAACGGGGTGATGATCCCTACTGTCGAGATACTCCGCGAGACAGAAGAGATCTTGGCGCTCGCCGAGCAATTCTCCGAGGACCTCGGGCTGTACTTGGCGAAACTCGCCCGCGGGGTGGCGCTCGTGCATTGCGTGAGCACCGAGGAGCGGGCGGCCGGTCTGGAGATCTTGTCCAAGGTGCGCGACGCCTCCTTTCGTGAACGGTTCGCCGCGGACGACTGGCCGGTCGTCGATGCGTTCATTGCCAGGGAGATGGCCGCCAGGGGCGAGCTCGACGGCGCCATCAGGATTGCGCGGTCGGTCGTCGACGACTACTTCACTATCGGCCACATCGTCTGGATGCCGATGTGCGTCGGGGTCCTCGTGGAAGCGTTGGTACAGCGAGGTGACGCGAGCGACCTCGCAGATGCGCAACGAGCCATCGAGCGTTTGGCCGCGCTCCCCACCGATACGGGATACGTGCTGAATGAACTCTGGGGACTGCGGCTGCGTACTCTGCTCGCGAAAGCCCGCGCCGATACCGAAGCGTTCGGGGAACTCGCGGGTCGCTACCTCCGAATGGCGACCGAACTCGACTTCGAAGGGCATGTCGCCATGGCCCGGGAGCTGGCCCGCCCTCTGCCTACCAACCAGTAGGTTGACCTAGTAAACTTTGTTCCACTACGTTCGGGGAAACCCGGGTGGAATCCACATTCGAAGGAGAAGTGTCATGGCTGAAGCCGTCATCGTCGAGGCAGTGCGGTCGCCCGTCGGGAAACGCAACGGCGGGCTGTCGGGTGTCCACCCGGCGGAACTGTCCGCGCAGGTGCTCAACGGTCTCGTGGAGCGGGCGGGTGTCGACCCGGCGCTCGTCGACGACGTGATCTGGGGCTGCGTCATGCAGGCCGGCGAGCAGGCGCTCGACATCGGCCGCACCGCGCTGCTCGCCGCGGGCTGGCCGGAGAGCGTGCCCGGCGTGACAGTGGATCGCCAGTGCGGTTCGAGCCAGCAGTCCATCCACTTCGCCGCCGCTGGTGTGATCGCCGGCCACTACGACGTCGTCGTCGCCGGCGGTGTGGAGTCGATGTCGCGCACGCCGATGGGCGCCTCGCTGGCCAACGGCGGCAACCCGTATCCGCAGAGCTTCAAGGACCGCTACCGCCAGACACCGAACCAGGGCATCGGCGCCGAGATGATCGCCGAGCAGTGGGGCCTCGACCGCACCATGCTCGACGAGTTCTCCCTCGGCTCGCACGAGAAGGCCGCCGCCGCGCAGGATTCCGGCGCGTTCGACGATCAGATCGTCGCGATCAAGGACCAAGAAGGCAACCCGGTGCTCAAGGACGAGGGCATCCGCCGCGGCACCACCATCGAGAAGATGGGTCAGCTCAAGCCCGCCTTCCGCGAGGACGGCGTGATCCACGCCGGCAACTCGTCGCAGATCTCCGACGGCTCGGCCGCGATCCTGTTCATGTCCGCCGAGAAGGCCAGTGAACTCGGACTCAAGCCGATCGCGAAGGTGCACACCGCGACGCTGGCCGGCGCCGACCCGGTGATCATGCTGACCGCGCCGATTCCCGCCACGCAGAAGGCGCTCAAGAAGTCCGGCCTGCGGCTCGAGGACATCGGCGTGTTCGAGGTCAACGAGGCGTTCGCTCCCGTTCCGATGGCGTGGCTGAAGGACATCGGCGCCGACGAGAAGAAGCTGAACCCCAACGGCGGCGCGATCGCGATCGGGCACCCGCTGGGCGGCTCCGGTGCACGCATCATGACGACGATGCTCTATCACATGCGCGACAAGGGAATTCAGTACGGTCTGCAGACCATGTGCGAGGGTGGCGGCCAGGCCAACGCCACCATCATCGAACTGCTGTGACCTCAGACGTCCAAGCGCCCGCCGCTCTCGCCGAGCGGCGGGGCAACGTCATGGTGATCACGCTCAACCGGCCCGAGGCCCGCAACGCGGTCAACAGCGCGGTGAGCACCGCGGTGGGCGACGCCCTTCAGGAGGCGCAGGACGATCCCGAGGTGCGCGCGGTCGTCATCACCGGGGCCGGCGAATCGTTCTGTGCTGGAGCCGATCTCAAGGCGATCTCGCGTCGCGAGAACCTGTTTCACCCCGAGCACGGCGAGTGGGGCTTCGCCGGGTATGTGCACCACTACATCGACAAGCCGACCATCGCCGCAGTCAACGGCACCGCGCTGGGCGGCGGCACCGAACTGGCGCTCGCCAGCGACCTGGTGGTCGCCGAGGAACGCGCGAAATTCGGTCTGCCGGAGGTGAAGCGGGGACTCATCGCCGCCGCCGGCGGGGTGTTCCGCATCGTCGACCATCTGCCGCGCAAGGTCGCGATGGAGCTGCTGTTCACCGGCGAGCCGATGTCGTCGGCCGACGCGCTGAAATGGGGGCTGATCAACCAGGTCGTGCCCGACGGCACCGCGGTCGAGGCGGCGCTCGCACTGGCCGACCGGATCACCTGCAACGCCCCGCTGGCCGTGTGGGCGAGCAAGCGCGTGGCGATGGGTGTCGACGACGGTGTCATCACCGGCGACGAAGCCGGATGGACACGAACAATGCGGGAGATCGGGACGCTGATCCGTTCCGAGGACGCCAAGGAAGGACCGCTGGCATTCGCCGAGAAGCGCCAGCCTGTTTGGAAGGCCAAGTAACAGTGAAGAGAACGATTTTCGACGCCGAGCACGAGGCGTTCCGCGAGACCGTCCGCGAGTACATCGAGCGCGAACTCGTCCCCAATCAGGAGAAGTGGGAGACCGAGCGCATCGTCGACCGCTCGGCGTACACCGCGGCAGGCAAGTACGGGCTGATCGGGTTCAACATGCCCGAGGAGTTCGGGGGCGGCGGATCCGACGACTTCCGCTTCAACGCGATCATCGACGAGGAGATGGCGCGGTCGGGCGCACACGGTCCGGCGCTGAGCCTGCACAACGACGTCGTCGGCCCGTACTTCAAGGACCTGACCAACGACGAGCAGAAGAAGCGGTGGCTGCCCGGCATCGCCAGCGGCGAGACCATCATCGCGGTGGCGATGACCGAACCCGGCGCGGGCAGCGATCTCGCCGGCATCCGCACGTCCGCGGTGCGCGACGGTGACGACTGGATTGTCAACGGCTCCAAGACATTCATCTCGTCGGGCATCAACTGCGACCTCGTCGTCGTGGTGGCCCGCACCGACCCCGAAGCCGGCCACAAAGGCTTCACGCTTCTGGTCGTCGAGCGCGACATGGAGGGCTTCAGCCGCGGCCGCAAGCTCGACAAGATGGGCCTGCACTCGCAGGACACCTCCGAGCTGCATTTCGAGAACGTGCGGGTGCCGGGCGCCAACGTGCTGGGCAAAGAGGGTCGCGGGTTCTACCACCTGATGACCAACCTGCCGTCGGAGCGGTTGTCGATCGCGATCTCAGCGATCGCCGGCGCCCGCGCGGTCTTCGACGAGACGCTGCAATACACCAAGGACCGCAAGGCATTCGGGCAACCGATCGGCAGCTTCCAGCACAACCGCTTCCTGCTCGCCGAGATGGAGACCGAACTCGAGGTCACCGAGAACTACATCGACCGTTGCCTGCGTGCCGTCGTCGACGGTGAGCTGACCGCGGTCGAGGCCGCCAAGGCCAAGTGGTGGGCCACCGAGGTCGCCAAGAAGGTGGTCGACAGCTGCGTGCAGCTGCACGGCGGCTACGGCTACATGCTGGAGTACCGCGTCGCCCGGGCCTACGTCGACGGACGCATCCAGACGATCTTCGGTGGCACCACCGAGATCATGAAGGAGATCATCGGCCGCGACTTGGGGGTCTAAGCGGGCTGGCCGGCGTGGCGTCTAACTCCTCGAGGCCGACGTTTCGGCGGATTGCACTCGCACTTTTCCGCCAAAACGTCGGTTTGGGCGAACGAGATCAGGCGGGCTGGCCGCTGCTGGTGGTGGTGGTCGTCGTGGTTGTCGTCGTCGTCTCGGACGTCGACGTGCCCGACGGCGTCACCGCCGTCGGCGGCTTGGCCGGGTCGAGCACCGCGTCGATCAGGTAGATCCGGGCATTCGCCGCCTGGATGCCACCGCAGACCACCTTGGCGGTGTCGTTGATCTTGACGTCGGCGTTCTCGCCCGTCACCTTGATCTCCGCGCCCTGCTGCGTGGGCCGCTGCCCCTTGACGTCCTTCGGGCCGAGGAGCCCGAGGAACACGTGGTAGTAGTCGAAGTCCGTCAGCGCCGCCGGGTTGGCCTTCAGTGCGTCGAGCTGGGCGGGCGGCAGCGCGGCGAACGCCTCGTTCGTCGGCGCGAAGACCACGTACGGCCCGTTCTCCAGCACCGGCACCACGTTGACCGCCGGGTTGAAGCCGCCCGAGATCGCGGAGTAGAAGGTGCTGGCGTCGGGGATGGCCTGCAGCGCCCGGCCGACGGGCAGGGTCTTCAGCGACTTCCAGTCCGGCACGGCTTCCTTGAACGCGTCGCAGCCCTTGCCCTCAGGGTTGGGGATCTCGGCCTCTACCGACGTGGTGGGCGTGGTCGGCGTGGCCGGCTGCGCGGGCGCCGGCGGATCGGCGTACGCGGTGACGGCCAGCGGCACCGAAAGGGCGATCGCCGCGATGCCGGTCGCGGCGCCGATGGCTTTGCTGGTGCTGGTCTTCACTTACGGCTCCTCAGCTAGACAGGTCGCAACGCATGTTAGAGGCAGTCGCGCGCCAGCACCAAAGTCGTCACCTCGCCAAACGCTGCCGGCAACCGGTGTGACCTGCACATTGCCGAACTGCCCACACTACGATGGCCCGCATGCCTGAACCGCTGATCGTCCCCATTCGTGGTCGCGCGCCTGCGCTGCATGCCGAAGCCTGGGCGGCCCCGAACGCAAGCCTGATCGGACAGGTGACGCTCGCGGCACGGGCCAGCGTCTGGTACGGCGCGACGCTGCGTGCAGAGGTCGAACCCATCGACATCGGCTTCGGCACCAACATCCAGGACGGCGTGACCATCCACGTCGATCCGGAGTTCCCGGTCAGCATCGGCGCCGAAGTCAGCGTCGGGCACAACGCCGTACTGCACGGCTGCGTCGTCGAGGACGGCGCACTCATCGGCATGGGTGCGGTCATCCTCAACGGCGCGACGATCGGCCAGGGATCGCTCATCGCCGCCGGCGCCGTGGTGCCCCAAGGTTTCGCGGTGCCGCCGCGGTCACTGGTCGCGGGCGTGCCGGCGAAGGTGCGCCGCGACCTGAGCGACGCCGAGGTCAACCACAATCGGTACAACGCGCAGGTCTACCAGCACCTCATCGATCTGCACCGCGACGCGACGGCCTAGATTCTCCAGGGCCCAATCCGGGTACAGGCGTACCGTGAAACGTCTGCGCACCCTGGTGACCGGCGCCACCGGTTACGTCGGCTCCCGGCTCGTCACTGCCCTGCTCTCCGAGGGCCATGACGTGGTCGCGGCAAGCCGAAACCCCGACAGGCTCGCGGATTTCGGTTGGCAGGACCGCGTCACCACCGTTGCGATGGACGCCCATGACGAGGCTTCGGCGCGATCGGCATTCGCCGACGCCGGCCACGTCGACGTCCTCTACTACCTGGTGCACGGCATCGGGCAGCCGGACTTCCGGGAAGCGGACAACCGCGCGGCGGAGAACGTGGCGCGGGCAGCCAAGGAGGCCGGCGTCCGGCGAATCGTGTATCTGGGCGGGTTCGTGCCCGACGGCGACGACCTGTCCGAGCATCTGGCCAGCCGTGCCGAAGTCGCCGAGGCGCTGCATGTCGAGGACGGAGCCGACGTCGTGTGGCTGGGTGCGGCGATCATCATCGGGGCGGGTTCGACGTCCTTCGAGATGCTGCGATACGTGGGCGACCGGTTCGTCGTCATCCCGATGCCCTCATGGTCGGCCAATCCGATCGACCCGATCTCGATCTGTGACGTGCTGCACTACCTCGTCGCGGCCGCCGACACCGAGCGGGTGCCCGCCGGGGCGTACGACATCACCGGCGCTGAGACCACGTCGTACGGCGATCTGCTGCGGACCTACGCGCGCATCGCCGGCAAGTGGCGCGCTGAACTGCCGGTCAATGGCGTCGACACCGGGCTCGTGTCCTGGGTGACGGCGGCGGTGCTGCCGGTGCCGGGCGGACTGGCAGCCGACCTGGTCCAGTCGCTGGATCACCCGATGATGGCTTCGGAGACCCGGCTGCGCGACATCGTCCCCGACCCGCCGGGCGGCCTGATCGGGATTGAGGACGCAATCAAGCGCGCGCTCGGAAGCCGCGGGCGAAGGCCCGTCGACGAGCTCACCGACCTGCACCACCTCGCCGACACCGACCCCGGCTGGGCCGGCGGGGACACGCTGCGCCTGCGACAGGTGGCCGGTGCCGTCACGCCGGACCTCGTCCGGCCCGCGCTCGGGCTCATCGGCGTCGTCCCCGGCCCCGTCGCCGGGGCGGTGCGCACCGGGTTGGACACGCTGCTGCATCTGGTACCCAAGGTGAGCCCGGCATGACGGACACGACGCAGAACCGCCCCGGGTTCCTGCAAGAGGTCCGCGAGATCGCCATGACGGCCGCGGTGCCCCACCACGAGCCGCCCGCCACCGTCAAGCGCCGCCGCATCATCGTCGCCGTGGTATTGGTCATCGGCGCTGCGCTGCTGGGCTATTCGCTGACCCGACCGCCGGGCGACGACTCGTTCTACTGGTTGACGCTGGCGCTGGCCGGCGTGTGGGCCCTCGGTTCGTTTCTCTCCGGACCGCTGCACCTGGGCTGCGTGAAGTTCCGTGGCCGAAACCAGCGGCCGGTGATCACCGGCACCGCAATCGGATTGGCGATGGGCGGGGCGTTCGTCGTCGGGGGCCTGATCGCGCGCGAGATCCCGGCAGTGCGCGAATACATCACGCGGGTACTGGAATTCGCGGATTACGGACCGCTGCTGCTCGTCACCTTCATCACCGTCATCAACGGACTGGCGGAGGAGATGTTCTTCCGCGGTGCGCTCTACACCGCGCTGGGCCGGTTCCATCCGGTGCTGATCTCGACCGTCGTCTACGTCGTCGCGACATCCGCGACGACCGGCAACCCGATGCTCGGCTTCGCCGCGATCATCCTCGGTGCGGTGTGCGCGCTGGAGCGCCGAGCGACCGGCGGCATCCTCGCACCCATGCTCACCCACTTCTTCTGGGGCCTGGTCATGGTGCTCGCTCTGCCGCCGATCTTCGGCGTCTAGCTCACCGCAGCGGGTGCGCCACCTCGTCGCGCCGCATCCCGGCCGCCCACAGCGCGACCGCTGCAAGTAGCACCGGGACGGCGCCCGCGACGAGGAAGATCGTCTGCATCGAAACGACTTTCGACAGCGGACCCACCACCGCGAACGACACCGGCATGAACGCCAGCGAGACGAAGAAGTCCAGGCTCGAGACGCGGCCCAACATCGCAGTCGGTACCCGTCGCTGCAGCAGCGTGCCCCAGATGACCATGCCGGCGCCGTCGGTGAACCCGATGGCGAGGGTCGCGACCGCCATCCACGGGAACGAGGCGGTGAAGCCCACCACGATCAGCGGGATGGCGCCGAAGCCCCACATCGCCATCATCACCGACAGGTAGCGGCGCGGCATCCGGCGCGACGACACCGCGAGCGCGCCCAGAGCGCTGCCCACGCCGAAGAACGCCAGGATGAAACCGTATGCCCGTGCGCCGTCGGCGAATCGGTCCTTCGCGATGAACGGCAGCAACACCTCGATCGGCCCCAGCACCACCAGCACGAAAACGCTCGCGAACAGCAGCGTCCACAGCAGCCACGGCGTGCCGAGCACGAAGACGAAGCCGTCGCGCAGATCCCGCATCACGCGCGGGCGGGAATCCTGCTGGGGTGCAACGGTTCTGAGTGCCGGCCTGGTTCCGATCAGCAGCAGCAGGCCCGCCGCGAGCAGGACGGCCACCGAAACGGCGCCGGCGGCCGGGAACGTCGCGCCGACCACCACGCCGGCGACGGCTGGGCCGACGGCGCGCTGGGGATTGCAGCCGCGTTCTTCTTCCCCGCCTACAGCGCGATCCTGCCGCGGATTCTGCCCGCCGAACAACTGCTCGCGGCCAACGGTGTCGAAGGCGTTGTGCGACCGGTGTTCCAGCGCGCCGTCGGCCCAGCCGTCGCCGGCGTGGTGGTCGGCGCGACGTTCCCGGCCGCCGGCGCCGTTTCGGTGG